>NZ_CP046104.1:5341028-5654381 GCF_009707425.1 Micromonospora sp. WMMC415 | reverse complement strand
AGCGACTCCCGCGCCAGCGCCACGGCGAGGGCCGCCGCGCCGACCACCAGACCCATCCCCACGGCGTACGCGACGAACAGGCCGATCCCGGCGCCGGTCGAGCCGGCCCGGAACGCGGCGACCACCACCGCCAGGAACGGCCCGATGGTGCAGCCGAGCGAGGCGATCGCGTACGCGGCGCCGAAGAGCACCATGGACATGAAGCGCAGCCGGACCGCCGGCCCGGTGGCCACCTTCGGGGTGAAGGCGGGCAGTTGCCGGCCGGCGAGCAGCCAGCCGCCCGCCACCACGAGCGCGAGGCCGATCAGCACCGACACCCAGGGCAGCCGGCGGGCGATCGCGTCGGCGGCGGGCGCGGCGAGCAGGCCGAAGGTCCCGAAGACGGCGACGAACCCGAGGGTCATCGCCCCGGTGAGCGCCAGCGCCCGGGCCACCGGGGCGAGCGGCCCGCGGTCGGCCGCCGGGCCGTCCCCCAGCACCAGCACCGACAGGTACGCCGGCAGCAGCGCGAAGCCACACGGGTTGATCGCGGCGAGCAGCCCGGCTCCGAGCGCCAGGCCGTACGGGGCGTCTGGCATTGACGTTCAGCTCAGGCCGTTGATGCGCTGGCGGGCCTCGGTCGTGCTGAGCGGGCCGGAGTGCACGACCTTGCCGGTGGAGTCCAACAGCACCCAGTACTCCTGGGTGGTCACGTCGAACTTCCGCCAGACCTCGCCCTTGTCGTCGGCGAGGTTCGGGAAGCCGCCGATGCCGGTGTCGGCGATGAAGCGCTTCATGGCCCCCTCGCCGCTGCCCAGGCCGGCCACGCCGACCAGGTTCGCCTCGGCCGCGGTGTCCCGCTGGATGGCCGCGACGTCGTCGGCGGCGGCGCGGCACCGGGTGCACCAGGCGGCCCAGAACCAGAGCGCGGCCGGCTTGCCGGCCAGGCTGGCCCCCTCGAAGGTCTGCCCGTCGACCGTACGTGCGGTGAACCGGAGCGTCTCCGGCACGCTGGCCGGCGGGGCGCCGGTCGGGCTGGCCGGGGCGCTGGTGGTGGCAGCGCCGCCGGTCGCGGTGGCCGGCGCGGGGGTGCCGGGCGCCCCGGCCTGGTCGTCCGACCCGGCGCAGCCGACGAGGGCGGCGGCGGTCATGGTGATGACGGCCAGGCCGGCGAGGCGGCGCGGGCGGCGTGCCGAGCGTCCGAATTGCATGATCGGATCTTAGTCCGCTGCGCGCCCGGCACCCCTTACCGAAGGGTTACGTCGTCAGGAAGGGCGGGCGCCGACGGCGTCGCGGATCTTGGCGCCCTGCTCGCCTTCCTCGGCGCGGGCGCAGTGCGCGGAGCAGAAGAACCGACCGGACACCTCCACCCCGTGGCCGACGATCTTGACCTGGCAGTGTTCGCAGATCGGCGCCATCTTGTGGATCGCGCACTCGAAGCAGTCGAAGGTGTGCGTGGCGCCGCTGCTCGTATGCACCTCGAACGCCATCCAGTAGTCGTTACCGCAGACCTCGCAGGTCGCCATGACAAACCCCCCGATTGTGGACACGTAACGCAAGCGTCGAACACGTGACACGCTTCGGCAACCGGAACCGGCGAACCTGATCCGGTTCCACGGCGAGTCGTCCTCGGCGTGTCGGCCGTTGGAACCGGTGGAACACCCGACCCCCGGAGGAAAGACGTGATCAAGCGCAACAAGCTCTTCGGCAACCAGACCCGCGTCACCTTCTGCCTCCCCCGGGACGCCCCGCCCGGGACCGTCAGCGTGGTCGGGTGCTTCAACGGCTGGGAGCCCGGTCGGCACGAGTTGGTCACCCGCCGGGACGGCACGCGCACGATCACGGTCAAGCTCGGGCCGGGCGAGTACCGCTTCCGGTACCTCGCCACGGGTGGGGTCTGGCTCGACGATGACTCCGCCGACCGGATCGACGAGCAGGGCAGCCTGCTGCTGCTCTGACCCCGTCCGTCGCGGCAGATACGACTTACCTCCATCGATGTTTTTATCGACAGGGGTCTTTACTGTTAACAAAGTTTAACTTACCTTGGGTGGCATCTTCAGCAGCCTCGTCCGCAAAGGAGATGCCGCCATGCGTCGAAGAGTCACCCTCCCGTTGGTCGCGACGGGCGCCGTGCTGTCCTCCCTGGCCGTCGCCGCGCCGGCCCAGGCACACGGGTACGTGTCCGGCCCGCCCAGCCGGCAGGCGCTCTGTGCGCAGAACCGGGTGCCCGACTGCGGCCAGATCAAATGGGAGCCGCAGAGCGTCGAGGGCCCCAAGGGGCTGCGCAACTGCCACGCCGGGATCGCCCACTTCGCCGTCCTCAACGACGACAGCCGGGGCTGGCCGGCCACCAGCGTCGGCAGCACGGTCACGTTCACCTGGACCAACACCGCCCGGCACGCCACCAGCAACTGGGAGTACTTCATCGGGAACACCCGCGTCGCGGTGTTCAGCGGCGGTGGCCAGCAGCCTCCCGCCACGGTGTCGCACACCGTCAACCTCGGTGGATACTCCGGGCGGCAGAAGGTCCTCGCGGTGTGGAACATCGCCGACACCGCCAACGCCTTCTACTCCTGCGTCGACCTCCAGATCGGAGGCGGCGGCGGACCCACGCCGACCACGCCACCGCCGACCACCCCGCCACCGACCCCGACCGCCGCGCCCACCACCCCCGCCCCGGGCGGCACGTGGACGGCGGGTCGCGCCTACCAGGTCGGTGACCAGGTCACGTACGGCGGAGCCACGTACCGGTGCCGCCAGCCGCACACCGCGCTGCCCGGCTGGGAGCCGCCTTACACCCCGGCCCTGTGGACCCAGGTCTAGAGCCGGTGCCGACCCGGGCCCAACGGGTGCGGCCCGTACCCAGAGCGTGCCGCACCCGCCGACCGCACCTCGGCGCCCTGCTCGCCGTGCTGCTGCTGGCCGGCGGCTGCACCGGCGGCCCGGGCACCGCCGCGCCCGCCCCGCCCCCGGCGAACACGCCCGCGAGCACACCGGTGAGCCTTGCCGGGGTCGACGCCCCGTTCCTCACCGCGATGGTGGCGCACACCGAGCGGACGCTGGAGATCGTCCGCCTGGTCGAGGGGCGGCTGACCGACGCCCAGCTGCGGACCCTGCTCGACGCGATCGAGGCGACCGAGTCCGACGAGCTGCGGACGATGCGAACCTGGCTGCGGGACGCCGGCCGGCCCACGAGCGGGGGCGCGCACGACCACGCCGGGCACGCCGGCGCCGACGACCTCGCCCGCCTGCGCGCCGCGGCCCCGGCCGACGTGGACCGCGAACTCCGCGCGGTGCTCGGCGCCCACCAGCGCGCGGCGGCGGACCTCGCCCACGCGCATCTCACGGTCGGCGGCAGCGCGTCGGTGCGCGAGTTGGCCGAGCGGGTCGCCCGGTCGCGTACGGCGCAGACGGCGCTGCTGACAGACGGCTGACCGGGGGTGGGAGCCCGGAGGCGGACGGTCAGCTCTCGCGCGGTTCGAGCCGGATGGAGACCGAGTTCACGCAGTGCCGGGTGTCCTTCGGGGTGAACCCCTCACCGTGGAACACGTGCCCGAGGTGGCTGTCGCACCGGGCGCACCGGATCTCCGTCCGGACCATGCCGAGGCTGCGGTCCTCGATCTCCTTGACCCGGCCCGGGATGGCGTCGTCGAAGCTCGGCCAGCCGCAGTTCGAGTCGAACTTGGTGTCGCTGGCGAACAGCTCCAGCCCGCAGGCCCGGCAGTGGTAGACGCCGGGCGTCTTGGTGTCCACGTACTCGCCGGTCCACGGGGCTTCGGTGCCGTGCTCCCGCAGCACCCGGAACTCCTCGGGGCTGAGCCGGACCCGCCACTCGTCCTCGGTGCGGGGCAGTTCGGTGTCGTCGAGACTCACCCACCAACGGTACGTCGGATGTCGGAGCCATCGCATAGGGTCGCGGAATGGGTGGCACGAAGGCCGCAGCCGAGGAGATCGAGGTCTCCGGGCACCGCGTCCGGCTGAGCAGTCCGGAACGGTTGATGTTCCCGCAGCGCGGGTTCACCAAGGCCGACGTCTTCCACTACTACCTGGCGGTCGGTGACGGCATCATGCGCGCCCTGCGCGAGCGGCCCACGACCCTGCAACGCTTCCCCGAGGGCATCGAGGGGGAGATGTTCTTCCAGAAGCGGGTGCCGACCCGGGGCGTACCCCCGTGGGTCGAGACCGCGGAGATCAGCTTCCCCAGCGGCCGGACGGCGGCGGAGCTCTGCCCGGCCGACCTGGCCCACGTGGCGTGGGCGGCGCAGATGGGCACGGTGGTCTTCCACCCGTGGCCGGTCCGTGCCGCCGACCCGGACCGCCCCGACGAGCTGCGCGTCGACCTCGACCCGCAGCCCGGCACGGATTTCGCCGACGCCGCCACCGCCGCGGCCGAGCTGCGGGGAATCCTCGACGAGCTGGGGGTCGCCGGCTGGCCGAAGACGTCCGGCGGCCGGGGCGTCCACGTCTACCTGCGCATCCAACCCCGCTGGACGTTCGTCGAGGTGCGCCGGGCGACGATCGCGCTGGCCCGGGAGCTGGAGCGGCGCCGGCCGGAGCTGGTCACCACCGCCTGGTGGAAGGAGGAGCGCGGCACCCGCGTCTTCGTCGACTACAACCAGATGGCGCGGGACCGGACGATCGCGTGCGCGTACTCGCTGCGGGCCAACGCGCGGGCCACCGTCTCCACCCCGCTGACGTGGGACGAGCTGCCCGACGTCGACCCGGACGACTTCGACCTGCGCACCGTCCCGGCCCGGCTGGCTGAGCGGGGCGACCCGCACGCCGGCATCGACGACGCCCCGTGGGACATCACGCCCCTGCTGGAGTGGGCCGAGCGGGACGCCGCCGCCGGGCAGGGCGACATGCCCTATCCGCCGGACCACCCGAAGATGCCCGGTGAGCCGAAGCGGGTCCAGCCCTCCAAGGACCGCGACCGCCCTCGGGGAACCGCTACCTGAGCAGACTTCCCGGCTGGCACAACGCCGACTCGCAGACCGGTTTCCCGGAGCGGCCCAGATCGTGATGTCCGTGGCTCAAAAGTTCCGCTTGATCCCGTACCTCGTGCGACGTTGCTCGCGGAAGACGGCCAAGACATCAGCAGCCTCGTCCAGCCTCGGGCATCCGGTGTCGGTGCAGGCCGGACAGCTGGCCTTCTCGTGTAGGGCAATGCAGTAACCGGCCTGCTCTACGTAGTAGGGAATTTTCGTCAGGACCTCAGGCACCGTCACGGCTTGGCCTGCCGAGATCGTCGCTGTTGGGCCAGACGTTCGGCAGGCGCGGTGTGTATGCCCACGGGAGCCTCCCATGCACGGGTGAGGGTCACCGGCTATCTGGTCGCAGACCGGAAGCAGCCGGTGACGGAGCTACCTCGCAAGTTAGTGCACTAACTTGCGTCGGGCAATGCATCGGCCAAGATTTGGCGCACTAAATCGGATGTGGTCGACTGAGCGCGCAGACCGGAAAGGAGGGCACTTCCTCCATGCCCACAGCCCCCGCTTATCTGCGCATCGCCACAGCCCTGCGCGGCATGATCAGTGGCGGGACGCTTCGTCCCGGCGACAAGCTGCCCACCGAAGCTCAGCTACGGCAACAGTTCGGCGTATCCACGACCGTCGTCAAAGCGGCCCTGTCGATCCTGCAGGGCGAAGGACTGATCGAGGGTCGACGCGGGTCGGGCAACTACGTACGCCAGGTCCGTCGACTCACCCGGCGGGCCCACGGCCGGGACCTGCGCACCGCCACCGGTCCGACCTCACCCTTCGCCCGCGACGCCACCGCCGCCGGCCAGCGGCCTGACTGGGAGCACAGCAGCGAACACACCACCGCTACTCCTGCCGTTGCGGCCAGACTCGGGATCGACCCCGGAGACCCGGTGATGCGCACCCGCTACCGGTTTCGCTCCGACGGTCATCCCATCCAGCTGTCGGAGTCCCACGAACCGCTCGCCATCACCGGAGGGACACCGGTTGAATGGCCCGAGGAGGGCGCGGCGGTGGGCGTGGTGGCCCGTATGGACACGATCGGCGTTCGAATCGACGCGTTCGAGGAGAGAGTCACCACCAGACCGGCCAGCCCAGCGGAGATCGAGGGGCTGGAGCTGACGGCGCGCGGGTCGCACGTTCTCGTCATCGAGCGGACGTACTACGCCGGGCCACTGGCGGTGGAGACTGCCGATATCGTCCTGGGCCCGTACTACGAGGTGGTGTACCGGGTGCCGGTGGACTAGCGTCGGCCCTCGGCCAATCGACATCGAGCGGGGAGAACGTGGGCGCTTCGGGATGGTCGTACAGCGTTACCTACCAGTCGGACGTGGCCACCGCGCTTGAACAGCTACGTCAGGACGTATATGCCGAGGGCGCGTACTACCGCGAGGAGCCCAACCCGCTGTATGCCCTGGCTGAGGACGAGTTTCGCGCCAGACTGGACCCCGCCCACGACGGCAGCGGGATCAACGAGTACCTCCTCGCGGACTGGCGTGCCGCCCAGCGGCGGCCGGAACCGGTCGACCCGGACACACTGTTCGCAGCGCAACCGGAGTCAGGCACGTACTCGATCATCGACATGGTCAACGGAGTCTCGGCTGGACCGGCGCCGTTCACCGTCTCTCCGTTGAACGATGAGCAGACGCTTGAGTTCTTCGGAACCCGAACGCCCACGCCGACCCAGGTCGTCGAGTGGATGAAGGACTTCAACCCATCCTCGATACGCGAACGCTGGCAGGGCGTATACGTCGTAAGCCAGCTCGACGGCCGCCCCGCGCAGATCCACTTCACCGGCTTCTCCGGCGACTGAACCGCACCTTGGGGGCTTCCCGGGACACCTGGTGGGTGGCCGCTACCTGGTGCTCGGCGTCGGCCCGGGCGAGACGTCGGTTCGCCGCGCTGACCGGCAGAATGGGTGGCATGACCCCCTCGACCGGTGTGATCCGACGGCTGGTCGGCGTCTACCACGCCGACGGTGGCCTCCGTGGTGAGCTGGCGTACCTCGTCGGCAAGCTCCGGGGGACCACGGAGTGCGCCCTCTGCGACATCACCCACCGCGGCTTCGGGCCGAAGCGGGAATGGCGGGACGTCGTCCCCACCCTGGGCGTTCCGGTTCAGCTTGTGCACCTCAACGAGCGCAACGCCGACATCCACGCCGCGAGCGAGGGCCGTACGCCCTGCGTGCTCGCCGTGACCGACGGCGGGCCGGTGCTGCTGCTCGGTCCTGCCGAGCTGGCCGAGCTGGACGGCAGCGTGTCGCGGTTCGTCGAGCGGGCCCGGGCCGCCGCCGAGGAAGCGGGCCTGCGCTGGCCCGGGTCGCGGGATGAACGGCCGGCGTCGACGGCCTGACGGCCGACCGCCCCGGGTGGGGTCAGAGCGGTAGCTTCATGCCCTCGTGACTGGCCACGAAGCCGAGGCCCAGGTAGAAGCGGTGCGCGTCGTGGCGGGACTTGTCGGTGGTGAGCTGGACCAGCCCGCAGCCGCGGGCCCGCGCCTGGTCGATCGCCCAGGTCATCATCTGCCGGCCCAGCCCGCGCCCGCGCTGGTCGGAGCGGACACGGACCGCCTCGACGAGCTGCCGCTCGGTGCCGTGCCGGCCCAGCCCCGGGATGTAGGTGAGCTGCATGCAGCCGAGCAGCTCACCGCCGGCGTCGGCGACGATGAGCTGGTTGCGCGGGTCGGCGGTGATGTCGGCGAAGGCGCGCTCGTACCGTTCGTCGACCTCGGTGTGGTCCCGTGTCCGGCCGAGCACGTCGTCGGCGAGCAGGGCGATGACGGCGGGCAGATCGGCCCGGACGGCTTCACGGAAGATCATGCCGCCGAGCCTGACACAGGGACGCCGGCGGATGTGTGAGCGGTGGTTGCGGGTAGCGGGCAGCATGATGCCCCATGGACGTCCTCCTGCTGCCGTTCCGGTGGATCTACCGGGGGCTGGTCTGGTTCGCGAACTCACCCCGGACGTTGATCGCGTCGTACCTGCTGATGATCGTGATCGCCGGCATCATCTACGGCGAGGTGGAGAACCGAAGCCCCGCCGACGCGGTGTGGTGGGCGGTGGTGACCGCCTCCACCGTCGGCTACGGCGACATCTCACCGACCACCTGGGCGGGACGGACCCTCGCCGCGCTGCTCATCTCCACCATGGTGCTGTTGGTCATCCCGCTGATCACCGCCCACTTCGCCAGCCGACTCATCGTGGACGACGACGCGTTCGAGCACGACGAGCAGGAGCAGCTCAAGGCGGACGTACGCCGGATGCGGGCGCTGCTGGAGGAGATCGCCGCGCGGCACGGCATCGAACTGCCCGACCTGCCGCCGGAGCAGCCGGTCAGCGGGCCGGGCAGCGAAGCCCCTCCCTGGGAACGGTCAACGAGATCAGGTAAGCGTCGACCGCCGCGGTGACGCAGGACGTCTGCGGGTAGGCGGTGTGCCCCTCGCCCTCCCAGGTCAGCACCCGGCCCACGCCCAGCATCCCGGCGAGCGCCGGCGTCTGCTCGTACGGGGTCGCCGGGTCCCCGGTGGTGCCGACGACGAGGATCGGCGGCGCGCCCTCCGCCCGCCCGGTCGGGTACGGGTCGCGCCCGCCGGGCCACTCGGCGCAGGTGAGCATGCCGACGGCGAGCGCCGGGCCGAACAGCGGGTACGCCTGGCGCCACCGCGTCTGGAGCTGCCGGATCTGCTCCCGGCTCGGCTTCTCCTCCTCGTCGGCGCAGTTCACCGCGAGGTTGGCGTCGAACAGGTTCGAGTACGTGCCGTCGGGTTCCCGGCCCGCGTACGCGTCGGCGAGGCGGAACACGTCGGTCGGATCGCCGTCCTCCAACTCTTCGATCGCCCCGGCCAGCTCCTGCCAGCCCGCCTCGGTGTAGAGCGAGGAGACCACCGCGTAGAAGATCCACCCCGGCGTCGCCTCCCGGCCGCCGTCACCCCGGACGGGGGAGACCCGCGCCTTGTCGATGGCCGACGTGACGGCCGCGCGGGCATCGGGCGCGATCGGGCAGCGGCCGGCGTTGGCCGCGCACCACCGCGAGAAGTTGTCGAACGCCCGCTCGAAGCCCTTGGCCTGGCTCTCCGAGGACGCGATCAGACCCATTCGCGGGTCGACCGCTCCGTCGAGCACCAGCGCCCGGACCCGCTGGGGGTGGAGTTGGGCGTACGTGGCGCCGAGCAGCGTGCCGTACGAGTAGCCCAGGTAGGTCAGCTTCTCGTCGCCCACCGCCGCCCGGATCGCGTCCATGTCGCGGGCGGCCTGCTCGGTGCCGTACAGCGGCAACTGGTTACCGTACCGCTCCCCGCAGCCGCGCCCGATGCGCTGGTTGAGCGTGACGAAGCCGTCGAACGCCGCCTGGCTCTCCGGATCGGGGTCGTAGCCGAAGCTCGCGTCGAGGTCCTTGTCGGAGATGCACTCCACCGGGCTGGAGCGGGCGACGCCGCGCGGGTCGAAGCCGACGATGTCGAAGCGGTCGGTGATCGAGGCGGGCAGCCCGCCGAGCGCCGCTCCGAAGGACAGGTAGACGGCGGTGTCGACGCCCGAGCCGCCGGGACCGCCCGGGTTGATCAGCAGCGAGCCGATCCGGTCCCGCTGTTTGGTCGACCGAGCCCGCAGCAGCGCGATCTCGAACGTCTCCCCGGCGCCCGGGCCGGAGGTGGCGCCGGTGCCACCACCCCAGTTGCGCGGCACGGCCACGCGGGCGCACTCGTAGCGCATGCCCGGCGCCGTACGGCCGACCAGCTCCTCGGCCACCTCCGGGCAGGCCCGCCAGGTCGCGGCGGCGCCCGGGGCCGCCGCCTCACCCCCGACGTCGGTGCGCGGGGCGAACGCCGGCACGGTGCAGCCGGCGGCGACCAGGATGGCGGCGACCAGGCCGGCCAGCGCCGGAGAGCGTCCGGAACCTCGTTCCGGACGGACTCCTGGCCGGCGGGCGGAAGTGCGGAACACGAGCGCGCCTTTCGTGATCGGGATCAGGCCGGCCCGGACGCGGGGCCGACGCTCGCCGGGTCGCCGCGCAGCACCTGGTCGACGTCGAAACGGACTGGACGGTCGAGCTGGTCGTAGCGGCAGGAGCGGGGGTCCCGGTCCGGCCGCCACCGGACGAAGCGGGCGGTGTGGCGGAACCGGTCACCCTCCATCGCGTCGTAGCCCACCTCGACGACGAGCTCGGGACGCAGCGGCTCCCACTCCAGGTTCTTCCCGCCGGTCCAGCGGCTGACCCCACCCGGGATGCGCTGCCCGCGCTCGTGGTCGCCGTGCACCCACGGATGGTCCGCGCCACCGTCCCGGTACGGCTCGAGCTCCGTCAGCAGCTCCTCGCGCCGGGCCATGGTGAACGACGCGCTCACCCCGATGTGGTGCAGCACGCCCTCGTCGTCGTAGAGGCCGAGCAGGAGCGAGCCGACCACCGGGCCGGACTTGTGCCAGCGGAAACCCGCCACCACGGTGTCGGCGGTGCGCGCGTGCTTGACCTTGAACATCAGCCGCTTGCCCGGTTCGTAGGGCAGGTCGGCCGGCTTCGCGATCAACCCGTCGAGCCCGGCGCCCTCGAACAGGTCGAACCAGCGGTGGGCCGTCTGCGGATCGGTGGTGATCTGGGTGACGTGCACCGGCGGCCGGACCCCGGCCAGCGCCGCCTCGAGCCGGGCCCGGCGCTGCGGGTAGGGCAGGTCGAGGAACGTCTCGTCGTCGAGAGCGAGCAGGTCGAACGCGACGAAGTCGGCGGGGGTGGTCTCGGCCAGCAGCTTCACCCGGGACGCGGCCGGGTGGATGCGCTGGGCCAGCAGCTCGAAGTCGAGCCGGGGCTGACCACCGGGCCCGTCGCGCCGGATCACGATCAGCTCGCCGTCGACCGCGCAGCGCTCGGGCAGCTGCCGGCGGGCCTGCTCGACCACCTCGGGGAAGTAGCGCGTCATCGACTTGCCGCCCCGGCTGGCCAGCTCGACCTCGTCGCCGTCGCGGAACACGATGCACCGGAAGCCGTCCCACTTCGGCTCATACGTCATCCCGGGTGCGGTGGGGACCCGCGGGACGCTCTTGGCGAGCATCGGCTCGACCGGCGGGGTGATCGGCAGCTTCACGGCGACCAGTCAACCAGACGGCACCGACAACCGTGAGGAGGATCACCGCTGGCCGACGGGCGGCCTGTCCCTCGCCGTCCCCCTTCGGCGCTGCCGGGGCAATCGGAAATCCGCAGGTCAGAGCTACTTTCGCCGGGTGCGGGAGTGGGTCTGCGGGTGCTGTGGGCGGTGGCGGGTGAGTGTCGAGCTGATCCGCGGCCGATACCGGTACCGGCTGGTGCACCGCTACCCGGTGCGGTACGGCGGCGGCAAGAACGTGCTCGGCGAGGTCGGCACCGTCGACGAGCTGGCCGAGCTGCTGCGTCGGCACACGCCGCTGGAACTGGCCGACCTGCGCGAGGCCGCCTGACCAGCCGGGACCGCCGGACCGGCGAGTCGGCAAGCGAAGCCGTCCGGCCGGCGGGGCCGGTCGATCAGCAGCGGAGCGGGACCGGCTTCTCCAGCAGGGCCAGCCGGACGCCGTTCGGGTCCGAATCGTGCCCCACGACCCGGTAGCCGTGCCGCTGGTACAGCCGGAGGTTGTCCGCGCTGTCCGCGCCGGTGAACAGGGCGAAGCGGCAGACCCGCGCGGCCACCACCGCCTCGACCGCCCGCAGCAGCCGCCCGCCGATGCCCCGGCCCTGCTGGTCCGGTGCGACCGACAGCCGGCCCACGTGCGCGATGTCGCCCTCGACGCGGATGCGGACGGACCCGACCAGCCGGTTGCCGAGCCGGGCGGTGAGAACGGTCTGCGGCCCGGCCACCGCCGCGCGCACCTCGTCGAGCGTCTCGGTGAGCGGCGGCAGGAACGGATCGGCGTAACGCTGCGCCTCGGTCAGGTAGGCGGCGCGCTGCACGGTCAGGATCTCCCCGGCGTCGGCGGGGGTCGCGGGGGCGATCAGCGGAGGTGCGGTCACCGGCCCAGCCAACCACAGCCCGCCCGGTCCGCGGTGCCCCGCGTACCGGGGGTGAGGGTGCCGTGGCACTGTGATCCCGTGCCCGACCTGACCTACGCCGAGGTGGGTGCGACCCGTGACGGGCGGCTGCCCGACGGTTACCACCACCTGCGGCACCGCTTCCGCCTCCCGGACGGCGCCTTCGCCACCGCGGCCGAGGCGGTCCTCACCTGGCGGCTGCACCGCGCGGCCGGGGTGCGGATGCGCACCGACGCCCCGCGCGCCGCACCGGGAGTCGCGGTCACCCCCGGGCTGGGCGTCGGCCCGCTGCGGATCTGGGGCCCCTGCGAGGTGGTGTGGACCGAGGACGGCCCGGAGCGGGCCGGATTCGGGTACGGCACCCGGCCGGGCCACCCGGAGCGCGGGGAGGAGGCGTTCCTGGTCAGCCGGGACGCCGCCGGCCACGTCCGGTTCGAGGTGGTGGCGTTCAGCGTCCCGGACCGCTGGTTCGTGCGCGCCGCCGGTCCGGCGGCCCGGGGCGTGCAGCACGGGTACGCCTGGTGGCTGGGCCGGACGCTGCGCCGCCTCTGCCCGACCCAGGCCTAGAACCGCGCGAAGGAGCGGATCGGTGCGCGGGGGCCGAACTTCGGTGCCTGGATGCCGGCGGCCTCCAGCAGGACGCAGACGCGGCCCCGGTGCCCCCGGAACGGCTCCAGCAGGGCGAGCATCCGGGCGTCGTCCCCGCGTGCCTCACCGGCCAGTGCCCAGGCCACGGTGTTCGGCACGTGGTAGTCGCCGACGCTGACCGCGTCCGGGTCGCCGTACGCGACGCGTACCACCTCGGCGGCGGTCCACGGCCCGATCCCCGCGACGGCGGTGAGTCGGCGTGTCGCCTCGGCGGAGTCCGCGCAGCGTTCCAGCCGGTCGGCCACCGCGGCGGCCCGGCGCAGCGTGTCCGCGCGCCGCTGCTCGACCCCGAAGGGGTGGAAGACCCAGTACGGGGTGGCGGCCACCGCCGCCGGCTCCGGCGGGAGCAGCAACGCCACCGGACCGGGGGCCGCCGCCCGGAAGTGGCGAACGGTCGCGGCGTACGCCCGATAGGCCTCCTTGCCGGTCACCTTCTGTTCGAAGACGGCCCGCAGCAGCCGGGGAAACACCTGGCTGGTGGCGGGCATCCGGAGCCCGCGGTGCCGAGCCGCCAGCTCGGCCACGACCGGGTGGGCGGCGGCCAGCTCGGCGAAACCGCTCAGATCGTCCCGGAGCCCGGCGACCGCGTCGGCCCGCTCCACGACCCAGTCGGCGCCGGGGCCGTACCCCTCGGCCAGGAGGTCGCCCGCGACCGGCCGCAGGGCGAGGGTCGCCGGCCCGGCCGGGGAGCGGGTGGCCCACCAGAAGGTCCCGGCGGCGACGCGCGCGCAGGGGTCGTACGGGCTGAAGGTGAGCGACCGGACCGACGCGGCCAGCCGGTACCCGGCGGGTGGGCGCAGCACCCGGCGGGCGGAGGGTTCGGTCCCGGTCACCCGGACATGCTGCCACGCGTGGGGCCGGTGACGGACGACACCGCCGGCGCCTGGGGCGCCGACGGTGTCGTCCGTCACCGGGGCGGACCGGCCGGGATCCGGCCGTGGGTGCGGGTTGGGGGACCGCGGCGGGCCGCCTGCCGGCGGGGCGACCGCCGCCCACGTCCGCGCCGGGGGCTGCGTGACGGCCGGTGGCCGTCGTGGCGCGGCGCCGGCCCGCTCGAACGGGCCGGCGCCGCGGTCGGACGCGTGGGCGTTGCCGGTACGCCCGGCGTCCGGATCTGGCGACGGTGGCCGGCCGGCCCTCCCTCCTCCGACCGGCCACCGGGTCCGGGGTGGACCGGTGTCAGTAGTCGGAGCCCCCGTCCTTCTCCGCGTCCGACGGCGGCGCGACGGGCTTCGGCGTGCCGGTCGGCAGGCAGGTCAGGTTCTTCTTGCCGTCCGGGGCGACCACGAACCAGGTACCACCGACGCCCTGGCCCTTCCACTGGCCGGGCTTCTTGTCGCCGATGTAGCGGTACAGCGGCCAGCCGTCCAGCGTGATCTGGCGGGTGCCGTCCTGCCGGGTGATGGTGCCGACCAGGTCGTCGGCGACGTTGTTGAGCTGCGGCTCGCCGTCGGTCAGCGCCGGGGGCCACACCTCCGCGCACTTGTCGACGCAGTTCGACGCCGCCGGGTCGTTGGTGTCCTTGTCGAAGCGGTAGAGGATCCACCCGTCCTGGTCGGTGACGACGCTGCCCATCCGCGCGACCTTCTTGGCGATGAGCGTCTCGGTGAGATCGACGTTGGCGGGCGGTTGCTGGGGGGCGACGTCGTCCGCCGGCGGTGCCGCGGAGGCGGTCGCGGTCGCCTCAGGTTCGACAGCCGCGGTGGGCTCGGCCGCGGCGACGGCGACCGGCTCGGCGGCGCTGGAGTTCGCCCCGTCGTAGCCCGCGGGAGCGCAGGCCGTAAGTGCGACCATCGCACTCGCGACGATGACGGTCCGCTTCATCTGTGCCACGTGCCCTCCTCATTCTTGGCAGTTCACCGGGAGATACGGGCGGCGCGCTGTCAAGGTTGAATGTGGAACAGTGGCCAATTTCACTGAAGAATGGTTGAACCGATCCGGTCGACGATTCGTGTGTGGACGCGAGAGGCGATTTTGTCAAGGAACGCCTGATCGGCGCCGGCCAATGCAGCCGGCGCCGATACGTGTGGCTTCGGTCAGTCGATCGGGATCGTGACCAGCGGGCTGGCCACCCCGTTCGCGTCCACCGACTGCACCTGGAAGTGCTTGATCTGAGCGACCGGGGTCGCGGTCGCGGCACTCAGCGTCAACTTGTTGGAGTTGGTGTTGGTGCCGTACCCGCCACCCGGGACGGACCAGGTGGAGAGAACCTCACTGGTGTTGTTGTCGCGGACCACCACCAGTCGGCAGGTGCGGGGTCCGGGCAGTTTCGCCAGGATGAAGTTCACGTTGGTGCCGAACTCCTTCTTCGCGACGAAGAACGACGCCTCCACGCCGGTGGTGCCGTCCACCTCGTCGTGCCGCTTGCCCTCGGGCAGACCCTTGTCGCCACCGATACCGATGTCGTCCGGGCCGCTGGACCGGGGTACGACCGGGCCGGTCGGGCCGGTGGTGGGCTGGGCGTCCACCCGCGGCGGAGCGCTGTCCGCCACGATGTTGGCGAAGCCGACCCCGGTCAGCCCGCCGAAGACCACCACGGCGGCGGCCGTGGCGAGCACCTGCCGGAACCGGGTCCGCCGCCGGTGCGCCCGCACCGCCACCAGCGTCCGGTCCAGCAACGCCGGATCGGTCTGCGTCTGCTCCAGGGCGCTCATCGTCTCGCCGTCGATGCCGGAGAGCAGCCCGACCACCGGCACCATCGTCTCCAGCTCGGCCGCGCAGGCCCAGCAGGTGGCGAGGTGCTCCTCGAACCGCTCGGTGTCGTGCTCGTCCAGCACGCCGAGCGCGTACGCGGCGACGTCCATGTGGTCCGCCCGGCTCATTCCGTCACCCCCCGTTCCTGCAGAGCCGTGCGCAGCGCGCGCAGCGCGTAGTAGACCCGTGACTTCGCCGTGCCGAGCGGAAGGCCCAGCTCCTCGGCGGCCTCCGGGACCGTCCGGCCCCGGAAGTAGGTCGCGACCAGGATCTCCCGGTGCGACTGACTCAGCGTACGCAGCGCGTCCGCCACCGTCATCGTGCGCAGCACCCGGTCGGTGCTGTCCGCCTCGGCGAACGCGGTCAGGTCCCGGTCGTACGTCTCGGCCGGCCGGGCCTGCTCGCTGCGGTGCTCGTCGATGGCGATGCGGCGCGCCACGGTCACCAGCCAGGGGCGCAGCGAGCCCTGACCCTGCGCGCCGAGCCGGTGCGCGTTGCGCCACGCCCGCAGCAGGGTCTCCTGGACGATGTCCTCCGCCCGCTGCCGGTCCCCACCGGTCAGCCGCATGACGAAGGCCAGCAACGGGCCGGCGTGCTCGGCGTAGAGCAGCCGGACCAGATGATCCGAGTGGCTCGCCTCGGCGGACGGCGCCGCCTGGTGGCGTCCGGGAGCGGGTCGGGGCGTCACCGGCCCATTCTGGCGAGGGACCTGTCGTGCGTCGACCCCGCGTGCAGACGCGCTCGGCCGGGACTGGGAACGCGCGGACATCCAGCCCGGACGCACCCTGTCACCGTGCCAGCCGGCCGCCACCGCATGCATGCAGACCTCCGGGAGATGACTGCGGCCGTCCCCCCACGGGCTGGCCGTCCGTTGGTACGCATCCGGCGGCCGGACGGATCAACGGCGGACCGAGAAAATTCCCGGCGGCGGTGGCGTCGAGTCGGTGGCGTCGGCGTCGTGCACGACGGGAGCGCCGCCGGCGAAGCGGTCCAGCTCCTCGCCGGTCACCACCCGGCCGGGGAACCAGTCCCCGGCGACCCGGCGGGTCAGCTCCGGCAGCGGCGGGTCGGCACGGCCGGCGAGCAGCACGAGGTTGCCGTAGCGGCGGCCCCGCAGCACGGCCGCGTCCCCGACCAGCGCCAGGCTCGGCAGCACCGACCGGACCGTGGCGACCTGACGGCGGGCGTGCCGCAGCGGCGGCCCGTCGGCGACGTTGGCCAGGTACCAGCCGGCCGGCCGGAGCACCCGGGCCACCTCGGCCGCGTACTCCACCGAGGTCAGGTGGGCCGGAGTGCGGGCACCGGCGAACACGTCGGCGACCACCACGTCGACGCTGCGCTCGCGGGTGCCGGCGAGCACCGCCCGGGCGTCGCCGACCCGGACCCGGAGCCGGGGATCGGACGGCCAGGGCAGCTCCCGGCGGACCAGGTCCACCAGGGCGCCGTCCACCTCGACCACCCGCTGGGTCGAGCCGGGGCGGGTGGTCGACACGTACCGGGCCAGGGTGAGCGCGCCGCCGCCCAGGTGCAGCACGCGCAGCGGCGTGCCGGCCGGGGCGAGCAGGTCGATCGCGGCGGCGAGCCGCCGCACGTACTCGAACTCCAGGTGGGTGGGGTCCGCGAGGTCCACGTGCGACTGCGGCGCGCCGTCGAGCAGCAGCGTCCACGAACCCGCCCGGGCCGGGTCGGGCACCAGCTCGGCCCGGCCGGTGTCGACGTCCGCGACGATCCGGTCGGTGGCCCGCTTGCGGCCCATCAGTCGGGTCCGCCGGCCGCCGGGGGCTCGTGAGCGACGGCCGGCCGGGGTCCCGGCAGCCGGGACGGGGCGGGCGGGCCGCCCGGAGGCGGCGCGGCGGGCGGTCGGGGCGTCGAGGCGCGGGCGGCGGCGGTGAGCGCCCGGTGCAGCAGCCGGGCGTCGCCGAGCAGCCGGCGCAGCTGCTTCTCCAGCCCGGCGATCGGCACCAGGTTCTGCGGGGCGCGCGGGTCCTTGTACGGGGTGGACGCGAAGCGGGGGAGGGTGACCACGGACAGGTCGGCCAGCGCGACTGCCTCGGCGACGTCGAGGTCGGCGGAGCACTCCACCCGCACGATGCCCGCCCACGGCGCGCCGTGGGTGACCGGCAGCCGCAGATACCACGACCAACCGCCCCAGGCGGTGCCCAACCGGAACACCGGGGACCGCTCGCCGGCCGCCAACCCCGTGACCACGGCCGTCAGGCGCGCGTCCAGGTACTGGCTGTGCTGGGTCTTCACGTAGCCGAGCGTGCGGGGCAACTGCCGCCGGTTGCGCAGCGGGCCGTCCACCACCAGCAGGTCCCCGCCGGCGCGGGCCGCGCCGGAGACCTCCACCTCCAGCGCGGTCAACGGCCCCTGCACCGCGGCCGGCAGCTTGGCCAGCTCGCCGGTGCCGCTGACCCGGTGCACCGGGTAGTGGACGCTGCCGGCCCGCACGTCCCCCGCGGACGGGCTGGCCGTGAACAGGCCCCGCCCGACCTTCGCGCCGGCGAGCTGCGCCGCGCCGCGCTCCAGGTCGCAACGGACCACCCCGGCCGCGTACGAGGCGGCCAGGCCCGGGTACGACCCGCCGTCGTCCTCGGCCGTCCACAGGCTGGCGTCGATCCGGCGTACCCCGTCGACCAGGAGCACCACGTCCGGCGGGCGGACGCCGGGCCGCGGCCCGATCGCCCGCCAGTCCACGGCGGGCAGCTCGTGGTCCGCCTCGACCTGGGCGCTGCTCGGCGCGGCCGGGCCCGCAGCGGTGGCCTCGAACGACGCCCCGTACGCCGGATCCCAGGCGTCGACGAAGAACCGGCTCACGCGGGACGCCCCCGCACGGCGCCGACCGCGTTCACCGGCCGGTCCGCTCGACGCGGGCCGACCGGGCGTCCTTGCGGACCTCGAAGCGGACCGGGATGCGTTCGGCGAGCGCCGGCACGTGGGTGACCACGCCCACCATCCGGTCGCCCCGGGCGGCGAGATTCTCCAACGTGGCGGCGACCGTGTCGAGGGTGGCCGCGTCGAGCGTGCCGAACCCCTCGTCCAACACGATCGACTCGAGGCTCGCCGCCGTGGTGGACATGCCGGCGAGCTGCTCGGACAGGGCCAGCGCCAGCGCCAGCGAGGCCTGGAACGTCTCCCCGCCGGAGAGCGTGCGCACCCCCCGCCGCAGCCCGGCGTCGTGGTGGTCGACCACGAAGAACTCGCCCTTGTCGTGCACCAGGTCGTACTGGTCGCCGGAGAGTTCCCGCAGGATCCGCGAAGCACCGTCGACCAGCAGGTCGAGCGCCTCGGCGAGCAGCCACCGCTCGAAGTTGTTGGCCCGCAGGTGCCCGGCGAGCGCGCGGGCCACCTGAGCCTCCCGCTCGTACCCGGCCCGCTGCTCGCGCAGCTCGCCCGCCTGCTCCCGCCGGCGGGTCAGCTCCCGCAGCTCCGCCTCGGCGCGTTCCAGGGCGACCGCGGCGGCCCGGACCGGGTCGTCGGCCGCCGGCACCCCGGCGTCGGCGAGCAGCCCGGCGACCCGCTCCTCGACGGCGGTCACCCGGGACTCGGCCTCGGCCACCGCCGCGACCCGGCCGGGCCGCTCGCTCCGGCGGCGCTCCGCCTCGTCGCCGGCCCAGCCGGTGAGGGTGGCCCAGGCGGCCGCCAGGTCGTCCCGGTCGGCGGCGGGCGGGCCGAAGCGGGCGAGCCCGTCGCGCGTCGCGTCGAACGCCCGCCACGCCGTCCGCAGGCGCTCCTCGGCCGCGTCCACGGCGGCCCGTGCCCGGCGCGCGGCGTCCCGGCCGGCGCGTACGGCCGCCGCCGACTCCTCCAGCGCCCGGCGCAGCCGCGCGTGCTCGTCCAGCTCACGGCGGAGGACCGCCGGCTCGGCCGCGCCGGTGAGCTGGGCGTCCAGCTCGGCCAGTCGCGCGTCGAGCTGCTCCTGCCGGGCCCGCGCCGCCACCAGCACCCGCTCCAGCTCGCGGGCGGCGCCGTCCCGCTGCGTCACGGCGGCCCTGGCCGCCTCGCTGGCGGCGCGGGCCGCCTTGCCCGCCGCGACCGCAGCCGCCACCGCCGAACCCGGCGGCACCGCCGGCACCCGGGCCACCGTCTGCTCGCAGACCGGGCAGGCGGCACCGTCACGCAGGTGCGCGCGCAGGGCCACCGCCTGGTCGGTCGCCTTCGCCTCCTCGTGCGCCCGGAACGCCGCCTCCAGGTCGGCCTCCGCCCGCTCGGCCGCCACCCGTGCCGCCGCCAGCGCGGCCGCGGCGGCCTCGTGCTCGCCGTGCGCCGCGGCCACCGCCGCCCGGACCGCGTCCGCCTCGCCGGCCAGCTTGTCCCGATCCGCGTACGCCTTCAGCAGCAGGCGCAGCGCGCTCTCGTCGCCGGCGGCGGCCAGCTCGCCGCGGAGCTTCTCCTCCCGCTCCTCGGCGAGGGCCACCACCTGGGCCGCCTCGTCGGCGCCCGACCGTGCGGCGGCGACGGCCCGGGCGAGCTCGGCCATCCCGTCCGGTGCGGCCACGGCGTCGAGCACGGCCAGGTCGGCGTCGAGGGCGGCCAGCGCCGTTCCCGCCGCCCGCGCCCCGGCGCGGGCGGCCTCCCGCTCGGGTACGGCCTCCGTCACCGCGCCGGTCAGCTCCCGCATCCGGTCCACCCGGGCGGACGCCTCGGCGAGCGTGGCGTCGTCGGCGTCCGCCAGCCCCGCGAGGGCCTGGTCGACCGCCTCGAACTTCGCCTCCGCCTGGGCGGCCCGGGCGGTCGCCTTGTCGCGTACCTCCTCGTAGACGCCGAGGCCCAGCAGGTTGACCAGGATCTGCTGCCGGGTCGCCGGCTTCGCGTGCAGGAAGTCGGCGAACTGCCCCTGCGGCAGCACCACGCAGCTGGTGAACTGCTCGTACGGCAGCCCGACCGCCGTCAGCACCGCGTCGTCCATCTCGGCGGCGGTGCCGGCCAGCACCTCGCCGAGGTCGTCCGGGCTGAGGCCGGTGTCCAGCTTCACCGGGTCGAAGCCCGGCGGCATGAGCTGGAGCCCCGCGCCCGCAGTCTTCACGTTGCCCCGGCTGTCGCGGCGCACCACGCGGGTCGCCACGTACCGGTCGCCCCCGGACTCGAAGACCAGCCGGACCCGCGCCTCCGTCGCCGACGGGGCGAGCGCGTTCGCCAGGCCCCGGGTGCCGCCCCACCGGGGCACGGTGCCGTACAGCGCGAAGCAGATCGCGTCGAGCACCGTCGACTTGCCCGAGCCGGTCGGCCCGACCAGGGCGAAGAAGTCGGCATCGGTGAAGTCGATCGTCGTCTCGTCGCGGAAGACGGTGAACCCGGCCAGGTCCAGTCGCATCGGCCGCATCAGCTCTCGACCTCCTCGAACAGTTCGTCGAAGAGGTCCCGGACGCCCTCGTCGTCGTGGCCGCGGCTGTCCAGGTAGTCGGCGAACAGGTCCCGCGGGGACCGGCCGGCCCGCTGGGCGACCCGGGTGCCGCTGCCCGGTGCGGGCACCAGCTCCGGGTCGATCCGGATCTCCAGGGCGCGGGGAAGCAGTTCCTGTACCTCCTCCCGCAGGCCGGCGCGGGGCTGCTCCCGGACGTAGACCCGCAGCCAGGCGTCCGGCGCCTCGATCTCGGCGAGCTGGGCGAGAGTGCCGCGGACCGTCCGCAGGGCGGCGGCGGCCGGGATCGGCACCTCGCGAATCTGCGCCGCCGTCGTCGCGGTCACCTCGACCACCGTCACCGACGGGACGTTCTCCTGCTCGCCGAAGTCGACGGCGAGGGGGCTGCCGCTGTAGCGGATCGGGCACGGGCCCTGCACCCGCTGCGACCGGTGCAGGTGGCCGAGCGCCACGTAGTGCGCCGTGCCGGGAAAGACCGTCGCCGGAACGGCGTACCCCATGACGGTGTGCGCGTCCCGCTCGCCGCCGCCGGTCGCCGCCCCGACCACAGTCAGGTGGGCGGTGACCAGGTGCACCCGGTCCGGCTCGGTGAAGCCCTCGGTCAACCGGGCGATGATCCGGCCGAGGTGGTCGGCGTACGTCTGGGTGGCCTCCGCGGCGGTCAGCTCGTACATCTCGACGGCGCGGATCGCGTACCGCTGGGAGAGGAACGGCAACGCGGCCAGCCGCCAGCGCTCGCCGCCCGCGGTCGTCCCGTCGACGACGTGCTCGTCCGGATTCTCCCGGACGCCGCCGCGCAGGCTGATCCCGGCGGCTTCCGCCCACGGGCGCAGCGCGTCCAGCGCCGGGCCGTTGTCGTGGTTGCCGCCGATCGCGACGACGTCGGCGCCGGTGCGGCGCAGCGCGGTCAGCGCGCGGGTGACCAGCCGCGTCGCCTCCGGAGTGGGCGCGGCGGTGTCGTACAGGTCCCCGGCGACGATCACCAAGTCGGGCTGTTCCCGCCGGGCGACGTCGATCACCCCGGCGAGGACGGCCTTGTGCTCCTCGGCGCGGGACCTTCCCTTGAGGACCTTGCCGACGTGCCAGTCGGAGGTGTGCAGGATCTTCACCGGTGGACCACCTCAGAACGGGATGTCGTCGTCGCCGGAGCCGCCGCCCGAGCCGACCACCGCGAACGGGTCGGCCGACTGGGTGATCGACCGGAGTGTCTGCGAGGGCGCCCGGCCCGCCTCGGAGACGCGCGTCGCCCACGCGGGGAACGGGAACTCCAGGCAGAGCGGCACCGGGATGTCGGGCTGGTTGACGAACATCGTGCCCGGCTTCGCGAGCAGGGCCCGCTGCCGTTGGGCCGGCGGGAGGAAACCGTACTCCGGGCGGGACGCCTCGGCCGGGTCGAGCCGGCCGACCACGCGGATCGCCGAGTTGGTGACGATGCGGCGCTCCACCTCGCTCGCCGTCTGCTGGGCCCCGACCAGGATCACGCCGAGCGACCGCCCCCGCTCGGCGATGTCGAGCAGGACCTCCTTGATCGGGGAGGACCCCTCCCGGGGGGCGTACTTGTTCAGCTCGTCGAGCACGACGAAGAGCAACGGCTTGGCGGTGCCGGCCTTCTCCTTGCGCTCGAACTCGCTCTTGAGCGTCACGCCGACCACGAACCGCTGCGCCCGGTCCGGCAGGTTGTGCAGGTCGACGACGGTCACCTGCGCCGACTCCGCCGTGTTGATGCTGTGCGGGCGCCGGGTGGCGAGGTCGCCCCTGATCAGCCGGGACAGGTCCTTCTTGCTGCCGATGAGCCGCCGCGCGAACGCGTTGACGGTGCCGAGGCCGACCGCGCTGCCCGCCCAGTCGCCCCGGGTCTCGTCGTCGTTGAGCTGCTCGACGACGTGGTCCACCAGGTCGGCGTACGTGCCGAGGCGCACCCCGTCGATGCTCACGCCGCCGTCGGCGGGCTGCGCGTACCGGGCCAGGTGGGCGGCGACCGAGTGCACCACCATCGTGTACTGCTGGCGTTCGTCGTCGGCGTCGGCGAACACGTACGGCAGGAGGCGGTCGGCGCAGAACTCGGTGAGCGTCCAGTAGAAGCTGTCCACCCCGCTGAGCCGGCTGCTCACGTCCGGCGTGCCGGAGGAGTCGCCGACCCGGGGCGGCGCGTACACGCGCACGTCGGGGAAGGCGCCGGCGGTCAGCCCGAGCTGCGCGTACGCCGCCCGGGTCGGGTCGTCCAGCCGGGTGTTGGGGTGGTCGAGGAACAGCAGGTCCTCGCCCTTGACGTTGAAGATGAGCGCCTTGGCGTTGACCGCGTCGCCGCCGAGCACCCCGGAGCGGAACACCGAGTAGAGCAGGAAGGTGGCGAAGCTGGTCTTGGTGGCGACGCCGGAGATGCCGGAGATCGAGACGTGCGCGCCGCGCGTGCCGTCGAGGAAGTCGGCGTTGAGGTAGACCGGCACCCCGTCGCGGCCCATGCCCATCGGGATGCGGCGCTCCATCCGGTCGAAGTGCAGCGCCCGCGCCCGGGCGTCACCCTCGGCGCGGTGCACGACCGCGCCGGGCGACGGCGGCACGTACAGCTCCGGGTCGACCCGGGTGGTCGTGATCTCGGCGGCCTCCTGCACCTGCGCGGGCAGGGTGCCGTCGGCGATCGCGAAGACGTCGGAGTCGAACTGGGCGCCCTCGTGCCGGGCCCGCACCTGGGTGACCACCCCGGCGATCGTCACCGGCTCCCGGTCCGGCAGCTCGCGCCGGGTCACCACGACGTCGTCGAGCTGGAGATAGCTGGTGGGCGAGACCGCCGTCCAGAACTGCAGCGGCGTCGCGTCGGCGGTGCCGAGCACCCGGCCGACCGCCTCGCCCGGGCCGTCGGAACCGTCGTCGGTCATCGGGCAACTCCGCGGGGCTGAGGTTGGAGGTCGGCACGCACGCCCTGCATCCTGCCCGAGACGTACGACAGGCCGCCACGCGACGCGGCGGACGCCACCCGGCTTCGCCGCGTCGCTCGCTCGCTGCGCTCGTGCTCGAACACACCGTGTCGGCGATGTTGGCTGATCGGTCTCGCAGCGGGACGGCTCCGGGGGATCCCGCACGTACGCCGAACGAGGGTGGGAGCGGCCGTTGGAGTCCAGGCGTCGCCGGCTGATCTGGCTGTTCGTGCTCGCCACGGTGCCGCCGATGGTGGTCCTGCCGACGGTCAGCGCGATCGAGGCGCCCCCCGGCGAGTACGCCCGCGTCCCGGTCTACCTGGCGCCCGCCTTCCACGGCGGCCTGCTGGGCCGCCCGGCGGTGCACGATCGGGCGGTCGACTTCCTCGCCGGCGATCGATCGACCAGCCCCGGCGCGAATACGACGTCCTGCAGCGGCTCGGCGCCGCCTGGCAGGCTCCCCCGCTCCTGATCGGGCTGAACCCGGTCTGGTCGGCCAACCGGGAGGCGGATCCGGCCATCACCGGCCGGATCTGCGAGGGCCGGTGACCACGGGAGCGGTGGCGGCCGGCGTCACCGGGCGCGGAACTGTCGCACCAGCAGCCACCGGGCGGGTGACATTGTTCGATTGTGTCACCACCGTGGGTGATGCCAGGCGATTCTGCTACGGATGGCTGTTCGGGAAGGGGCGCTCCGGACGCCCCGCGGCCGGCTTGCGGTGCTGCTCGCCATGGCGGCGATCCTGCCGATGGTGGAGGCGGCGGTGTTCGCCGTGCTCGGGTTCCAGGCGGTTCGGGGCCTGTCGCCGCAGGTCACCGCCGTCTGGCCGTACGGCACGTATCACGAACTGCGCTGGCTGTTCGTCTACCACCGTACGATTCCCGGATTCATCCTCGCGTTCGTGGCGATCTCGGCGCTGCGCGGGGTCCTTTCGGCGGGGTTGGCCGCCCTGGCCTGGCCGGCCGGGACGCCGCGCCCGTCGCGGCACTGGCTCATTCGGCGCAACATCTGGGTCGCCACGCTGGCCGCGGTGATCCTCTCGCCGTGGGTGGCCCTGTCGATGGCCTTCGCGACGACCGCGCTGTCCTGGTACCTGGTCGCCTCCGTGCTGCCGATGCTGCTCCTCGCCCCGTTCCTGCTGCGGGCCGGGGTGGTCCCTGACTGGTGGCGTGGCCTGCCGAGGATCGGGCTGGTCGGCTGGGCCTGGCTCAACTTCACCGTCCTCACCTTCACCGGAGCGTTGCTGGCGTCGGCGCCCCTCTGGTGGGGTGTCCCGCTCGCCGCCGTCGCCGGCGCGGTCAACGGACTGCTCTGGCGGCAGAGCGTCGCGGTCGCCGTGGCGTCCGGCCCGGCACGCTGGCGGCTCGTGCCGGTGGCACCGCTGATGGTCGTGTTCACCCTGCTCGCCCTCCCGGCGGTGCAGCCCGTGGCCGGGTACTTCCACGGCGGTCAGGCGGGGTGGCGGCCGCCGATCATCGCTGAGCCGCTGCCGGACACCGTCCCGTACGCGGTGATCGCCATCGCGGGGCACGACTCCGACTTCGACGGCGAACCGGCCGCGGATCCCCGAGTGGAGCGGTTCTCCTACCGGGGGCTGGACGAGCAGGGCCGGCCGGTGCCGTACACGGCCGTCGACACCCACATCTCGTTGGGCGAGAGTGCGGCCCGGCTGGCGGAGCACGTCGAGTCCCTGCACCGGCGTACCAACCGCCCGGTGGCCCTGCTCGGGCACAGCGAGGGGGCCATGGTGGCCCGAACCTACCTTGAGCGGTGGCCGACGACCGAGGTAGAGGCGGTGCTGCTGTTCAGCCCGCTGGTGATGCCCGGCCGGACGTACTACCCGCCCCCGCAGATCCGGCGCGGGTGGGGCGTCGCCGCCGGTTGGGAACTGCGGGCGCTGCTGGCGTGGTGGAGCCTCACCGACGTGTCGGAAGAGGAGCCGGACCAGCCCTTCATCCGCTCGCTGCTGGCGGACGCCCCCTTCTACCGCAACCGCACGCTCTGCCCGGTGGCGGGGGTGCGGATGGTGGCCTTCCTACCGACGGTCAGCGCGATCGAGGCACCCCCCGGCGAGTACGCCCGGATCCCCGTCTACGAGTTGCCTGCGCTGCACGGCGGGCTGCTGAACAGGGCCTCCGTCGCGGACCGGGTGCTCAACTTCCTCTCCGGTGAGCCGGTGCAGCGGGCGCAGGTGGAGTACGCGCTGCTCCAACGGCTCGGTGCGGCCTGGCAGCCGCCGCCGCTGGCCCTGCGGCTCAACCCGGTCTGGGCGGCGGGGCGGGAGGCTGATCCCGCCTTCACCGGTCGGATCTGTGAGGCCCGGTGACCGGTGGCGTGGGCGTCCGGGACTGGCGGCACCGGATCCGGGCGGACCCGCCCGCCGGCGGCGGGTTCCGGGACCGGTCAGCGGGGCGAGCGGCGCGACATGAGGTGCCGGAGCAGCAGCCGGGCCGCCGCGATGTTGAGGCCGGCGACCAGGATGACGTGTAGCGGGGCGTAGGGAAAGAAGGCGAGGTCGAGGCCGAGGGCCAGCAGCGCAGCGGCCAGGCCGACCGCCGAGGTCCAGCGCCGCCCGGCCATGACGAAGATGCCGGCGACGGCAACGGCGACGGCGACGCCGACGAGCAACCAATTCCAGCCGGTGAGGTCGAGCAGGTGCAGGCCGCCCTCCGTCACGACCACGAACCGGTCGGACGACGTGTCGGCGTAGGCCGCCACGGCGTCGATGACTCCCGACCCCACCAGCAGCCCGCTGGCGAGCAGCACGCCGCGGTGCCTGGCGTCTTTCTCGGCCTGGCGGGAGCGCACCCGGTGCAGGTCCATGCGCCCAGGCTACGAGGGCGTGGTGCAGGTCAGCGGGCGTAGCGCAACATCAGCACGCCGTCGGCGGCGGCGAGCACGTGCCGCAGCGGCAGGTGCCGGACCGGGCTCGCCTCGCCCGCGGTGATCCGCCCCGGTCCCGGGCCGGCGAGCAGCGGCGCGACCGTCAGGCAGACCTCGTCGACCAGGTCGGCCGCGGTGAGCGCGCCGAACAGGTGCGGCCCGCCCTCGCAGAGCAGCTGGTCGAGCCCGCGCCGCCGCAGCTCGGCCAGGCCCGCGACGAGGTCCACCCGCTCGTCGCCGCACGGGACGAGGTCGGCCACGTCGGCCAGGCCGGGCGGAGCGGTCGCGCCGGCGCGGGTGAGCACGACCGGGCGGACCGGCGCGTCGGCGAAGGCCTTCTGGCCCGGATCGAGGTCGAGTGAGCCGGAGACGACGACGAGCGTGGGGTACTCGGCGAGGCCGTGCGCGCGGCGCCAGGCGCGCCGCCGCTCGTCGAGGCGGACCGCCCGGTACCCCTCGTGGCGCAGCGTGCCGGCGGCGACCAGGAGCCCGTCGCAGAGCATTCGCAGCAGGCCGAAGACCCGCTTGTCCGGCTCGCCGGAGAGGCCGGCCGAGTAGCCGTCGACGGCGACCGCGCCGTCGACGCTGGACACGAAGTTCACCCGTAGGTGGGGGTGGTCGGCGCGGCCGTAGCGGGCGGCGATGGCGGCGTCGTCCAGCGGGTCCGCGGACGGCTCCGGCCAGAGCGCGGAAATCGGCGTTCCGATGCTCATTCGCTGGCCGGACCCGTGACCGGAGGGGTGGGCCGGGGGGTACGGTGCTGGCAGTCGCACCAGTTCCGGCCCCGACAGTCGTCGTGCCGCCTCGCCCGGCACGCTCGGCAGATCATGCCCGCAGCCTATGCCGAGGGAGGATGGGACAGCATGCCGCGTCAGATCTTCCAGCTGAGGATTTCCCTGACCGGGGTCCGGCCGCCGGTCTGGCGCCGGGTGCTCGTCCCCGGCGGGTACACCCTCGACCGGGTGCACCGCGTGGTGCAGCATGCGATGGGGTGGCGGGACTGCCACCTGCACTCGTTCGAGATCGACGGCCGGCAGTACGGGGAGCCCGACCCGGACGGGGAGTTGTCCCTGCACGACGAGTTGGACGTGCGCCTCGACGGTGTGGTCGGCAAGGGCAGCCGGTTCCACTACACGTACGACTTCGGCGACTGGTGGGAGCACGACCTGCTGGTCGAGGACGTCTTCACCGCCGACCCGGAGGAGCGCTACCCCGCCTGTCTCGACGGCGGGCGGGCCTGCCCGCCGGAGGACGTCGGCGGTCCGGCCGGCTACCAGGCGCTGCTCGCCGCGTTGGCCGACCCGGGGCACGCCGAGCACCACCTGATGCGCGACTGGGTGGGGGACAGGTTCGACCCCGGGGCCTTCGACGCCGCCCGGGTGGGCACGCTCCTGCGCCGGTTCTGCTGAACCGTTTCCGTCCCCCGCTCCTCCGCACCGCGGCCGCCGCCGGCCACCTGCTGTAGCGCCTACTGAATCGCCTCGGCGCAGGTCACCGCGTCGCCCTGCCGCCACAAATCTCCTGCCGGTAACGATCTGGGAACGCTCCCATAGGTCTATTGACACCCCCGACACGTGCCGGCAATCTCATGGGAGCGTTCCCAGACGCGTGACCCGGCTCACCCGCGTCCGCGCCCGGGAAACCGTCGCCGCCCCGACGGCGCCGGTACCGCACCCCCCACCACACCCGACACAGCCTCACCACCGAGAAGAGGGGTCAGGATGAGCCTCACCACGCGGCGTACCCGCCTGGCGGCCGTCGCCCTTGCCGCGATCACCGCCGTCGGCGGGCTCGCGGCCTGCGGCACCGACGACGACGCCCCGGCAGCCGGCGAGAAGCCCGACAAGCTGGTCGTCGACACGTTCGGCGAGTTCGGCTACGACGAGATCATCAAGCAGTACGAGAAGGACACCGGCATCAAGGTCGAGCTGCGCAAGACCGCCCAGCTCAACGAGTACCGGCCGAAGATCGTCCGCGCCCTCGCCACCCGCAAGGGCGCCGCCGACGTGATCGCCCTCGAAGAGGGCATCCTCAACGAGTTCAAGTCCAACCCGGCGAACTGGGTCGACCTCGCACCGCTGGTCGCCGACCACAGCAAGGACTACCTGCCCTGGAAGTACGAGCTGGGCAAGGCGCCGGACGGCCGGCTGATCGGCCTGCCCACCGACGTCGGCAGCCTCGCGGTCTGCTACCGCCGGGACCTCTTCCAGGCCGCCGGACTGCCGACCGAGCGCGACCAGGTCGCCGCGCTGTGGCCCGACTGGAACGGCTTCATCGAGACCGGCAAGAAGTACCGGACCGCCACCAACAAGGGCATGCTCGACTCGGTCACCACCGCCGCCAGCGCGGTGATGTTCCAGCAGGGCGGCGACCTGTTCTACGACAAGCAGGACACCATCGTCGCCGACAAGAGCGCGTCCGTGAAGGCCGCCTGGGACACCGCGATCGCCATGGCGGACGCGAACATCACCGCCGAGACGGCGACCTGGTCGCCGGAGTGGTCGGCCGGCTTCAAGCAGGGCACCTTCGCGGCCACCTTCTGCCCGTCCTGGATGCTCGGCATCGTCGCGGACAACTCCGGCGCGGAGAACAAGGGCAAGTGGGACGTCGCCCCGGTGCCCGGCGGCGCCGGCAACTGGGGTGGTTCGTGGCTCGCCGTCCCGGAGCAGAGCAAGTACCAGAAGGAGGCGGCGAAGCTCGCCGAGTACCTGACCAACGCGCAGAGCCAGGTCGCCGCGTTCAAGCTCAAGGGCCCGCTGCCGACCAACCTCGAGGCGCTGAAGAACCCGGACTTCCTGAGCTACACCAACGAGTACTTCAACAACGCCCCCACCGGCAAGATCTTCGGTGACAGCGTCGCCAAGATCCAGCCGCTGCACCTCGGTCCGAAGCACCAGGCGGTGAAGGAGAACGCCTTCGAGCCCGCGCTGCGATCGTACGAGAACGGGCAGGCCAGCAAGGACAAGGCCTGGGAGCAGTTCGTGAAGGACGCCCAGACGCAGGGCGCCTTCTGACCCCAGCACGTCGCGACGGTGGCGTCCGGGCACCCGCGCCCGGGCGCCACCGGCGGCGTCCGTTCCCCGTACCACCGCCGGCGCGCCGGCCCGCGCGCCGGGCGGGAAAGGACTGAGAATGAGTCTGTCGGCCACGACGGCGCCGCCGTCACCCGCAGCGCCAACACCTCCGCCATCCCGGCGGCACCGGTCCCGCTCGTCGTCGTTGACCCGCCTGGACCTCAGGTTCTCCCCGTACCTCTACATCGCGCCGTTCTTCGTGATCTTCGGCATCTTCGGGCTCTACCCGATGCTGCGAACGGCCTGGATGTCGCTGCACGACTGGAACCTCATCGGCGACCACACCTTCATCGGGTTCGACAACTACACGAAGCTGGTCACCGACGAGTACTTCTGGAACGCCACGTTCAACACGTTCGGCATCTTCCTGCTCTCGACGGTCCCGCAGCTGCTGCTCGCGCTC
Organism: Micromonospora sp. WMMC415; assembly: GCF_009707425.1. Classification (GTDB taxonomy): domain Bacteria; phylum Actinomycetota; class Actinomycetes; order Mycobacteriales; family Micromonosporaceae; genus Micromonospora. Next base: position 5,624,458 of record NZ_CP046104.1, on the reverse strand, counting down.
TTCCTCGCGAACCTGCTCAACCGGACCTTCCTGCGCGCCCGGACGCTGTTCCGCATGGCGATCTTCATGCCGAACGTGGTCTCCGTGGCCGCGGTGGCGATCGTCTTCGGCATGCTCTTCCAGCGTGACTTCGGCGTCTTCAACTGGCTGCTCGGATTCGTCGGCGTCGACCCGGTCGACTGGGACGCCGAGCGCTGGAGCTCGTGGAGCGCGATCGCGTCGATGGTCAACTGGCGGTGGACCGGCTACAACACCCTGATCCTCCTCGCCGGCATGCAGGCCATCCCGCGGGAGCTCTACGAGGCGGCGGCGCTCGACGGCGCCAGCCAGTGGCGACAGTTCTGGCGCATCACCCTGCCCATGCTGACGCCGACCTTCGTGTTCGTGGTCATCCTGTCCACCATCGGCGGGCTCCAACTGTTCACCGAGCCCCTCGTCTTCGCCAACGGCAACATCATCGGCGGCGACCAGCGCGAGTTCCAGACCCTCGCGATGTACATGTACGAGCTGGGCATCGAGAACCTGAACACCGCCGGCTACGGCGCCGCCGTCGCCTGGGCGATGTTCCTGATGATCGCGCTGATGTCGCTGGTCAACTTCCTGCTCGTCCGGCGTACGGTGAAGTGAGGACCCCGGCCATGAACTCTGCCTCCCGGCGCCTGTGGCGCACCAGCCCGCTCACCTACGTGGCGCTCGTCCTCGCGACCCTGCTCTCCATCTACCCCTTCTACTACATGGTGGTCATCGCCACCCGCAGCCTGGACTCCATCAACGACGTGCCCCCGCCCTTCACGCCCGGCGGCGCGTTCGGCGACAACTTCGGCCGGGTGCTCGACAACGACGCGGCGAACTTCCTCACCGGCCTGCTCAACTCGGTGATCGTCTCGTCGGTGGTGACCCTCAGCGTGGTCATCACCGGCTCGCTCGCCGGCTTCGCCTTCGCCAAGCTGCGCTTCCGTGGACGCAACGCCCTGCTGCTGGCGATCATCGTGACCATGATGATCCCCACCCAGCTCGGGCTCATCCCGCTGTGGGGCATGATCCAGGACCTGAACTGGTACGGCACCCTGTACGCGGTGACCGTGCCCTTCCTGGTCAGCGCGTTCGGGGTGTTCATGATGCGCCAGTACGCCACCCAGGCGGTCTCCGACGAGCTGATCGAGGCCGGCCGGGTCGACGGGGCGAGCACGTTCCGCATCTACTGGAACATCGTGCTGCCCGCGCTGCGCCCGGCGGCGGCCGTGCTCGGCCTGCTGACCTTCATGGAGACCTGGAACTCGTTCCTGTGGCCGTACGCGGTGCTGCCGCCGGAGAACCCCACCCTCCAGGTCTCGCTGGCCTTCCTCTCGTACGCCTACTACACCGACTACTCGCAGGTCTTCGCCGCCACGGCGGTCGGGACGATTCCGCTGGTGGTCGTCTTCGTCCTGTTCGGCCGCCAGATCATTGGCGGGATCATGGAAGGTGCCGTCAAGTCGTGAGCAACCCCGCGAGCCCACCCGCCGTCGGCGTCCTGGCCGAGCGCCCACCGCTGACCTTCCCGCCCGGCTTCCTCTGGGGCGCCGCCACCGCGGCGTACCAGATCGAGGGCGCGGCGGCCGAGGGGGGCCGGACGCTGTCGATCTGGGACACCTTCAGCCACACCCCCGGCCGCGTGGTCGGCGGGCACACCGGCGACGTGGCCTGCGACCACTACCACCGGCTCGACTCCGACATCGCACTGATGGCCGAGCTGGGGCTGAAGTCGTACCGGTTCTCGGTCTCCTGGTCCCGGGTGCAGCCCGGCGGCAGCGGGCCGGCCAACCCGGAGGGCCTCGACTTCTACCGGCGGCTGGTGGACGCGCTGCTGGCGAACGGCATCGAACCCTGGCTGACCCTCTACCACTGGGACCTGCCGCAGCCGCTGGAGGACGCGGGCGGCTGGCCGGCGCGGGACACCGCCGCCCGGTTCGCCGACTACACCGCCCTGGTCGCGGACGCGCTCGGCGACCGGGTGCGCTACTGGACCACACTCAACGAGCCGTGGTGCTCGGCGTTCCTCGGCTACGGGTCCGGCGTTCACGCGCCGGGCCGCTCCGACCCGGGTGACGCCGTCCGGGCCGGGCACCACCTGATGCTCGGCCACGGCCTCGCGGTGCGGGCGCTGCGGGCCGCCCGGCCGGACGCCGAGGTCGGGGTGACGGTCAACCTGTACCCGGTCACCCCGGCCACCGACTCGCCCGCCGACGCGGACGCCGCGCGGCGGATCGACGCGCTGGCCAACCGGTTCTTCCTCGACCCGCTGCTGCGTGGGTCGTACCCGGCGGACCTGATGGCCGACCTCGCGCCGGTCACCGACTTCGGGCACGTCCGCGAGGGTGACCTCGCCACCATCGCCGCCCCGCTGGACCTGGTCGGGGTCAACTACTACAGCCGGCACGTCGTGGCGGCGCCGGTCGAGGGGGCGGCGCCGGAGGCGTACTGGCGGGCACCGTCCTGCTGGCCGGGAAGCGAGGACGTCCGCTTCGTCACCCGGGGCGTCCCGGTCACCGACATGGACTGGGAGATCGACGCCCCCGGGCTGGTGGAGACCCTGCGTCGGGTGCACGAGGAGTACACCGACCTGCCGCTGTACGTCACGGAGAACGGCTCGGCGTTCGTCGACGCGGTGGTCGACGGGGAGGTGGACGACGTCGACCGGCTCGCGTACTTCGACGCCCACCTGCGCGCCGCCCACGAGGCGATCAGCGCGGGCGTCCCGCTGCGGGGCTACTTCGCCTGGTCACTCATGGATAATTTCGAGTGGGCCTGGGGCTACACCAAGCGGTTCGGCATGATCTACGTCGACTACGACAGCCAGGTCCGCATCCCCAAGTCCAGCGCCAGGTGGTACGCCGAGGTGATCCGACGCAACGGTCTGGCCGCACAATAGGCTCGGGCCAGCCATCCGGGCGGTCCCGGTGCCACCCCTGTGGCGGCACCGGGACCTCCCGACGTCGGAGGAGCAGACGATGACAACGCAGCGCACCCGGTCCCTCGGGCGCCCGACCCTCGACGCGGTGGCCGCGCGCGCCGGTGTCGGGCGCGGCACGGTCTCCCGTGTCGTCAACGGCTCACCGCAGGTGAGCCCGGAGGCCCGGGCCGCGGTGCAGCAGGCCATCGCCGAGCTGGGGTACGTGCCGAACCGGGCCGCGCGAGCGCTGGTCACCCAGCGCACCGACTCGGTGGCCCTGGTCGTGTCGGAGTCCGGCGACCGGGTCTTCACCGAGCCGTTCTTCGCCGGCATCGTCCGGGGTGTCAGCTCCGGCCTGCTGGAGACCCCGCTGCAACTGTGGCTCGCCATGGTCCAGTCCCCGATCGAGCGGGAGCGGGTCGAACACCACCTGACCAACCAGCACGTCGACGGCGTCCTGCTGCTGTCGTTGCACGACGCCGACCCGCTGCCCACGCTGCTGGAGGAGCGGGGCCTGCCGGCCGTGCTCGGCGGCCGGCCGGCGCGGATGCTGCAACCCGGCGCGCAGCCCGCCTGGTTCGTCGACGTCGACAACGTCGGCGGCGCCCGGCAGGCGGTCGAGCACCTCGCCGCGCGGGGGCGGCGGCGGATCGCCACCATCGCCGGCCCCCAGGACATGGGTGCCGGCCTGGCCCGGCTGACCGGCTACCGGGAGGCCGTCACGGCCGCGCTGGGCGGTGTCAACCCGGACCTGATCGCGTACGGGGACTTCAGCGAGGGCAGCGGGGCGGCCGCCATGCGCCGGCTGCTGGAGGTGTGCCCCGACCTGGACGCGGTCTTCGTCGCCTCCGACCTGATGGCGTTCGGGGCGCTGCGTACGCTCCGGGAGGCCGGCCGGCGGGTGCCCGAGGACGTCGCCGTGGTCGGTTTCGACGACGCCCCGATCGCCCGGCAGGCCGACCCGCCGCTGACCACGGTCTTCCAGCCGGTCGAGGAGATGGGCCGCCAGATGGCCCGCCTGCTGGTGTCCCGCATCCGCGGCGAGGACCTCTCGTCCCCCCACATCCTCCTGGACACCCAACTGGTCGAGCGCGCCAGCGCCTGACCGGGGTGGGCGGCCTTACCTCTTCTCCACCGCGGTCAGGCCGTGGGTCACCAGAGGGCTCACCAGATCGCCGATCCGGTCGAAGCCCTCGCCGAGGGTCTGGCCCTTCGTGTGCCGGTAGTGGATGCCCTCGCAGATCACCGCGAGCTTGAAGCACCCGAGCGCCACGTGCCAGTGCAGCGGGCCGACGTCGACGTCGCTGCGGCCGGCGTACCGGTCGATCAGCTCCGCCCCGGTGGGGAAGCCGGCGCGGGGGCCCAGCCCGTCCGCGACCGGGTTGCCCTCGGCGGCGTCACTGTCGCCGAGCACGTCCCAGTACGTCAGCAGCAGGCCCAGGTCGGCCAGGGGGTCGCCGAGGGTGGCCATCTCCCAGTCGAGCACGGCGCGGACGCCGACCGGGGCCACGGTGGCGAGCAGGTTGTCGAGCCGGTAGTCACCGTGCACGATCCGGCCGGCGTTGGCCCCCTCGGGGGCGGTCGCGGCGAGCCGGTCGCGCAGCTCGTCGACGCCGGGCAGCGGCCGGCTGCGCGACCGGTCGAGCTGCCCGGACCAGCGACGGACCTGCCGGGCCAGGTAGCCCTCCGGACGCCCGAAGTCGGCCAGCCCGACGGCCGCCGGGTCGACGGTGTGCAGGGCGGCGAGGGTGTCCATCATCGCCATCGCCAGCTCACGCCGCTGGCCGGCGGTGAGCGGGTCGGTCTGCGCGCGGGTCCGGAACACCTCGCCGTGCACGCGTTCCATCAGGTAGAACGGCGCTCCGACGACGTCCGGGTCCGCGCAGAGCAGCAGCGCCGCCGGCACCGGCACGCCGGTGGGGGCGAGCGCCGAGATCACCCGGAACTCCCGGGCCATGTCGTGGGCGGTGGCCAGCACGTGCCCGAGCGGCGGGCGGCGCAGCACCACCTCGTGCCCGCCGGCGCGCAGCAGGTACGTCAGGTTGGACTTGCCGCCGGCGATGAGCCGGGCCGACAGGTCCCCACCGGCCAGCTCGGGCCGGTGTGTCGCCAGGTACGCGGAGAGCCGGTCCAGATCCAGCCCCCGGGGGGAGGAGTGCGGGGCGGGGGAGTCAACGGCCGGCTCGGTCATCCGATCAGTTGATGGCAGCTCAGCCGGGTTGTCAAGGTCGGTTTTGCTCTCGGGACATGCCGCTGCAACAGGGGCGAAACGGTCGCGGGGCACGCTAGGGCGTGCCTGCCGGCGGACCGCGCCGGCCCGCCGAGCGGAGGATCACATGTTGCTGCGAGTTCGGGTCACCCTTCCCGACCGTCCGGGCACGCTCGGCCAGGTCGCGCGCACGATGGGCGTCTCCGGCGCCGACATCGTGCAGGTCGTGGTCCTGGAGCGGCTCGGTGGCCGGGCGGTGGACGACTTCACCGTGGTGTGGCCGGGAGCGGCCCGGGTGGAGCGGCTGATGGCCGGCCTCGCGGCGATCCCCGGAGTCCGCGTGGACGGCGTGTGGCGGGCGATCGGCGCGCCCACCACCACCGGGCAGGACGCGGAACTGCTGGCGCAGGTGGCGGGGAACCCCGCCGACGGGCTGGCGACCCTGGTCGACGCCGTGCCGGGGCTGCTCGCCGCCGACTGGGCGGTCGCCGCGGTGGTGCCGGTCGACTGGGCCGCCCGGGCCGGCGCCGGCAGCGAGGCGACCGTGGGGCACGCCAGCTGGCGTGCTCCCGTACCCCCGCGGCTGCCGGACGTGACGCCGCTGCGCGCCCGCGCGATGAGCGCGCCCGGCGGCGCCCACTTCGCCGTCGCACCGTTCGGGCGGGCCGGGCTGGTGCTGGTCGTGGCGCGGGAGGACAGCGAGCCGCTGGCCGCCGCGGCGTTCCACTCCACCGAGGTGGACCGGCTCGCACAACTGGTCCGCGCCAGCGCGGTGATCCTCGGCGACCGCCTCGACCTGGTCGGGGCACCGCCCGCGGCCGGCTGACGGCGACTGTGGCGCACACCGCACCCGTGGATCACGAGCCGTCACCCCGAAGCAACCGGCCGGCAACAGCCAGCGGCGAGGGTCGTACCGGGGAAGGGAGCGAACCATGACGCTGTGGCGAATCCGGGCCACCGTGGACGACCGACCGGGCTACCTGTCGGTCCTCACGGCGAGCCTGGCCTTGCGTGGGGTCAACATCCTCACGGTGCAGGTGCACACCACGGAGCGGGGTGCGGTCGACGACTTCCTCGTCGACGCACCCGACTCACTCGACGAGGCCGACCTCGTCGCCGCCGTGGAGCGGGGGCGGGGCCGCGACTGCTGGGTGTCGCGCAGCGAGGCGCGCGGGCTGGCCGACCAGCCGACCCGGGTGCTCGGGCTGGCCACCCGCCTGGTGCGGGACCCGGACGCGACCGGGGAGGCGCTGCGGACCCTGCTCGGTGCCGACTCGGTCACCTGGCGGCCGTCGCCGGCCGGGCCCAAGCCGGGGATCACCCCGACCACGATGTTGCTGGCCGACCCGAGCGGCGGGTCGTACGAGCTGCGGCGCGCGGCCCCCGGGTTCACCCCGGCCGAGTACGCGCGGGCGCAGGCCCTGGTCGAGTTGGCGGCGACCGTCGCGCGCCGGTCCGCCGAGCAGGTCACCCTGGTGCTGCCCGACGGCTCGGAGCTGGGCGTCCGCCCGGCGACCGGCGACGACCTGCCGGGCGTGGTCGAGCTGCACGAGAGGTGCTCGGCGCGCAGCCGGCACCGCCGTTACCTGGGCGGCGCGGCCCTGCCCGCGCCGGCCCGCATGCGCCGGCTGCTCGAACCGGCGCGGGGCGTCACCCTCCTCGCCACGGCCACCCGCTCCGGCGGAGCGGGGGAGCCGGTGGTCGCGATGGCCAACCTCCTCGCCGAGGGGGACATGGCCGAGGTGGCGCTGCTGGTGCGGGACGACTGGCAGCGTCGGGGAGTCGGCTCGGCGCTGTTGAACCGGCTCGTCCGCCACGCGGAACGGGCCGGGTACGTCGCCCTGGTCCTGCACACGCAGGCGGAGAACACGCCGATGCTGCGGACGGCCCGCCGGCTGAGCCGTCCCTCGGCGGTGGACCGGGACGGGTCGCTGGTCACGCTGACGGTGCCGCTCACGGCGACAGCGGTGGGCCGGGCCCGCGTCTAGGGCGGCCGACTCCCGGTGCGGGAGACGGTGAAACGGCGGGGCTCCCGGTGCGGGAGCCCCGCCCACCGTCGTCCCGAGGCCCGCCTCAGGTGGTGGGGTAGCTGCTGTAGTCCGGGAAGTTGCCGTAGAGGCGGCCGTCGCCGCCGACCGTGACCGCCTGCACCAGCAGGTCACCGCCGACGAAGGCGCCCTTCCACGAGGCGCCCCGGCCGCCGAACGGCTCCTCCCGGTCGCCCCGCGAACGCGGCTTGTTGATGCCCACCTTGAACGCCTGGAGGTCGACCGCGAGCTTGGCCGCCTCGTCCTCGTCGTCGCAGGCGAGCGACGCGACCAGCGCGCCGTTGGAGGCGTTCATCGCGGCGAGCAGCTCGTCGGTGGTGTCGACGACGACGATCGTGTCGACCGGGCCGAACGGCTCGGCGTGCATCAGCCGCGACCGCCCGGGCGGGGCGAGCAGCACCGAGGGCGCCACGTACGCCGAGGCGTCCTGCCCGTCGAGGAACGGCGCCCCGTCGAGCCGGCCCCGGTACAGCGGGACGGCACCACCACGGACCGCCTCGTCGACCTTGCGGCGCAGCTCCTCGGCCTTGGCGGCGCTGATCAGCGGGCCGAAGTCCAGCTCGGGCAGCGGGTCGCCGGCCGACCAGTCGTCGCCGACGGCGAGCGGGTGACCGAAGCGGACCGACCGCACCACCGGCAGGTACATGTCGAGGAACTGGTCGACCAGCTCGCGCTGGACGACGAAGCGCGGGTACGCGGTGCAGCGCTGCTTGCCGTACTCGAAGCCCTTCTTCAGGTGCCCGGCGAGCAGGTCCCACTGGGAGAAGTCCCAGATGCCCCAGGCGTTGAGGCCCTCCTGCTCGATGAAGTGGCGCTTGTCGGTGTCGAGCAGCGCCGCGGCCACCTTCCCGCCGTTGGAGCGCCCGCCGACGAACGCGACCGCACCGATCTCGGGAGCCCGGACCAGCACCTCGGACAGCTCCTCGCCGCTGCCGGACAGCAGCGTGGCGGGCAGACCGGCGCGGCGCATCAGCGCGTGCGCGACGGTGAGGCAGACCGCGCCGCCCTGCGAGGGCGTCTTGGCGATCACCGCGTTGCCGGCGAGCAGCTGCACCAGCTCGGCGTGGACGAGGACGCTCATCGGGTAGTTCCACGACGCGATGTTGCTGACCGGTCCGGGCAGCGGCTCCCGGCCGTCGGCGAGCATCCGGTCGATCTCGCCGACGTACCACCGGACGCCGTCCAGCGCCCGGTCGACGTCGGCGCAGGCCAGCCGCCACGGCTTGCCGATCTCCCAGACCAGCAGGAGGGCGAGCAGGTCGCGGTGCGCGGTGAGGGCGTCCAGGGCGTCGGTGACCCGGGCCTTCCGGTCGGCGAGGGGGGTCTCGGCCCACGCCCGGTGGGCGGTGGCGGCGTGCGCGACCGCGGCGCGGGCGGTCGCCGCGTCCAGCCGTGGCAGGTTGACCAGGACGGTGTTGTCGACCGGGGTGCGTACCGCGGCGGGCGAGCCCACCGCCTGCCAGCCACCCTCGATCAGGTTGTGCAGGGTCGGGACGCCGTCGACCGGGGGCCCGAAGGCCTCGGGGGCGGCGTCGACCGCGCGGGCCAGGACGTCGGACCAGGCGGTTCCGTCGGCGAGTCGTAGAGCCATCGCGATCTCCTCAGGGTCGTCCGGGGGAGCGGCGGCGTCGATGGCACCGCTGGTGTCGCGTACTGTCGCCCGCCGAAAACGGGGGCGGCAACAGTACGTTCGTATGTCAGGACGCGGCGTCCGTGCCCGGCCGGTCTTTTGGCGCGTCATGCGCCGCCGTCAACCGGCCTGACCTGGGCGTACGTCGCCAAGTCATCCATTACTCTCGATGATGTGATGAATCTCCGGGCGCCCTTGACCGGGTTACCGGTCAGTACGGTCGTGCTCCTCCGGCGGATCAAACCTCCGGGGTGATCTTCCCCGCTCCACCTCGAAGGGGCCTCGAAGACGACGACCGGCCGCCGGAAATCCGGCGGCCGGTCGGGTGATGCCTGGGGTCAGCTGGTGAACGTCACATTGTCGCGGCGCCGCCGCAGCACGGCGAGCGCCACGCCGCCGCCGATCAGGGCGAGGCCGGTCAGCGCGATGCCGGTGCCGGCGACGCCGGTGATCGGCAGGCTGGGGTCGTCCGCACCGCCACCACCGCCGCCGGGGGTCGGCGTGCCGGACCCGCCCGGGGTGGACGGGCTCTCGGGGCCGCCCGGCGTCGTCGGCACGGGAGTCGTGGGGGTGGGCGTCCCCGGGGTGTCGTCGTGGCCCGCACAGGTGTGGCTCAGGTTGAACTTGTCCGCCTCGCCGCTGACCGTGGCGCTGCCGTCGACCAGCGTCCACCCGGCCGGGGTGAACAGGTAGGCGTGGATGACGCGGTCGTCGTTCTGCCCGGCGGGGTAGAGGGCGTCCGGGTAAGCGTCCCCGGCATTCGGCACCGTGACGGTGACGTCCTTGATGCCGTCGTTGAAGGTGAGGCTCAGCGTCTCGAAGCCGCCCGACTCCTTGCCGCCGGGCAGCACGAAGTGCCAGCCGTCGTGGTCGTCCGGCAGGTTGGCGAACCGCTCGTCCCCGCACTCCTGCTGGAAGCCGGCGGCGGTCTCGTCCTTGTGGTCGCTGTGGAGGGGGATGGTGGTCGACGCCCACGCCGGGATGGCGAGGGTGAGGCAGGCAGCGGCGGCGGCACCGGAAACGGCCGCGCGCGCCACGCGCCGACGCTGTGGCATGAGGATTCCTCCGGAACGGTGTCGAGGGACAGCACGTGATCGCATAGATCGTCACCACGGGCTATATCCGATGATCGGTCTGAACCGTGCTGACCTGGTGGTTCTTTCCGCCGCCTCCGAAGAATCGTCACGCTCCGCAGGCATGTCGCTGTAACGCCAGAGGCGTATCCGCCGCTGCTGCCGCCCTCGCCTGCACCGCGGCCTGACCTCGATCGACGCGCAACTTCGGGGAAGATGCTGCCTCGGCGGCGATCGAGGCGACAGCTTCCCCGAAGTTGCGCGGATGTTGGCCGGTTACGGCGCCACGCGCGTCGTCAGTCGGGCAGGTCGTCGGCGAGGAGGTCCATCAGGAGGCCGTCGTGCCAGCGGCCGTCCTCGCCGCGCTCGTAACGGCGGAGGATGCCGACCGGGCGGAAGCCCACCTTGGCGTACGCGCGGATCGCCGCCGAGTTGGCCGCCGCCGGGTCGATCGTGAAGCGGTGGTGGCCGTGCTCGTCGATCAGGTGCCGGGCCAGGGTACGGATGGCGTCTCCGGCCAGCCCGGCGCCGCGTGCCGCCGGGTCGAGGAAGATGTCCATGCTGGCGTGGCGGTAGTCGGGGTCGTCCTCGGCGTACCACTGGATGGCGCCGACGACACGGCCGTCGTGCTCTATCGCGTACACGGTCAGGTCGCCGTCGGTGAGGTCGGCCCGCACGGCGGCGGCGAGGTCGTCGCCCCCGCGCCACCAGCGTCGCACCTCCGGGTGGGCACGGATCGCCGCGAGGGCGGGCACGTCCGCGACCGTGGCCGGCCGCAGGGTCACCACCCGCCCCCGCAGCACCGCGTCAGCCCCGGATCTCGCCGTGCGCGACACAGACCGCCGACCAGCCGACCGGCAGCACCTGCACCTTCATCCGGCGGCGGCAGTGCGCGCAGTACCGGGGCGGCTCCAGCTCGCGGGCCGCCCGGCAGGCCAGGTGCTCGCCGACACCGGCCGGCTCGCCGCAGCGGTCGCACCAGGCGGCACCGGCGCCCCCGGCCGCCACGCCGCTCGTCGTCGTCGCGTCACTGGTCGTCACCGGGTGCTCACAGGGTCGCGGAGAGGGCCTTGACCGGCATCTTCAGGTCGTCGAGGAGCTTCAGGTCGTCGGTGGCCGGGCGACCCAGCGTGGTCAGGTAGTTGCCGACGATCACCGCGTTGATGCCGCCGAGCAGGCCGTCGCGGGTGCCCAGGTCGCCCAGGGTGATCTCGCGGCCGCCCGCGTACCGGAGGATCGTGCGCGGCATGGCGAGCCGGAAGGCGGCGATGGCGCGCAGCGCGTCCTTGCCCTCGACCACCGGTCGGTCGCCGAGCGGGGTGCCGGGGCGGGGGTTGAGGAAGTTCAGCGGGACCTCGTGCGGGTCCAGCTCGGCGAGCTGGGCGGCGAACTCGGCCCGCTGCTCGACGGTCTCGCCCAGGCCCAGGATGCCGCCGCAGCAGACCTCCATGCCGGATTCGCGGACCATCCGCAGCGTCTCCCAGCGCTCCTCCCAGGAGTGGGTGGTGACCACGTTCGGGAAGTAGGACCGGCAGGTCTCCAGGTTGTGGTTGTAGCGGTGCACGCCCATGTCGACCAGCTCGTCGACCTGCTCCTGGGTGAGCATGCCGAGCGAGGCCGCCACCTGGATGTCGACCTCCGCCTTGATCGCGGCGACACCCTCGCGCATCTGCTTCATCAGCCGGGCGTCCGGGCCGCGGACGGCGGCGACGATGCAGAACTCCGTCGCGCCGGTCTTCGCGGTCTGCTTCGCCGCCTCCACCAGCGAGGGGATGTCCAGCCACACGGAGCGCACCGGCGAGGTGAACAGGCCCGACTGCGAGCAGAAGTGGCAGTCCTCCGGGCAGCCGCCGGTCTTGAGCGAGACGATGCCCTCGACCTCGACCTCCGGGCCGCACCAGCGCATCCGCACGTCGTGCGCGAGCTGGAGGGCGGCGGGCAGGTGCTCGTCGGGCAGGTTCAGCACGGCGAGGACACCGGCCTCGTCGAGGCCGACGCCGTTCTCCAGCACCTGGGAACGGGCCTGGTCGAGGATCTCTGGCATGGCCCGTACCCTACAAGGCCGCTCCGGCGGCGGGAAACGGCCGCGTGGTGGCCCCGAGTGCCGCACGAGCGACCGTTGAGAGCCACGCCGCGTCGGGCCCGCGCCACGCCGGGGCCGCCGTGGCCAGGTGGTACCTTCGCCCCGGCGCGAGGCGCCCGACGGGCGGGTGCCGCGGGATGGGAGTGGCGGTGGCGGACTGGCTGGCGGCGCTGGACCGCCGCGCCGAGCTGCGGGCCAAGGCGGGGCTCACGCGTACGCTCCGCCCACGGTCCGCCGGCGACGCCGTGGTCGATCTCGCCGGCAACGACTACCTCGGCCTGTCGACGCACCCCGAGGTCACGGCCGCGGCGGTCGCGGCGGTGCGGGCGTACGGGCTGGGGGCCACCGGGTCGCGGCTGGTGCGCGGCTCCACCGACGCCCACCACGCCCTCGAGGACGACCTGGCCGACTGGCTCGGCACCGACCGGGCGCTGGTCTTCTCCTCCGGCTACCTGGCCAACCTCGGCGCGGTCCGGGCGCTCGTGCAGCCCCGCACGCTGCTCGTCTCCGACGCGCACAACCACGCCTCGCTGATCGACGGCTGCCGGATCTCCGGTGCGGAGACGGTGGTGACGCCGCACGCCGACGTCGCCGCCGTACGCGCCGCGCTCGCCGCCACGCCCGGCCGGCCGGCGGTGGTGGTCACCGAGTCGGTGTTCTCCGTCGACGGCGACCTCGCCCCCCTCGCCGAGCTGCACGCGGTCGCCCGGGACCACGGCGCGCTGCTGCTCGTCGACGACGCCCACGCGCTCGGCGTGACCGGCCCGCAGGGCGCCGGGGGAGTGGCCGCCGCCGGGCTGGCCGGTGAGCCGGACGTGATCGTCACGACCACGCTGTCCAAGGCCCTCGGCGGCGCCGGCGGGGTGGTCGCCGGCCCCGCGGAGTTCGTCCGCCACCTGGTGGAGACGGGCCGGACGTTCATCTTCGACACGGCGCCGCCGCCGGCGGTGGCGGCCGGCGTGCGGGCGGCCGTCGGGCTGGCCCGCGCCGGTGACGACTTGCGGGCGGAGCTGGCCGAACGGGCCGGTCTCGCGGTCCGCCGGCTGCGCGCCGCCGGGCTGACCGTGTCGGCCCCCGACGCCGCGGTCGTGTCGGTCACCGCGCCCGGTCCCGAAACGGCCACCGCGTGGGCGGCCGACTGCCGGGACCGGGGCGTGGCGGTCGGCTGCTTCCGGCCCCCCTCCACCCCGGACAGCCGGTCCCGGCTCCGCCTCACCCTCAGCGCCGGCGTGCCCCGGGCGGACTTCGAGCGGGCCCTGGAGGTCATCGTGGAGTGTGCCCCGTGAGCGCGAGGAGTGAGCCGGGGTTGCGAGCCCCGCAGTCGCGAGCAGAGGTGGCACGGTGAGCGGTGCGGCCGAGACGGGAGCGCCGTGGCGCGGTGTTGTGCTGGTGACCGGCACCGACACCGAGGTCGGCAAGACGATCGTCACCGCGGCGATCACCGCCGCGGCGCAGGCCGCCGGGTTGCGCGTCGCGGTGGTCAAGCCGGGCCAGACGGGTACGGCCACCGGCGACCCCGGTGACGTCGACACGGTCACCCGCCTCGCCGCGCCACTCACCGGCCGGACGCTGGCGAGTTTCCCGGAGCCCCTCGCCCCGCTGGCGGCGGCCCGGATCGCCGAGCTGCCGCCCCTGGAGCTGTACACCGCGGTCGACGCCGTCCGTGAGGAGACCGACAAGCACGACCTGGTCCTGGTCGAGGGGGCCGGCGGGCTGCTCGTACCGATGGGTCTGCGACCGTCGGGTGAGCCGTGGACGGTGGCCGACCTGGCGGTCTCCCTCGGCTGCCCGGCGGTGGTGGTGGCGCGCGCCGGCCTCGGCACGCTGAACCACACCGCGCTCACCCTGGAGGCGCTGGAGCGCCGGGCCGTGCCGGCGGGTGTGGTGATCGGCGCCTGGCCGGCCGATCCGGAGCTGGTGCACTGGGCCAACCTCACCGACCTGGTGCCGCACCTGCTCGGCGCGTTGCCGGCCGGTGCCGGCGCGATGGATCCCGGTGTGTTCCGCCGCTCGGCTCCCGGCTGGCTCACCCCGGCGCTCTACGGGGTGCTGGACGACTGGCGTGCCTGGGCTGAGGAGATCAGCTGAACACCTGACCATCGTCGGTAACCCGGCAGGTCGAGCGTGGGTAGCCTGGCCGCCGTGATGAGCTGTCGGCGGGTGTGGGGCCGACCGGCGGGCCCTCAGTGGCGGCGGCGGTCGGCCGACGGGCTGCTCTGGCTCGTGGCGGCGGGGCCGCTGCTCGCCGCCGGGCTCTCGCCACCGTACGACGCGCCGTCCCTGCTGTCGCTCGCCGGCGGACTCGCGATCCTCACCGGCGCGGTCGCGGTGGCCCGACGGTTCCCGGTGGTGGCGCTGTTCCTGGCCGTGCTCGGCTCGCTGCTCGACGGCAACTTCTCCTTCATCATCCCGGTCTTCAGCTACCTGGCGGGGCGGCGGGCGGCCACGGCCGTCCCGGCCGGCGTCGCCTTCGCGGTGATCGCCGCCGGGGGCACCGTGCTCAACCTGGGGCTGCTCGGCACCGGCGCCGCCACCTGGTTCCTGCTCGCCTCGGTGCTGCTCTTCGCCGGGGTCCTGCCTTGGCTGGTGGGCCGGCACCGGCGTCAGCAGGAGGCCCTGGCGGAGGCGGAACGCCGGCATGAGGAGGCCCGGGACCGGGAGCGGCGTGGCCTGGCCGAGCGTGTCCGGTTGCGGGAACGGGCCCGGATCGCCGGGGAGATGCACGACTCCCTCGGGCACGACCTCAGCCTGATCGCGGTGCGCGCCGCCGCCCTGGAACTCGCCGACGACCTGCCGGCCCGGCACCGGGCCGCCGCCGGTGAGCTGCGGGCCAGCGTCGCGGACGCCACCGAACGCCTGCACGGCGTCATCGGCCTGCTCCGCGAGAAGGGCGATCCGGACACCGCCGGTCCGGGGACCGTGGCCGACCTGGTGGACGGTGCGCGGGAGGCGGGCATGGCGGTCCGGCTGGACCTGCCCGACGGCGGGTCGGACCTGCCCCCGGGGACCGCGTACGCGGTGCACCGGGTGGTGCGCGAGGCGCTCACCAATGCGGCCCGGTACGCGCCCGGCGCGCCGGTGACCGTCTCCCTGCGCGCCGAGGGGGAGTGGGTCGGGCTGAGCGTGGTCAACGCCCGGCCTGCGGCCGGCCCGCTGCCCGGCCCGCCGTCGACCGGCTCCGGCCTGCTCGCCCTCACCGAGCGGGTACGCCTCACCGGCGGTGTCCTCACCGCCGGCCCGCGCGACGGCGGGTTCGCGGTGGAGGCCCGCCTGCCCCGGCACGACGGACCGTACCGCGAGGAGTCCGGCGGGGACGTCGAGCCCGCCTGGCCGGCACTCGCCGGTCGCGGGCCGGTGTCGGCGTCGCCGCCCGGCCGCGCGGAAACGTCGACACCGGCCCTCGGCGAGGCCGAGCGGCGGCTACGGGACGCGCGCCGCCGGGTGCGGCGCAGCCTGATGACCGCCGTCGGCGCTCCGGCGGCGATCGCCGCGGTGCTGACGCTGGTCTACTACCCGGTCGCCACGGCCGGCACCGTGCTGGACGAGGCGACCTTTGCCCGGCTGCCGGTCGGCGCCGCGCGGGCCGACCTGGACGGCCTACCCCGCCGCCCGGTGGACTCGCCCGCCGGGACCGGCCGGGCCGGGTGCGAGCACTACACCGACGGAAACTTCCCCCTGGCCCAGCCGACCTGGCGGCTGTGCTTCACCGACGGCCGGCTGGTCAGCAAGGAGCGGATCGACGGATGAACACCGAGCAGGCCACCCCGGTGCGGGTCGTCCTCGCCGACGACGAGGCCATGATCCGCGCCGGGGTACGGGCGATCCTGGCCACCGACCCGGGCATCGAGGTGGTGGGCGAGGCCGGTGACGGCCGGGCGGCGGTGGAGCTGGTGCGGGCGCACCGTCCCCGGGTGGCCCTGCTGGACATCCGCATGCCGAAGCTGGACGGGCTCTCCGCCGCCGCCGAGATCCGCCGGCTGGTGCCGGAGACCGCCACGGTCATGCTGACCACCTTCGGCGAGGACGACCACGTCGCCCGGGCGCTCGGGCACCGCGCCAGCGGGTTCCTGCTGAAGGCCGGGGACCCTCGGGAGTTGGTCGCCGGCGTACGCGCCGTCGCGGACGGCGGCGCGTACCTGTCGCCGCGGGTGGCCCGCCGGGTGATCGAGCTGGGCGGCGGGCGGATGGCGCGCCGCCCGGCGGCCCGGGACCGGCTGGCCGGGCTGACCGAACGGGAACGGGAGGTGCTCGCCCTGGTGGGGTCCGGTCTGTCGAACGCGGAGATCGGCCGCCGGTTGCACCTCGTCGAGGGCACCGTGAAGAGCTACCTGACCAGCATCTTCACCCGGCTCGACGTGCGTAACCGGGTGCAGGCGGCGATCCTCGCGTACGAGGCGGGGCTCGTCGAGCCACCCGGCTAGACGGGCCCCGCCCCGGCTCACGCGTCCCGGCGCCGTAGCGCGGCCCGGCCCAGGGCGAGCGCGGCTGCGGCCCAGCCGGCGAGCAGCAGCAACCCGACGAAGGCCGGGTACGGGTCGCCGTCCCCGGTCATGAAATGCCCGCCGGCCACGCCGGGAAAGGCGTCGGCGATCCGGTTGAGCACGGCGATGTCCGGCTCCTGCAGTGACAGCGGGACGATCATCAGCGTGGCGAGCAGCACGATCAGGGTGAGTACCGCGCTGCGCAGCGCCGCGCCGAGGCCGAGGGCCAGCACGCCGATCAGCGCCAGGTAGGTCGCGACCGCCAGGATGTCGCCGGCCGTGCCACCGGCCGGCGCGGTGCCCCAGCGGCCGAGCACCGGCCGGGCCACCAGAGCGCCGACCGCGCCGAGCAGCAGCCCGAGCGCGAAGGTCGCCGTCCCGGTCACCACGGCCTTCGCCAGCAGCACCCGGCCTCGCGACGGTGTGCACTGCAACGTGGTCCGGATGGTGCCGCTGGTGAACTCGCTGGTGACCAGGAGCAGGCCGAGCGCCAGCACGGCGTACTGGGTGAGTTCGACGGAGTCGATCAGGACGCTGCCGACAGTGACGATCCCCGGGTCGTCGGCCGGGTCGTCATCGGTGTTGGCGTTGCTCACGTAGATGGCGAGCTGGCCGGCGGTGGCGGCCATCAGCAGCACGCCGGCCAGCATCGTCCACCAGGTGGAACGGATCGACCACAGCTTGGTCCACTCAGCGGCGACCGCGCCGGCGAGGGTGCCCCTCCGGCGGCCTGAGGCGGGTTGTCCGGGACGGCGGGTGGGCGCGGAGGTCGTGGTCATCGCACACCACCACCGGCGTACTCGACGCTGTCCGCGGTGAGCGCCATGAACGCCCGCTCCAGCGACGCCGTCTGCGGGCTGAGCTCGTGCAGCCGGATCCGCAGCTCGTGCGCGAGGTCGCCGATGCGTCCGGCGTCGGCGCCGGTGACGCTCAGCGCGTCCGGTCCGGCCGGATCGACGCCGTACCCGGCCACGACGAGTCGTTCGGCCAGCGCCCGCCGGTCCGGCTCGCGCGGCACCCGGACCCGGACGGCGCCACCGGCGCCGGCGATCACCTCGTCGATGGCAGCGTCGGCGAGCAGCCGCCCGCGCCCGATGACCACCAGCCGGTCGGCGGTCTGCTGCATCTCGCTCATCAGGTGGCTGGACACCAGCACGGTTCGGCCCTCAGCGGCGAGTGACCGGACGAGCTGCCGGATCCAGCGGACGCCGTCCGGGTCGAGCCCGTTCACCGGCTCGTCGAACATCAGCACCGGCGGGTCACCGAGCAGCGCACCGGCGATGCCGAGCCGCTGTCCCATCCCGAGCGACAGGGTGCGGCCCGGTTTTGCGGCGGCGCGGTCGTCCAGCCCCACGGTGGCCAGCACGTCGTCCACCCGGCGGGCGGGGATGCCGTTGCTGCGCGCCATCGCCAACAGGTGCGCCCGGCCGGACCGGGCGGGGTGGACGGCCCGCGCGTCGAGCAGCGCGCCGACCTCGTACAGCGGGTGTCGCAGCTCCCGGTACGGCCGCCCGCCGACCAGGGCCCGGCCGGCGGTGGGTCGGTCGAGGCCGAGCACCATCCGCAAGGTGGTGGACTTGCCGGCACCGTTCGGGCCGAGGAAGCCGGTGACCCGGCCGGGGGCGATGTCGACGGTCAGGTCGTCGACGGCGGTCGTCTGGCCGAAACGCTTGGTCAACCCACGTAATGTGATCATGCGGCGACGGTAGGCGCGCGGCGGGTGCCGACACCGTGCCCGAACGGCACCGACCGACCCTCACTTTGGTCAGCTGCGCCTTCGGCCGGAAGCCGTGCGGTCAGCTCCGTCGGACGACGAACGCGTCGGGCATCCGGAAGGTCAGATTGTCCGGGCACCAGGGCGGGCGGACCACGGTCACCCCGTCGAGCAGCGGCGTCACCTGGTCGACGACGACCGCCGCCTCCATCCGGGCCAACTGGTCGCCGACGCAGCGGTGGGCGCCGGCCCCGAAGGCGAGGTGCCGGCGCGAGCCCTTCTGCCCGGGCCGGAACTCGTCGGGCGCGTCCACCGTGGCCGGGTCGCGGCCGGCGCGGGCCAGCCACAGGACGACGCTGGTGCCCGCCGGCACCGCCGTCCCGCCCAGCGTGGTGTCCACGGCGGCCACCCGCCGCCAGGTCACGATCGGCGGCTCCAGTCGCAGCCCCTCCTCGACCACGTCGGCGACCGACACCGTGCCGGCGCGCAGGCCGGCCCGGACGGCCGGCTCGCCGGCCAGCCGGTGCAGCAGCAGCGTGAGGAACTGCGAGGTGGTCTCCTGGCCGGCGACCAGCAGGAAGAACAGCGCCCCGACCACCACGTCGGGCGGGTGCCCGGCGGCGCGCAGGGCCCCGGCGAGCCCGCCGCCGGTGGCGGCGAACTCCCGCAGCACCCGGTGGAACCGCCCGACCTCCGCGGCCAGGGCGAGCTGGCGGTCGGCGTCCAGCGGTGCCCAGAAGAGTTCGAGGGCGGCCCGCGCGAACTCCTTCACCGCGCCCACCGGGGCGTCCGGCAGCTCGACCAGGCGGGCCAGCACCAGCAGCGGCAGGTCGGCGGCCAGGTCGGCGTAGAGGTCGGCGGTCGCGCCGGCGTCGAGGGCGGCCCGGATGGCGGCCACCCGCCGGCCCACCAGGTCGTTGAGCCAGGGCCGCTGGCCGGCCACCTTCGCCGGGTGCAGGGCGTCGGCGACGACCGCCCGGATCGCCGGATGGCTCGCGCCGCCGTTGTTGGCGAGCGTCGGCGGCAGCCGGAAGCGGTGCCCGGCGAGGATCCGCAGGGCGGCCACCGGGACCGGGGTGACGGCGTCGAGGGCGTTGTCCGGGCGGTACGTGAGCGGGTCGGTCAGCACCTGACGGACCAGCGCGTGCCGGGTCACCACCAGGTGCTCGACGCCCACGTGGTCGGCGACACGGGCCACGTCCGGCCAGGCGGCGCCGGCCGGTTCCGCCCAGCTCCGGAACAGCACGCCGGACACGCTAACGGGCCGCCCCCGGCAGTCCGGGCCGCAGCCGCCACACCGTGGTGCGCTTCACCCGTACGCTCTCCAGCGTCTCCGGGACGGGCACGTCGTACGTGCCGACCTCGTCGAAGCGGTCGCGGGGCAGGAACGCCCGGCCGGGGTCGCCGACCAGCACCGTCGCGCCGGCGCGGGCGGCCGTCAACAGGAAGCGGAGCACCCGCCTCGCCATCACCTCGCTGTAGAAGACGTCGCCGGCGAGCACGACCTCGGCGCCGCCCGCGTCGCCGTCGAGGATGTCGCCCAGTTCGGCGTCGAGGCGTACCCCGTTGGCCTCGGCGTTGAGCGCGACGGCCGCGACGGCGAGCGGGTCGACCTCGACGGCGCGGACCGCCGCCGCGCCGGCGCGGGCCGCGGCGATGGCGACCAGGCCCGACCCGGAGGCGAGGTCGAGCACCCGCCGGCCGGTGACCAGGTCCGGGTGGTCGGTGACGTAGCGGGCGAGCGCCTGCCCGCCGGCCCAGGCGAAGGCCCAGAAGGGCGGCGGCTGGGCGCTGCGGAACTCGCCCTCGGTCAGCTCCCACAGCCCGACCGCGTCGTCGGCCTGGTGCAGCCGCACCTCGGGTACGAAGGCGACCGGCGCGAGGCGCGCGTGGAGCCGGACGAAGGCGGTGGCGAGTTCGGACACCGGCAGATTCTCCCGCAGGCGAGCGACCGGCGTGTCGCGGGGAGGGCGTGACCGGTTCACTACGCACGGTGAAACCACCCTCCGTCCTTGGCGGTCCGTGCGAACACGCCCGTCTACCGGCTGTCTGCACCCGCTCCTAGCGTCTGTCGTGGAGGCGACCGACGGGAGGGCGGAGAAGGTGACGTTGTGGCGGTACGCGTTGCGGGCCGGGGTGGTGCTGGCCTGCGTGACCGGGGTGTGCCTGGCCGCGCCGACGCCGGCGTCGGCGGCCAACAGCACGGAGCTGAGCGGCCTGCCCGACGAGTTCCGGGCCGGTGACCCGGTGGCGACGGTCTCCGCGGTGGTGCGGCGTGACCGGGGCGGCTGCGTGAAGGTCCGCTGGTCGATGGTGCTGCGGGTGTCGGGGATGCGGCTCGACCAGGTGAATGTGGACCGGATCGAGGAGACCGGGTCGTTCCCGCTGGAGGTGCGCACCGACGGTGACGTGGCCCGGCTGACCGACCGTCAGCTCGATCCCGGGACGCTCTGCCCGGACCGGACGGTGACGGCCAAGTACCAGGTGGCGTTCGCGGAGGACGTGAGCCGCGGGCGGGTCACGCTGGAGGCGGAGGCGTACGACGCGAACCTGCGCCTGCTGGCGCGGCAGACCGCGACCCGGTCGGTGGTGGGGCCGGACGCCGAGGCGTCGCCGAGCCGGTCCGCGGAGGTGTCCGAGGCGCCGGCCGAGCCCACCGAGCCGGCGGTGGAGGAGACCGGCGAGGAGGTGCCCGCCGACGACGGCGTCGCAGAGGTGCCACCGGCGGCCGGGGCGGGCCGCCCGGTCGCGCAGTCCGGTGGCTTCGGCGCGGTGCAGGCCGCCTTCCTGCTGGGTGGGTTGCTGGTGTCCCTCGGCCTCGGGCTGCTGTTGCGCATGCGCCACCTGACCCGGACGGTGGGCGACGATCGTGGGTCGGCCCGGGACTGGGGGCGTGCGTCGAGTAGTAGGTCGCGGGGCTGGGCGGGGGGACGCTGATCGGGGGCCGCCGGGGGTGGTGACCTGCCGTGCCGCCCCCGGCGGACGTCCCCTCGCATCGAACGGACTCGACTTTACAAAACATGGGGCCTTGTAAAACGACGTGACGGCTGCCACAGTCAGGAGGGAGACCGGCGAGAGATCGGAGATCGGCCATGGCCGTCGACGCGACCGTCACCCCCGGCGCCTGGCGGGACACCCGCAAGCCGCTCTGGCCGCTGGCGCTGCTCGTCCCCGCGCTGCCCTTCCTCGCCTGGCTGTCCTGGCGGGGCGCCGGGGGCGCCTGGGCCTGGTGGCTCACCCCGGCCGTGGTGTTCGGGCTGATCCCCGCCGTCGACCTGCTGATCGGCGACGACCGGCGCAACCCACCGGAGGAGGCGGTGCCGCGGCTCCAGGCCGACGGCTACTACCGCTGGCTCACCTACCTCTACCTGCCCGCCCAGTACGCGGCCCTGGTGCTCTGCTGCGCCGTCTGGGCCGCCGGCGGCCTCTCCCCACTGGTGGCGGCGGGTCTCGTGGCGACCGTCGGGATCGTCAACGGCATCGCCATCAACACCGCCCACGAGCTGGGCCACAAGCGGGAGACGACGGAACGCTGGCTCTCCAAGGTGGCGCTGGCCCCCACCGGGTACGGCCACTTCTACGTCGAGCACAACCGGGGCCACCACACCCGGGTCGCCACCGCGGAGGACCCGGCCAGCTCCCGGCTGGGCGAGAGCTTCTGGGCCTTCTGGCCGCGTACCGTCTGGGGCAGCCTGCGGTCGGCCTGGCGGCTGGAGACGGGGCGGTTCCGCATCCGCGGCCGCAGCCCGTGGACGTGGCGCAACGACATCCTCAACGCCTGGGCGATGACCGTGGCGCTCTACGCGCTGCTGGCGGTCACGTTCGGCCCGGGTGTGCTGGTCTTCCTGGTCCTCCAGGCCGTGGTCGGATTCAGCCTGCTGGAGGTCGTGAACTACCTGGAGCACTACGGCCTCGCCCGGCAGCGCACCGCCGCCGGCCGGTACGAGAAGGTCGACCCCCGGCACAGCTGGAACAGCGACCGTGCGGTCACCAACGTCTTCCTCTTCCAGCTCCAGCGACACAGCGACCACCACGCCAACCCGCTGCGGCGCTACCAGACGCTGCGCAGCTTCGACGCTTCGCCGCAGCTGCCGGCCGGGTACGCGACCATGGTGGTCGCCGCGCTGGTCCCGCCGCTGTGGCGACGGGTCATGGACCACCGGGTGCTCGCCCACTACGGCGGTGACCCGGACCTCGCCAACGTCCACCCGCCGGCCCGGCCGCGCCTCCGGCAGGCGCAAGGAAGGGCCCCTTCCTAACTCCTGCGGTAGTAGAAGGGCCCCTTCTTAACATCCCGGCAGACCTACGGCGCCCAGTCCGGGTCGCGGCCGAAGGCGGCGATGAGCCGGTCCTGGGTGTCGGCGTCGGCTGCCACGTCGACGCCCGACCGGACGAGCCGGCCCCGCCGGTAGTCGTCGATCCGTCCGCGGAACCAGTGGGCGCACCCGGCCACCGCGTCGGCGTCCAGACGCCGATCGGCGCCGATCGCCGCCGCCAGGTCCCACCCGTGCACGAGGTGCTCCGCGATGAGCTGGTGCAGGTACTCGTCGGCCGGCGTCGGACCGGAGGAGAGGTCGACGGTGCGCTCCAGCGCCGAGGGGCGGGTGAAGGCCAGTTCCGCCTGCGCCGCCGCGTCCCGGGCCGCGGCCGCCGGGTCGCCGTCGAGCTGGTCGCCCTCGTACCGGTCGCCCACCTCCGCGATCGTGCGTCCGGCCATCAGCGCCACGCTCCACCGGTCCTCGCCGACGACGTGGTTGACCAGCGTCCGGACGTCCCACTCCGCGCAGGGCGTCGGCGCCGTCCACTGCCCCGGGCCGACCTCGGCCACCCGGTCGGTGAACACGGCGAGGCTGCGGCGGTACGTCTCGAGCAGGTCCATGCCCGGATTGTCCCGCCCCGGGCCGCCGGCAAAGGCCGGTTTCCGCGCGCCCTCAGTCCAGCTGGGCCGGGTCGATCCCCAGCTCCCGGGCGGTCACCAGGCGGACCCACTCGGTGAACTGCCGGCGGGAGATCACCCGGTCGTGCACTGCGAGCTGCACGGCGAGGCCGTCCATCACGGCGCTGATCCGCCAGGCGGCCCCTTCGGGGTCGGCGCACCGGAACGTGCCGTCGCGGACCCCCGCCGCGATCACCGCGGCCAGGTCCTGCCGCCAGCGCAGGTCCAGCCGGCGGGACACCTTCTCCAGCTCCGGCGTGCGCAGCGACTCGGCCCAGCCGTCGATCCACATGGACCAGGAGATCGGCCGGCCGGCCGGGGTGTAGAGCTTGACGATCCGCCGCAGCTTCGTCAGCGGCGGGGCGGTGGAGCGCATCACCGCGTCCAACCGGGCGAGATCCTGCTCGACGGCGTACGCGAACGCCTCGGCGAGCAGTCGGTCCTTCGTGGCGAAGTGGTAGAAGACCAGTGCCTGGCTCACCCCCGCGGCCTGAGCCACGTCGGAGGTGCGGGTGTTGGCCAGGCCTCGCTCCACGATCACGTCACAGGCCGTGCGCAGCAGGGCATCCAGGCGGATCTCGGCCGCACGTCTTGTCACAGCCGTAACGGTAGTCCATCCATACCGACACGGGCCGTTACCGAAGGATCCGGACACGAAGCTCAACCGGTCGGAAATCGGACAGTTTTGCGGACGGTCCCGGTGTGTTGTCCGGATCGGAACCGGCGTGGCGACGGGCATCGACCCACCGGCCGGTCCCGACTCGCTGGGAGGACGCGCCGGGGGCACCCCGAGTTGGCAACCGCTCGCCGGCTCGGCTAGAGTTCTCATCCGTCACCGGGAAAGCCGGGGGCACGCGGACGTAGCGCAGCTGGTAGCGCATCACCTTGCCAAGGTGAGGGTCGCGGGTTCGAATCCCGTCGTCCGCTCGGAGATGCCGCCACGCATGACGGGGGCAACCTCGGTGGGGTGGCCGAGAGGCGAGGCAACGGCCTGCAAAGCCGTGTACGCGGGTTCAAATCCCGTCCCCACCTCGGCAAGACGAGGGCGATTGGCGCAGTGGGAGCGCGCTTCCTTGACACGGAAGAGGTCACTGGTTCAAACCCAGTATCGCCCACCATTGGATGGCAGTGCGCGAGCCGCACCGTCATCGTTCAGGGCCGGCCCGTTCGGGGGCCGGCCCTGAGTCGTTTCCGGCCAGCGGGAGCTGGCGGACCGGCTCTCGCCGGGATCAGCAAGGTGACGGGGTGCGAGCGCCAGCGGTGGCTCCTGGGTCACCGGGTCGGGCAGGCGGCCGCGACCAGCACGCGGGCGGCTTCCTTCGCGGTGTCCGGGGTGGCCGGATCAGCGTCGAGCACCCCGGCGGACAGGCCGCCGTCGAGCAGCAGGGTCAGCTGGCGGGCCAGCCGCGCCGGGTCGGCGGCGCCGGCGCGGCGGGCCAGGTCGGTCACCCAGGCCAGCACCACCCGCTTGTGCTCGACGGTACGGGCGTGCACGTCGCTGCCGGCCGCGCTCTCGGCGGCGGTGTTGATGAACGCGCAGCCGTGGTAGCCCTCGCGTCGGCACGCCGAGGCGAGGGCGTCGAACATGCCGACCATCTGGTCGCGTGGGTCGTCACCGGCTGCGCGGGCCGCGGCGCGTAGCTGCCCGAACCAGGTCTGGTCGACCTTGTCCAGGTACGCCAGGACGAGGTCGTCCTTGCGGGGGAAGTGCTTGTACAGGGTCGCCTTGGCCACGCCGGACTCGGCGATGACGGTGTCGACGCCGACGCCGCGGGGCCCGTGGGCGTAGAACAGCCGGAACGCGGTGTCGAGGATTCGCTCGCGCGCCGGCTGGGGTGGTTGTGTCATCGGTTCACCTCCGCTGGCCAGGCACGACAATGCTACAGACAAGTCTGTCCGGGGCGTCCGCCGGGCGCCCGGCCGCCCGCCTCCGTGCTCGAAGCTTGCGGGTAGACAGACCTGTCTGTTAGCTTGGGTGTGCCCGAAGGGCGCCTGCCGCGGGCAAGCGCCGGGACTTGACGAGGGAGCGCCACCATGAAGATCGCAGTTCTCGGCACCGGCATGGTCGGCCAGGCGCTGGCCGGCCGCCTTGCGGAGCTAGGCCACGACGTCACCGTAGGCACCCGCGATGTCGCCGCGACGCTGGCCAGGACCACCCCGGACGGGATGGGCAACCCGCCCTACGCCGCGTGGGCCGCCGAGCACCCCCAGGTGCGCCTGGCGACCCTCGCCGACGCCGCCGCCGGCGCCGAGCTGCTGGTCAACGCCACCTCCGGCGGCGTCTCGATCGCGGCGCTGCAGGCCGCCGGCACCGACAATCTGACCGGCAAGATCCTCGTGGACATCGCCAACCCGCTGGACTTCGACAACGGGTTCCCGCCCACCCTGTTCGTCAAGGACACCGACAGCCTCGGCGAGCAGATCCAGGCGGCCTTCCCGCAACTACGGGTGGTCAAGGCCCTCAACACGCTCACCGCGACGCTGATGGTCAACCCGAAGGCGCTCGCCGACGGCGACCACTCGATCTTCGTGAGCGGCAACGACGCCGACGCCAAGAAGACCGTGACGGGAATCCTCGAGTCCTTCGGTCACACCGACGTCGTCGACCTCGGCGACATCACCACCGCTCGCGGCACCGAGATGCTGCTGCCACTGTGGCTGCGCCTGATGGGCGCGCTGGACACCCCGATGTTCAACCTCAAGGTCGTCCGCTGACTCCCGCTGCGCGACCCGCTTCCAGGGCGGCAGGGCGACAGCCGCGACATCGGGATGCCCAGCTCATGTGTTGATCAGATCAACCCTGTGGCGGAAACTCCGCCACGGGGGAGCGGGGCTCCGCGACGACGGCCGCGTCCTTGTCGCCGTCCCCGGCCCGCACCGCCTCGGTGAACCGGTCGGCCGCGCAGGCCGTCACCGCCAGGCCGACACCTCGGGCGTCCGCCTCGTCGACGGCCAGCCGAAGATCCTTCGCCATCAGGTTCACCCGGAACTGCGGGGGCTCGTAGCTGCGGTTGCGCACCATCTCCGCCCGGAACGCCAGGGTCGGGGAGCTGAACCCGCTCGCGGTGAGCGCGGCGAGGAACCGCTCCCGGTCCAGGCCGCTGCTCTCGACGAACGCCACCGCCTCGGCCAGCGCGGCCACCTGGTTGCCGAGGATCAGGTTGAAGGCCAGCTTCAGCGTGCTCGCCGCGCCGACTGGGCCGACGTACCGGATCTCCTGCCCGAGCGTGGCGAGCACGTCGTGCGCCTCCTCCACGCCCGACCGCTCACCGGCGGTGAAGATGCGCAGCTTGCCCGCCTGGGCCATCGGCGGGTTGCCGAGGACGCACGCCTCGATCCGCCGTACGCCCACCCGCGCCAGGCGCTCGCTGGCCTCCGCCGAGTACGCGGGCGACAGGGTCGACGTGTCCACCACCAGCGTGCCGGGTCGCAGGTAGCCGAGCATCTCGCCGAACAGCACCTGCTCGACCGCATTCTGGTCGCTGAGGCTCAGCACGACGATCCGGGCGTTCTCCACGGCCTCGCCGCTGGCGGCGGCGACACGTGCCCCGGCCTCGGCCAGGGGCGCGGCCTTCGCCGCCGTCCGGTTGTGCACCACGAGGGGGTAACCGGCGGCGCGCAGGCACCGCGCCATGCCGGCGCCCATCCCGCCCAACCCGACGAAGGCCAGCTCTCGGTCGTGACTCATCTGTGGTCCTTTCAGAAGGCGGTCACGGCGAGGCTGTTCGCCGTGAAGGCGACGAGCGCCAGGGCGGTCCGCAGCAGGTGCCAGCGCCGCCACACCGGGCGCGGGTCGGCCCAGTCGGCCGGGATGGCCGCCGGGTCGGTGCGGTGCACGCGCCGGTTGATCGGCACGTTCCGGAAGTGCGAGACCACCGACACCCCGAGCAGGCACACGGCGGCCACCACGATCAGCGCCCGCGGTGCCGGCGCGGTCGTCCGGAACGCGAGCCACAGGTCCAGCAGCGTGCTGCCGAGGACGATCAGCGGCATCGTCGGGTCCCAGTTGCGGCCCAGCAGGGTGTGTGCCTGCACGTACCGGTCGGGGGGCATCGCGGCCAGCGCCGGGACGGTGCTCAGCGCCACGGCGAAGAGCACCCCGGCCACCGTGCCGCTGCCGAGCAGCACCAGGACGTGCAGCGTCTCGGTCACGCCACTCACCCCAGGACGGCGTCGGCGATCAGGTCCGCCTGCGCCGGTTCCGGGACGCACGGGAAGAGGATCAGCTCGTCGCAGCCCACCGCGCGGTAGTCGGCGACGAACGTCCGCAACTGCTGCGCGTCGGTGAGGACGCTCTTCACCGCGATGTCGGCCTTCCAGCCGAGGAAGCCGTAGTAGTCGCGCAGGTACGCGGCGGACCGGTCGGCGGCACCGGGCCCGAGGGCCACGTACGCGATGGCGACCAGCCGGGGCCGGTCCGTCCGCCCCGCCGCCCGCCACGCCTGCCGGGCCCGACCGGCCAGCTCGTCGTACCCGCTGGCGGAGCTGCCACCGGCGATCCACCCGTCGCCGTACGCGGCGGCCCGCCGCATCGCCGCCGGCGAGTGGCCCCCGACCAGCAGCGTCGGGCCGCCGTCCGGGCAGCGGGGGCCCGGCACCAGGGCGTCCGGCCCGCCGTCCCACGACCGCCGCAACTCGCCCAGCAGCGCGTCGAGGCGCCGGCCCCGTTGCTCGTACGGGGTGCCGCACGCCTCGAAGTCGTCCGGCCGGCCGCCGGCCGCCGCACCGACCACCAGCCGCCCGCCGGAGAGCCGGTGCAGGCTCGCCAGTTGCTTGGCCAGCAGCGCCCGGTCACCCCGGTACGCGGCGATGAGGATCGTGGTGGTCAACCGGATCCGGCTGGTCGCGCCGGCCGCCGCGGCCAGCGTCATCAGTGGTTCGTAACCGTCGTACATCAGCCGGTCCAGCACCCCGAGGGAGGCGAAGCCGTGCTTCTCGGCACGGCGCGCCCAGGTGAGCAGATCCGCGCCGGCGATCCCCGGGATCATCGTCGGCAGCCCGATACCTAGCTCCATGTCACCCTCTCGCGTCCGGCGGCAGGCGTGTCAGGGGCACCCAACACCAGTGCGCTGGTCGCTCGCTGGCGGCGCGGCGGGCGGGGTGGGGCGGATGCTCGAGCCCGGCTCGACCGGCGACCCGCACCGGGCGGCGGGGGTCGAGCGGTCGTGGAGGGCCCGCCCAGCCGGCGGTGCTGCCATGGGCCGATGCGGATCCTCTTTACCACCTGGGCATGGCCCTCGCACCTGTACGCGATGGTGCCGCTGGCCTGGTCCTGCCGTACCGCCGGGCACGAGGTGCTGGTGGCCAGCCAGCCCGCCCTGACCGACGTGGCCCTGCGTACCGGCCTGCCGTTCGCCCCGGTCGGCCGCGACGTCGACGCGGAGGCCGCGTTCCGTGAGATCGTCGCCACGCCGCCCGGCGCCAACGGCGGCGGCCCGCGTGTCCTGAAACTCTTCGCCGAGCTGGCCGACGCGATGCTGGACGACCTGGTCGACCTGGCCCGGCGCTGGCGGGCGGACCTGCTGGTGTTCGAGCCGAGCGCCTTCGCCGGGCCGGTCGCCGCCGCCGCGGCGGGCGTGCCGGCGGTCCGGCACCTGTTCGGCACCGACCTGCTCGGCGGTCGGGCCGCGCAGTTCCTGCCGGCCGTGCTCGACCCGCTCGGCGCCCGGTACGGGCTGACCGGGGTGGACCCGTTCGGCGTGGCCACGGTCGACCCGTACCCGGCCGGCCTTCAGCTCCCGCAGGTCGGCTCGCGGCGGCTGCCGCTCGGCCAGGTGCCGTTCAACGGCCCGGGCGTCGTCCCCCCGCCGCTGCCGGAACCCGGCGCGCGTCCCCGGGTCTGCGTCACCTGGGGTACGACGATGGGCCGCCTCGGACCGGACCATTTCCTCGCCGGGACGGTGGTGCGGGCGCTCGCCGACCTCGACGTGGAGGTCGTGGTCGCGGTGAGCCCCGATCAGCGGTCCCTGCTCGGGCCGGTACCCGACGGGGTGCACGTGGTGGCCGGCTCGCCGCTGCACCTGGTGCTGCCCGGCTGCGCCGCCGTCGTCGCCCACGGCGGCGCCGGGTCGCTGCTCACCGCCGTGTCGTACGGGCTGCCGCAGGTGCTCGTTCCCCGGCTGCCCGACCACACGCGGCACTCCGCCCGGCTCGCCGAGACCGGGGCCGGCCTGGTGGTGCCGGCGAA
This sequence comes from Micromonospora sp. WMMC415, assembly GCF_009707425.1. GTDB lineage: Bacteria > Actinomycetota > Actinomycetes > Mycobacteriales > Micromonosporaceae > Micromonospora. The sequence goes on along the minus strand of NZ_CP046104.1, from coordinate 5,595,165 downwards.
GGACGCCGACCCGGCCGCGGTGGTCACCGCCCTGCGGCGGGTGCTGGCCGAGCCCGGGTTCCGGGAGGCGGCCGACCGGCTGCGCCGGGAGTTGGCCGCCCAGCCGTCGCCCGCGCAGGTGGTGGCGGAGCTGGAGCGGCTCGTGGTGGCCGCGCCCCGCTGACCGGGGACGGTCGACCACGGTGCGAGCGGTGGTGGATCCCGCCCTGTGACCCTCGGCGGGCGTCCGGACCGGGAACGCGACGACGAGTACGAGACGTACGGGAGTGACCGAATGAATTCCACACCCCAGTTCGAGCACGAGTCCTTCGCCCGGCGGCACCGGGGTGGCATGCTGCTGGAACGGCACGGCATCGACCTCTACCCGCACCCGTTCCTCGGGTTCACGCTCGCACCGGGCCTTCGGTCGGACATGCTGAACACCGACGACGCGGGGTTCCGGCTCTCCGACTCCCCGTACGGCACGGTGGACTCGGCGAGCTGGCTGGCCGCCGGCGGCGGCGGGATCCTGCTCGGCAACTCGGTGGCCCTCGCGCTCGCCGCGTCGTCGGACGCCACCACCGTGGCGTCGTACCTGGCCGGGCTGACCGGGGTGCGGCAGCTCAACCTGGGCCTCTGCGCGGCGGTGTCGCTCCAGGAACTGGTGGCCGCCGTGCCGTTCCTGGAGAAGGCGTCCACCGTGGTCATCATCGGCGGCGGGCCGGATTTCGTGAACCTGGTCGGCTCGCTGACCCCGGACAACCTCTACGGCACGGTGTCGTACGAGCGCACCTTCGACGACCTGACGCAGGTGCCGCTGTTCGACCTGGCGGTACTCGCCGCCGGCAAGACGGTGCCCGACCTGGACGCTGTGCGCCGTCCCCGCACCACCACGCCCGCCTGGGACCTCGCCCAGGTGCGTGAACGGATGGCCGTGGCGGCGGCACGCCGGCTGCGGGACCTGCGGGTCCTCGCCAAGGCGGTGCCCGCCGGCACCCGCGTGCTGCTCTGCCTCCAGCCGCTGGCCTCCACCCGTACCCGCGACATCACGCCGGAGGAGCGGGCGCGCTACGACTTCGACGCGCCCGTCTTCGGCATCCTGCACAGCGCGATCGAGGAGAACTGGAAGGCGTACGCGGACGTGCTCGCCGCCGGCTGCGCCGAGCTCGGGGTGTCCTTCCTGGACCTGGCGGCGGACCGGTTCGTCGGCGACTCGTTCGCCGACACCGTGCACCTCACCGACGCCGGTAACCGGCAGGCGGCGGAGCTGATCCAGACGGCGCTGGGCGGCGGGGGCGCAACGGCCGTCGTACCGTCGCCGCGGGTCGCGGCCGAGCCGGCGCCCGTGGTCACGGCCGCGCCGGTGGCGGACACCGCACCGGCCGGGGCGGACGACGACCGGACGGCGCAACTCGCGGCTGTCGTGACCGAGATCCTCGAACTGGAACCCGGGCAGCTCACCCCCGACGGCGACTTCATCAACGACTACGGCGCCGACTCCATGCTCGTCATCGACATCCTGGCCCGGATCGAGGTGGACCTGGGGGTACGCATCCCCGACGCCGACATCCCCAAGATGACGAGCCTGGCGGCGGTGGTGGCCCTGGTCGAGGAGAACGCCAATGAGACGGAAGCGGTCGCCTGAACCTGGGCAGCCGGCGGGCGGCGCCGTACGGACCGGCCCGCCCGCGCCGTCCCGGGGACCCGGCCGGGTCGTCCTCGCCGGGGACTGGCCCGCCCCGCGGGCCGCGGCGCTGCGCGCGCTGCTCACCGTCGTCGACGACCCCTGCTCCCCGGTCGACTGGCTGCTCGTCGCCGTCGGCGCCGGGCCACCGCCGCCCAACGCGCTGCCCCGGCCGGCGCAGCCGCGCCGCCCGCGGGTGGCCGTCGTCGACCCCGGCGGCCGGTGGCCGGAGGGCGCGGACAGCGACGTCTACCTCGCCGGTGACGTCGAACCGGGAGAGCTGGTGGCCGCGCTGCGGCTGGCCGGCACCGAGTTCACCATCCGCCGGGTGGCGACGCCGGCGCGGCGGGGACTCCCGGCCGGGCTGACCGGCCGCGAGGTGGAGCTGCTGCGGGCGCTCTGCGCCGGTCTGGGCAACGACCAGATCGCCCGGCAGCTGCACATCTCGCGCAGCACGGTGGAGTTCCACCTCACCCGCATCTTCCGCAAGCTGGAGGTGTCCAGCCGGGCCGAGGCCATCGTCCGGGCCCTCCGGTACGACCCAAGCCTGGCCGCCGCCGGCCGCCACTGACGCCGCCTGCGGCGCTGCGGGCACGATCGTGGAGGGTGCCGTCACCGGCAGGGTCAGCCGACCGGGGTCGGCACCCGGGCACCGGGGGCCAGGACGGCGCAGGCCACCTGGCCGTCGGGGTCGATGGAGGTGACGAGGGTGACGCCGGGCGAGGGCTCCGCGCCGGCCTCGACGATCGCCGCGGCCACGCCGAACGCCGCGGACGCGCCGTAGGTGTCGCCGACGCGGGTCGCCGGGTCCAGCACGGGTACGCCGGGCACGACGTCGGTGAGGACCGCCGTCTCGTCGTCGGCGTACCGGCCGGGGGCGGCGGCGCCCCGGACGACCGTGGCGACGTCCCCGGCGGTGACGCCGGCCTGCCGCAGCGCCCGGGTCACCGCGCGGTGCAGCGCCGCCCGCCCCCCGTCCGGCTCGGGGAAGAAGCCGGCGGTCAGGGCCAGCGGGGCGGCCAGGACCCGCCGGCCGGCCCGCTCGGCGGACTCCGCCGTCTCCACCAGGAACACGCAACAGCCCTCGCCGGTCAGGGCGGGCGCCCGGTCGGCGGCTGTCTCCAGCCGCAGCCGGCGCGGGCTGAGCGCCTCGAACGCGCCGGCCAGCACGACGTCCGCGCGGCCGGCCGCGACCAGCCGGCGGGCACAGCCCAGGGCGGTGAGCCCGGTCGCCCGGCCGGAGGTCACGGTGACGTTCGGGCCACGCAGGTCGAAACGGATGGCGGCCTGGCTGCTGGTGTAGTTCATGATGCCCGGCGGCATCAGATTGTGGTCGATGAAGTGCGGCTTGGCGCCGGCCAGCGAGCCACCGGACACGGCCAGGTACGAGTCGAGGCTGGCCAGCGCGCTGCCGAGGACCACGCCGCGCCGGGCGGCGGGCACGTCACCCAGGTCGTACGTGGCGAGCAGCGCCCCGACCGTGCCGACCGCCAGGGCGGACGAGCGTTCCTTGAGCCGGACCCGGCGGTTCGGGGTGAAGTCGTCGCCGGCCAGCTCGGGCAGCCGGGCGACCGGCGGGTCCTCGCCGGGGGCGGCGGTGGGACGGCCGGCACGCCACCCGGCCGTGAACGGCCCGGTTCCGAGCCCGAACGGCGAGACGACGGCCAGGCCGGAGATAACCACGTTCATGCGTCGGCTCCAGGTGCCTCGGGGCGCGGACCGGCCTCGCCGGGGCCGCGCAGGACCAGGGTGGCGTTGTTGCCGCCGAAGCCCAGCGAGTTCACCAGCGCCGTGCGGACGGCGGACGGCCGGGCCACGTTGGGTACGCAGTCGACCTGGCAGTCCGGGTCGGGCTCGCGGAAGTTCACCGTGGGCGGCAGGAACTGGTGCTGCATCGCGAGCAGCGCGGCGATGGCGGTGTGGGCGCCGACGGCGCCCATGGTGTGGCCGATCATCGACTTGACCCCGACCACCGGGGGCGGGGGCCGCACGCCGAAGACGTCCCGGATGGCACCCACCTCCATCGGGTCGCTGGCCCGGGTACCGGTGGCGTGGGCGAAGATCACGTCCAGCTCGGCGGCGTCGACCCCGGCGTCGGCCAGGGCGCCCGCCATGCACTCGGCGACACGTTCCCGTACCGGGGCGGTGGGGTGGTCGGCGTCGCAGTTGAGGTGCAGGCCGAGCACCTCGGCGAGGATCGGGGCGCCCCGCCGCCGGGCGTGGTCGAGGCTCTCCAGGACCAGCATGGCGGCGCCCTCGCCCCACATCGTGCCGTCGCGCTCCCGGTCGAAAGGCCGGCACCGCTCGTGGGCCATCGCTCCCATCCGGACGAAGCCGGCGAACGCCATCCGGTTGACCGAGTCGGCGCCGCCGCAGATCGCGTACTCGGCGTCGCCGGAGCGGATCGCGTCCACGCCGTAGCTGATCGCGTAGTTGCCGGCCGCGCACGCGGTGGGGATGGTCAGGGTCTCGACGTCGCGCAGGTCGAGCTCGGCCGCGGCGGCGGTGGCGAGGCGCCCGGGCTGGAGCAGCCGCGCGAGGTCCCCGGGCGGCACGGCGTCCGGTTCGCGCAGCTCGACCTCGGCGAGCGCGTCGAGGTCGAGCGACTGCCCGCACGTGGTGCCGACGGCGATCAGGCCGCCCTCGTCGCGGACGGCGGCGGGGTCGAGGGCCGCGTCGCGCACGGCCATCCGGGACGCCGCGGCGGCGAGGGCCGCCACCTGGCCGCTGGCCTTCGGGTCGAGGCGTTCCAGCACCGACGCCGGGTCGAAGTCGGTGACCTCGCAGGCGTGGTCGTGCGGGAAACCGGTGGCGTCCCATTTGCTGATCGGTTTCGCGCCGCACCGTCCCTCCCGCAGGCCGGCGAGGAATTCCGCCCGTCCGGATCCGATGCTGGAAATGACACCGAAACCGGTGATGACGACCCGGCCGGCCGGGTCATGGCTCCAATTCTTTCCGTTCGCGTGGAGAACTCGGGGACTCGTCAACGCGGCCTCCGGAATGGGTGGGGACACCGGCCCCATTGTCGGCGGCGGGGCCTCCGGCAACCACTGTGTGAATCCCTAGTGGCGGGCGACCGCACCGGCTCTCACCAGGCAGGTCATGCGGTACGCGGATCACCTCGTCGAGCGGCTGTCGAGGCCGGCGCGGTCCGGTGTACGTGGACGGCGCCGGCGTCGGCGGCCCCGTCGAGGCGTCGAGCAGCGTTCGACCGTCCCTGCCGGGGGATGCCGCATCATCGGCGCAACGAGTGAGAGGTGATTGGTGTGCATCGAACGCTGATCGTTGCCCGGATGGCCCCTGAGAAAGCGGACGACGTGGCCAAGATATTCGCCAGCTCGGACTCCACCGATCTGCCGCGGATGATCGGCGTCACGCGCCGTACGCTCTTCCGTTTCCACGACCTGTACTTCCACCTGGTGGAGGCCGACGAGGACATCTCGCCCCGGCTGTACCAGGCGCGGAGCCACCCCCTCTACGGGCAGATCAACGAGCAGCTGTCCCACCACATCCGGCCGTACGACCCGAACTGGCGCGAGCCGAAGGACGCCATGGCCGATCCGTTCTACGTCTGGGAGGCCCCCGGTGAGTGAACTCGCGCAGACCCCCACCCGCCCGCTGCGGGTCTCCGCCAACGACGTTCCGGCGAACCGGCGGCGGGGCGGGGACATCCGGGTGGTGCTCAGCCCGAAGACGGTCGGGTCCACCTCCGGCTTCATGGGGACCCTGACCCTCGCCCCGGGCGAGTACGTGACCGAGCACTACCACCCGTACTCGGAGGAGTTCCTGCTGGTCGTGAGTGGCCGGCTGACCGCCCGGGTGGAGGACGCCGGCGAGGTCGACCTCGTCCCCGGCGAGGGCCTGCTGGTGCCGATCGGCAAGCGCCACCGAGTGTGGAACGCCGGCGCCGAGGAGGTGCGGGCGGTGTTCCACCTCAGCCCGCTCGCCCCCCGGCCCGAGCTGGGGCACGTCGACACCGAGGAGCTGCCCGCCGCCTCCGGTGGCGCCCCGGTCCCGGACGTGGGGGGCCCGCGCCGATGACCGGACACCGTCGGGTGGTCGTGACGGGCATCGGCGTGGTGGCGCCCGGGGGCATCGGGACCAAGGCGTACTGGGACCTGCTCACCGCCGGGCGCACCGCCACCCGTCCCATCACCCTCTTCGACGCCTCGCACTTCCGGTCCCGGATCGCGGCCGAGTGCGACTTCGACCCGGCCGCGAACGGGCTGAGCCCCCAGGAGATCCGCCGGATGGACCGGGCGGCGCAGTTCGCCGTGGTCTCCGCCCGCGAGGCGTGGGCGGACAGCGGGCTGGAGGACGCCGACGTGCCGCCGGAGCGGACCGGTGTGAGCATCGGCAGCGCGGTCGGCTGCACCACCGGACTGGAGGAGGAGTACCTGGTCCTCAGCGACGGCGGCCGGCGCTGGCTGGTCGACCCCGCGTACACGGTGCCGCAGCTGTACGGGTACATGGTGCCGAGCACCATGGCCACCGAGGTGGCCTGGACGGTCGGCGCCGAGGGCCCGGTGTCGCTGATCTCCACCGGCTGCACGGCCGGGCTGGACGCGGTCGGCAACGGGGCGAGCCTCATCTGGTCGGGGCGGGCCGACGTCGTCGTCGCGGGCGCGACCGACGCGCCGCTGTCGCCGATCACCGCCGCCTGCTTCGACGCGATCAAGGCGACCTCGCCGGACAACGACGACGCGGCCCACGCGTCCCGCCCGTTCGACGCGAAGCGGCGCGGCTTCGTCCTCGGCGAGGGGTCCGCCGTGCTGATCCTGGAGGAGCGCGAGGCCGCGCGCCGCCGGGGTGCCCACGTCTACGCCGAGATCGCCGGGTACGCCAGCCGGAGCAACGCGTACCACATGACCGGGCTGAAGCCGGACGGCCGGGAGATGGCCGAGGCGATCCGGCAGGCCCTGGCGGCGGCCCGGCTCGACCCGTCGGACATCGACTACATCAACGCGCACGGCTCCGGCACCCGGCAGAACGACCGGCACGAGACCGCCGCGTTCAAACGGGCGCTGGGCGACCGCGCGTACCAGGTGCCGGTCAGCTCGATCAAGTCGATGGTCGGGCACTCGCTCGGCGCGATCGGCTCGATCGAGGTCGCGGCGTGCGCGCTGGCGCTGGAGGAGCAGGTGGTGCCGCCGACGGCCAACCTGCGCAACCCGGACCCGGAGTGCGACCTGGACTACGTGCCGATCACCGCGCGGGAGCACCGGATGCGGGGCGTGCTCAGCGTCGGCAGCGGCTTCGGCGGCTTCCAGACGGCGATGGTCATCACGAAGGACCGCGGGGAGGATCCGCGATGAACCGGACGGCCGTGGTGACCGGGATCGGCGTCACCGCCCCGAACGGGCTGGGCACCGAGGCGTACTGGGCGGCGACGCTCGCCGGCCGCAGCGGCATCGGCCGGATCAGCCGCTTCGACCCGACCGGCTACCCGGTGCGGCTGGCCGGCGAGGTCCACGACTTCGACGCCGCCGCGCACGTCCCGAGCCGGCTCATCCCGCAGACCGACAACTGGACCCACCTGGGCCTCACCGCCGCCGCGTGGGCTCTCGACGACGCCGGCGCCGACCCGGCGGGGTTCCCCGAGTACGAGATGGCCGTCGTCACCGCCAGCTCGTCCGGCGGTACGGAGTTCGGGCAGCGGGAGATCGAGCGGCTCTGGACGAAGGGACCGTCGTGGGTCGGGGCGTACCAGTCGATCGCCTGGTTCTACGCGGCCACCACCGGGCAGATCTCCATCCGGCACGGGATGCGCGGTCCGTGCGGTGTGGTGTGCAGCGAGCAGGCCGGGGCGCTGGACGCCGCCGGGCAGGCCCGGGCGCTCGTCCAGCAGGGGACCCGGCTGGTCGTCACCGGCGGCACCGACGCGTCGCTGTGCCCGTACGGGCTGACGGCACAGCTCAGCAAGGGCACCCTCAGCGGCGGCGACGATCCGGAGCGGGCGTACCGGCCGTTCGACGCCGACGCCGGTGGCTACGTGCCGGGTGAGGGCGGGGCCATGCTGATCGTCGAGGACGCCGCCGACGCGCGGGTTCGCCGCGCGCCGAAGGTGTACGGCGTGATCGCCGGGCAGGGGTCCACCTTCGACCCGCGGCCCGGCTCCGGCCGGGAACCCGGCCTGCGGCGGGCGATCGAGCTGGCGTTGGCCGACGCGGGCGTCGCACCCTCCGACGTGGACGTGGTGTTCGCCGACGCGGCCGGGGTGCCGGACGCCGACCGGGCGGAGGCGGCGGCGATCAGCGCTGTGTTCGGTCCGGTCGGGGTGCCGGTGACCGCGCCGAAGACGATGACCGGCCGGCTCTACGCCGGCGGCGCCGCGCTGGACCTGGCGTGCGCCCTGCTCGCCCTCCGGGACCAGGTGATCCCCCCGACCGTCGGGGTGGCGCGGCTGGCACCGGGGTGTGACCTGGACCTGGTGCGGGATGTGCCCCGGGAGGCGCGCCTGCGCACGGCGCTGGTCGTCGCCCGCGGGTACGGCGGCTTCAACGCCGCCGCGGTCGTCACCGCGGCGGGCTGACCGGAGCGGCCGGCCGGGCGGTGACCCGGGCCGGCGTCGAGTGAGGAGAGACAGCAGCATGGCAGGACACACGGACAACGCGATCGTGATCGACGCGCCGATGGACGTGGTGTGGGACATGACCAACGACGTGGCGTCGTGGCCGCAGCTGTTCAGCGAGTACGCCGCCGCGGAGATCCTCGAACGGGACGGCGACAGCGTCACCTTCCGGCTCACCATGCACCCCGACGAGGACGGCACGGTGTGGAGCTGGGTGTCGAAGCGCACCGTCGACCGGGAGCGCCGCGAGGTCCGGGCCCACCGGATCGAGACCGGCCCGTTCGAGTACATGAACATCCACTGGACGTACGCCGAGGTCGACGGCGGGGTGCGGATGCGCTGGGTGCAGGACTTCCACATGAAGCCGCAGGCGCCCGTCGACGACGACGCGATGACCGCGCACCTGAACCGCAACACGGTGATCCAGATGAACCGGATCAAGGGGCTGGTCGAGGCCGCGGCGGCCGCGCGCGGCCCGGTGGCCCGGGCGAGCTGAGCCGACGAGCCCAGGAGGAGCAGGATGTACGACGAAGAGGTCCCGGTACTGATCGTGGGCGCCGGCCCGGTGGGCCTGTCCACGGCGGTCTTCCTCGGCCGGCACGGCGTGCCCACCCTGGTGGTGGAGAAGCGGCCCAACACGTCCCGGCTGCCCCGCGCCCCGGGTCTGCAGGCGCGCACCATGGAGCTGTTCCGTGCCGCCGGCATCGGCCCGGACATCCGGGCTCTGGAGATCGGTGACTCGCACCGCTACTTCGAGGGCGGGATCCTGCGGGTCAGCACGTACTCCGACATCGCGAACGCCCAGGTGCTGGAGGCGCCGTCGCTGGACGGTCCGGAGATCAGCCCGGAGCGGGTGATGGGCTGTGGCCAGGACCGCTACGAGGTGGTGCTGGCGGCCAAGGCGAAGGAGTTCGGCTCGGAGATCCGCTTCGGTGCCCGACTGACCGCCGTCGACCAGGACGGGGACGGCGTGACCGCGACGGTGACCGACGAGGGCGGCGTCGAGCGGACGGTCCGGGCCCGCTACCTGGTCGGCGCCGACGGGGCCGGCAGTTCGGTGCGGGGTCTGCTGGGCGTGGGCCGGTCGGGTCGCGGTTCGGTGTTCCACGCGCTGAGCATCTACTTCCGCGCCCCCGAGCTGGAGCGGATCCTCGCCGACCGGCCGTTCATCCTCTGCTACGCCACGGTGGGCGGGACGATGACCGGGCTGTCCCGGCTGCACGGCTGCGACCCGTGGCTGGCCGCGCCGGTCTACCACCCGGACCGGGGCGAGTCGCCGGAGGACTTCACCGACGAGCGGTGCGTGCGGATCGTCCGGGAGGCCGCCGGCCGGCCCGACATGGCGGTCGAGGTGGTGGCCAAGGTGCCGTGGGAGGGCTCGCAGCTGGTCGCGGACCGGTTCCGGGTCGGCCGGGTCTTCCTGGCCGGCGACGCGGCGCACGTGCACCCGCCGGCCGGCGGGTTCGGCGCCAACACCGGCATTCACGACGCGCACAACCTGGCGTGGAAGCTGGCCGCCGAACTGCACGGGTGGGGCACCTCCGCGCTGCTGGACACGTACCACCAGGAGCGGCACGCGGTGGGCTCGGCGATGGCGGAGCAGGCCATGGTCCGTAACCGCATCCGGCACGGGCAGAGCGACGGCCGGCCGGAGAAGGAGATGGTCGACGACATCATCATCACGCTCGGCTACCGGTACCGGTCGGCCGCCGTGCTCGCCGACGACCACCCGCCGGTGCTGACCGCGCCGCTGACCCTGGCGGGCGAGCCGGGCACCCGGGCCCCGCACCTGTGGCTGCGTTCCGGTGACCGGGAGCTGTCCACGATCGACCTGTTCTGGGAATCGTTCGTGCTGGTCAGTGGCGCGGAGGACGACGGCTGGCACGAGGCGGCGGTCCGCCTGGCGGCGCGGACGTCGGTGCCGCTGCGGTCGGTGCGGGTCGGTCCGGGCGGTGACGTCGCCACGACGGGCGCCGACTGGGCGGCCGCGTTCGGCGTCTCCTCGCGCGGGGCCGTGCTGGTGCGGCCGGACGCGTTCGTGGCCTGGCGCAGCGTCGAGGGCTCCGGCGAGCCGGAGAAGGTGCTCACCGACGTGCTCGCCGAGGTGTCCGGCGCCGAGCGGCTGACCCCGGCGGCGACGTGACGGCCGGGCCGGCGACCCGGGCGCGGCCCCAGGACGAACTGGCGGCGCTCGCGGCGCCGCTGGTGGCGCGGGTCACCGCCCACCCGTTCTGGGCCGGGCTGCGCGACGGGACGCTCCCGCCGGAGGCGCTGTGGTGGTTCGCCGAGCAGGACGCCCGGTACGTCGTCCCGGCGTACGCGCGGGCGCTGGCCCGGTGCGCGGCGGGTGCCGACCGGTCGGAGCACGCCGGCCTGCTGGCCGGGGCGGCGCAGGCCACGGTGGGCTCGCTGCCCCGGCTGGACCGGGAGTTGGGCCGGCTGGCGGAGACGCTCGGCCGGCCCGCCGGCCCGGCGTTCGCCGGCCCCGCGCCAGCGGTGCACGCGTACACGTCGGTCATGCTCGCGGCGCCGGTGACGTCGTTCGCGGCGGGCGTCGGCGCGCTGCTGCCGATGAGCTGGTTCCACCTGCTCGTCTCCGACGACCTGCGGCAACGGGCCGACCGGTCGTCGCGCTACGGGCCGTGGATCGAGCAGTACCTGGCGTACGACGGGTTCGCCGACTACGTGGCCGCCTGGCTGGCGATGGTCGACGAGGTCGTCGAGGCGGGCGGTGACGGCAACCGGACCCGGCTCGTCGAGTGGTTCTTGACTGGTGCTCGCTGTGAGTGGGAGTTCGCGGACGCAGCGTGGCGGCGGCAGGGCTGGGCGGTGTAGCGGCCGGTTGGGGAATCCCAACCGTCGAGCCCAGATCGAGACGGGAAATCCACCATGGACGGGCTACCGCCCGTCCGCACCGGCCCTCGTCCCCGCAGCTCAGGGGCGGTGGCCGGGCACAGCGCTTGGAGTCCCGTCATGACAGATACCCCTGGCCGTTCCCGAACACGTCTCCGCGGCGTACGTCGAATCGGAGGTCGGATACTCATGGTCGCCCTGAGCGCGAGCCTGGCGGCGGCGGTCACCCCCGCCTCGCCCGCCAACGCCACCACCTGGCAGGCCCGGACGTACCACGTCGACTGCGTGGCGGGCGACGACTCGGCCGACGGCACGAAGCCGAGCACCGCCTGGCGCTCGCTGGCACGGGTCAACCAGGCCACGCTCGGCCCCGGCGACAAGGTCCTCCTCCGCCGCGGCACCACCTGTGAGGGGGTGCTGGAGCCCAAGGGGTCGGGCACGCCCTCGACGCCGATCACCATCGCGGCGTACGGCACCGGCGCCCGGCCGAAGATCGTCGCGCCGGGCACCCGGGCGGCGGTCCTCCTGCGCAACGTGCAGGGCTACGAGATCCGGGACCTGGAGGTGACCAACCCGGGCCCGGCCGACGGGACCGCCCGGGTCGGCATCTACGTGCTGCTGGAGGACTACGGCACCGGCAAGCACTACGTGGTGGAGAACGTCCACGTCCACGACGTGCCGGGCTGTGACTGCCTGAACCCGGACCTGGAGAACAGCGGCGGCATCCTCTTCGAGGCCGCCGGCGACACGACGCCCACCGGCTTCGACCGGATCCGGGTGACCGACAGCATCGTGAGCGGCGTCGACAACGTCGGCATCGGGACGCTCTCCAGTTGGTCCAAGCGCGACCTGTTCCCCGGTGGGCGCAACCACTTCGTGCCGATGACGAACGTGAAGTTCCTCCGGAACACCCTGTCCGACCTCGGCGGCGACGGCATCCTGGTGATGAACGGCATCGACTCGCGGACCGCGCGCAACAAGGTCGACGGCTTCGGCCTGCGGGCCGCCCAGTCGCACGCGGCGATCCTCGCCTACAACTCCGACCGCCCGGTGATGGAGTACAACGAGATCACCGGCGGCGCCGCGTTCCCGCCGTCGTTCTCGCTCACCGTCGACGCCGGCAGCCAGGACCCGCTCTACCAGTACAACTACAGCCACGACAACAACGGGCCGTTCATCCTGTTCTGCGCGTCCGAGGGGTCGTTCGGCGACGGTGCGGTCATCCGCTACAACATCAGCGACAACGACAAGGACGTCAACCTCGACGGTTTCATCATCCCGGTCGTCGCGGCGGGCTGCGACAACGGGATCACCAACTCGAAGTTCTACAACAACACGATCTACGCGCCGAACGCCGAGAACCTCGCCGGCGCCTTCCCGCACACCTCGATCGCCTTCACCAACAACATCTTCTCCGGCAAGGCGACCGGTGCCCGGATCGACGACCCGGTGGGCGTCTACGACCACAACCTGTACCACAACGTCACCAGCATGGCGGCCAACACCACCAACGCCGTGAACGGCGACCCGCTGTTCCGTAACCCGACCGTCGACCGCCCGGCCGGCCTCCGGCTGCGGTGCGGCTCGCCGGCCGTCGACGCCGGCGTGGCCGTGCCGGACAACGGTGGCCGGGACTTCTGGGGCAACGAGGTCACCGGCACCACGCCGAACATCGGCGCGTACGAGGGGCCCTGCCTCTGACCGACCCCTTCGTGGACAGCCTTACCGCGCTCCCCGCGGTAGGGCTGTCCCCGCATGGGCGGTGGCGCGCGGTGACCGTGACACCAACGGGAGGACGACATGACCCTGGCCACCGCGCCGCTCGGGATGATCTCCGCGGCGGATCTCGACCGCTTCCTCGTCCAGGTGGGGCTGCTCCTGCTGGCCGCGCTGGTGCTCGGCCGGCTCGCCCAGCGGCTCGGCCTCTCGGCGGTCGCCGGTGAGCTCTGCGCCGGCGTCCTGCTCGGGCCCAGCCTGCTCGGTCACCTGCCCGGCCTCGGCGACTGGTTCCTGCCGCAGTCGGCCGCCCAGATCAACCTGCTCGACGCGGTCGGCCAGGTGGGCGTCCTGCTGCTGGTCGGGCTCACCGGCATCCACCTGGACCTGGACCTGGTGCGCCGCCGCGGGATGACCGCCGCCCGGATCAGCGCCGCCGGCGTGCTACTGCCGGTCGCCCTCGGCGTGCTCACCGGGCTCGCCCTGCCCGGGTCGCTGATTCCGGACGGGGTGGACGAGATCACCTTCGCCCTCTTCCTCGCCGTCGCGATGGGGGTCAGCGCCATCCCGGTCATCGCCAAGACGCTGACCGAGCTTCGGCTGGTGCACCGCAACGTCGGGCAGCTGATCCTCTGCGCGGTGACCGTCGACGACATCATCGGCTGGATGCTGCTGTCCGTCGTCTCCGCGATGGCGACGACCGGCGTCCGTGCCGGTGGCATCGCGTTCTCCGTGGCGGCCCTGGTCGCCATCCTCCTGCTGGCCGTGCTGGCCCGCCCGTTGGTCCGCCGGGCGTTGCGCCGGGCCGCGCGCGTCGACGGCGACGAGGGGGAGGCGGTGACCGTGACGACGGTGGTCGTCCTGGTAGTCCTCGCCGCCGCCGCCACGCACCTGCTGCACCTGGAGGCGGTGTTCGGCGCGCTGGTGTGCGGCATCGTGATCGGCAGCTCCGGCGGCCTGGACCGGTCGCGGCTGCGGCCACTGCGGACCGTCGTCATGGCCGTGCTCGCCCCGATCTTCTTCGCCATCGCCGGCCTGCGGATGGACCTCACCGTGCTGGCCCGGCCGGTCGTGCTGCTCTCCGCGCTGGCCGTCCTGACCGTCGCGGTCGTCGGCAAGTTCGTCGGCGCGTACGTCGGCGCCCGGTTGAGCCGGCTCGGGCACTGGGAGGGGCTCGCCGTCGGCGCGGGCATGAACGCGCGGGGAGTCATCGAGATCATCATCGCAATGGTGGGCCTGCGTCTCGGGGTGCTCGGCGTCGAGACGTACACGATCCTGGTGCTGGTGGCGGTGGCCACCTCGCTGATGGCGCCGCCGGTGCTGCGGCTCAGCATGCGGCGGGTCGAGCAGACCGCCGAGGAGCGGCTGCGTGCCCAGGAGCACGGCATCCCGCTGCGCGGCCCGGACGTGGCCGCGTGAACCGGCCGCCTCGACCCGCGATCGACCGGCCACCCATCGGCGATCATCATGCTCTCGGTATGCGTGAATCAACCCAGATTCTTGTCATCGGTGGCGGCCCGGCGGGCTCCACCACGGCCGGCCTGCTGGCCCAGGAGGGCTTCCAGGTCACTCTGCTGGAGCGGGACCGCTTCCCCCGTTACCACATCGGGGAGTCGATCCTGCCGTCCTGTCGCCCGATCTTCGAGAAGCTGGGCGTCTGGGAGAAGATCGAGGCGCACGGGTTCCAGCCGAAGGGCGGCGCGTACTTCGCCTGGGGGCCGGAGGAGTGGGAGGTGCGCTTCACCGACCAGGGTGCCGACAACACCAACGCCTTCCAGGTGATCCGCAGCGAGTTCGACCAGCTCCTGCTCGACCACGCCCGGACCCTCGGCGTCGACGTGGTCGAGGGGATCACCGTCCGCGACATCGAGTTCGACGGCGACCGGGCGGTCGCCGCCAACTGGCAGGAGACGAAGAACGCCGACCAGGGCGGCCGGATCGTCTTCGACCAGCTGGTCGACGCGTCCGGGCGCGGCGGCGTGCTGGCCACCCGCTACCTGCACAGCCGCCGCTTCCATGACGTGTTCCGCAACGTCGCCGCCTGGTCGTACTGGAAGGGTGCGCGGCCACTCGGCAAGGGGCCGGACGGGGCCATCGCCGTCTGCTCGGTGCCCAACGGCTGGTTCTGGGCGATCCCGCTGCACGACGGGACGCTCAGCGTCGGCCTGGTCACCGGCCGGGACCTGTTCAACGACAGCCGGGGACGGCTGGGCAGCATCCAGGCCGTGTACGACGAGGCGATGGCGCAGTGCCCGACGGTGCTGGAGATGCTCGACGGCGCCGAGCAGGTCGCCGACATGAAGGTCGAGCAGGACTACTCGTACGTGTCGGAGACCTTCGCCGGGCCCGGCTACCTGCTGTCCGGCGACGCCGCGTGCTTCCTGGACCCGTTGCTGTCCACCGGCGTGCACCTCGCCACCTACAGCGGGATGCTCGCGGCGGCCAGCATCTCCAGCGTGCTGCGCGGTGAGGTCGCCGAGGACGAGGCGGGGCGGTTCTACCAGACCGTCTACCGGCACGCGTACGAGCGCCTGCTCGTGCTCGTCTCGGTGTTCTACGAGAGCTACCGCGGCAAGGACTACCACTTCTACAACGCGCAGCGGCTCACCAGCGACGAGCGGGACCGGCTGCACCTCCAGGCGGCGTTCGACCGGATCATCACCGGCATCGCCGACCTCAACGACGCCGAGAACGCGTACAAGCTGGTCCAGTCGCACCTCCAGGGTGACACCAGCGGTGACCCGAACCCGCTGAACAACCTCAACCGGGTCCACGAGATGAAGCAGTCCCCGTTCAACCCGGAGAACGCGGTCGAGGGCCTCTACCTGGCGCTCGAACCGCGGCTCGCGCTGAGGCGCCGGTAGCCGGCGGCCCGACGGGAGATCGCCCCACCTCCGACGCGGGAGGTGGGGCGATCTGGTGTGCCGGTCCGGGCCGGGGGACGCAGCCGGGTCAGGTGGCAGCGGCCTGGCTCAGCCGCCGCAGCAGCCCTTTCGGGTCGGCCAGCGGCGGCAGGGCCGCCAGGACGCCCGACACCCCGACCTCCTCCAGCCGGCGCAGGTGCTCGCCCACCTCGGCGACGGTGCCGGTCACCCCGGTCATCTCCAGCGCCAGGTCGACCAGGCCCAACTCCTCCAGCAGCCGCGCGTTCTTGCCGCCGACGGTGTGGTCCCACACGTCGTAGCGCCGCTCCATCTCCTCCACCGCGGGCAGCAGCTCGGGCGGAACGGTGGAGCGCATGTGCGGCGACTTCAACCGCAGTGCCACGTCGGAGGCGAGCGCCGCGCCGATCTCGGCGTTCGCCTCGGCCCGGCTGTCCTTGACGGACACGAAGCTGAACCCCCACACCTGGACGGCGTCCGGGTCCCGGCCGGCCGCCTCGGCGGCCGCCCGGACCTGGGCGACCTTGCGGGCCACCCGCTCGGTGGACATGCCGACGGTGGTGACCACCCCGTCGGCCAGCTCGCCGGCGAGCCGCAGGCTCTTCGGGTAGTCGGCGGCGACCAGCACCGGCACGTCGCGCACCCGCTCCAACGGTTCGGTGTCGAAGCCGTCGACCCGGGCCGAGTCGCCGCGCAGCACGGCCCGTACCGCGGTCACGTAGTCGCGCAGCTCGTGCGGGGTGGCGACCGGGGAGCGGCCGACCACCCGCCGGACGCTGCCGCCGTTGCCGACCGCGAGCATCGCCCGGCCGCCGGTCACCTCGTGCAGGGTCGAGATCGCCGTGGCGGTCGCCGCCGGGTGGCGGAAGAACGGCGTCGTCACCATCGGCGTGAGCGTCGCCCGTCGCGTCTCGTACGCCGCGACGGTCAGCGACACGTACATCTCGTAGGCGCGGGCCGGCGTGTCGCCGACCCCGATGACGTCGTATCCGAGGTCATCGGCCAGTCGGACGACGCTCCGGAACTCCGCGAGGTCGTCCGCCCATTCAATGATCGCTCCGAGTTTCAGGGGGCATCCCTCCGCCGGTACGGCTGGCACGGCCGGTGCGCAGCTCACGGACATTCGGCGCTGGCGCGCGACCTCCATCGGACACGACCGGCCTCGAGGGGGTGTCGAGCGCGGCCGCACCGCCGCGGCGAGCCGGGACGGGCCGGCCCCGGTGACGCCGTGCCCGACCTGAGGTCGACCGTCGCTCGACCGGCCCTCCGGCGCTCCCGGCCACAGTGGCCGCACCGCCGCTCGGAGGAGGGCGGTGCCGCCGGGCGCCCGGACGCTCGGCAGGAAACCCGACCGTGAATCCCAGGGAGTCCGCAATGGATATCGGAGTCTGCCTGCCGACGACCATCCCCGGCGCGCAGGGACGACAACTGATCGAGTTCGCCCGGCGGGCCGAGCGGCTCGGCTTCCACAGCCTGACCGTCGCCGACCGCGTCGTGTACGACAACTACGACGGCATCGTCTCGCTGGCCGCCGCCGCGGCGGTGACCGAGCGGATCAAGCTGGTCACCGGCATCCTGCTGGCCGCGTACCGGCCCAGCCCGGTGGAGCTGGCCAAGCAGCTCGCCAGCCTCGACCGGCTCTCCGAGGGCCGGCTGATCCTCGGCGTGTCCGCCGGTATGCGGGAGGACGACTACGCCGCCACCGGCACCGACTTCCACACCCGCGGCCGGCGGCTCGACGCGACGCTGGAGGAGCTCCGCCAGGTCTGGCAGGGCGCCGGGCCGGTCCCCGGGGTCGGGCCGCGGCCCACCAACGGTGACATCCCGATCTGGGTCGGCGGGCACTCACCGGCCGGTCTGCGCCGGGCGGCCCGCTACGGCATCGGCTGGATCTCCCCGGGCGGCCCGCCGCACAAGTACCCGGAGCTGGTCACCAAGGTCAAGGAGCTGTGGGCGGAGGAGAAGCGCGAGGGCGAGCCGCGGATGGGCGCCAACCTCTACGTGTCGCTCGGGCCGGACGGCCAGCAGTTGGCCATGGAGCACATGCACAGCTACTACGCCTACATGGGCCAGATGGTCGAGCACCTCGCGAAGGGCGCCATCACCGACGAGGGCAAGCTCCGCGACGTGGTCGACGGGTACGCGGCCAACGGCTGCGACGAACTGCTGATCCTGTCCTGCACGGCCGATCCGGACCACCTCGACCGGATCGCCGCCGTGGTCCTGGGCTGACGACGCGATGGGAAGCCAGAACGGCCGGCGGCTGCGGGTCCTCGTCGTCGGCGGCGGCGTCGGCGGGCTCTGCCTCGCGCAGGGGCTGCGCCAGGCCGGCGTCGCCGACGTGACGGTCTTCGAGCGGGACGCCTCCGCCGAGGGCCGCATGCAGGGGTACCGGCTGCGGATCAGCCCGGAGGGCGAGGCCGCCCTGCGGGAGTGCCTGCCCCGGCGGGCGCAGGACCTGCTCACCGCCACCGCCAACGACCGCCACCAGCTCGGCCTGGTCGCGTTCGACGAGCGGCTCAACCCGCTGCCCGCGCCGACCTTCGACGACCCGCGCGGCGACGCGCCGGACAAGATCGACGCGGTCGACCGGGCGACGCTGCGCCGGGTGCTGCTCGCCGGCCTGGACGACGTGGTGCGCTTCGACAAGCGGTTCGTCCGCTACGAGCACGTCGACGGCGAGGTGGTGGCCCACTTCGCCGACGGCGACCACGCGGTCGGGGACGTGCTGGTGGCGGCCGACGGGGCGCACTCCGCCGTCCGCGCCCAGCTCCGCCCCGACGACACCACCCAGGACCTCGGCGTACGGGCGATCCTGTCCCGAACGCCCCGGACGGCCGCGATCGAGGCGGGCCTGCCGGAGTCGCTGCGCGACCGGTTCGTCAACGTGACCGCACCGGACGGGCTGCGGCTCGCCCTGATGCCGATGGTGTTCCGGACACCGCCGGCGCGGGCGGCCGGGAAGCTGTGGCCGGGGCTGGACCTGGGCGGGTCCGAGGACTACTACATGTCCGTCTTCAGCGTCCACAAGGACCTGCTCGGCCTGGCCGACGAGGCGTTCTTCGCGCTCACCGGCGAGCAGCTGTGCCGGCTGGTGCTCGACCGTACCGTCGACTGGCACCCGGACCTGCGCGGGGTCTTCGCCCACGCGCAGCCCGCGGAGACGTACCCGCTCGCGCTGCGGGCGACGGTGCCGGTGCGGGCGTGGGAGCCGGGCCCGGTGATCCCCCTCGGCGACGCGGTGCACCTGATGCCGCCGACCGGGGGAGTGGGCGCGAACACCGCCCTGCGCGACGCGAGCGGGTTGTGCCGGGCGTTGACGGCCGTCGCCCGGGGTGAGGCGCCCCTGGCCGAGGCGGTGGCCGGTTACCAGGCCGAGATGGTGCGGTACGCCACCGAGGCGATCGAGATGTCCCTCAAGATCGCCCGGTGGTCCATGAAGAAGATCGACGTCGGCGTTCGAGCGTAAAGGCGGGCGGTTCCAGTGACCACGACAGCGACAGACACCAGCCGGCCGGCCGGCATCCTGCGGCTGGCCAACTCCTTCTGCGACGCCAAGGCGCTGCTGACGGCGGTGGAACTCGGCCTCTTCACCACGCTGCGGGCGGGCCCGGCCAGCGTCGAGGAGATCCGGGGCAAGCTCGGCCTGCACGGCCGCGGCCTGTCCGACTGGCTCGACCTGCTGGTCGAGCTGCGGCTGCTGGAGGAGGTCGACGGCCGCTACCGCAACGGCTCGGGCGCCGACCGCTTCCTGGTGCGCGGCGAGGAGTCGTACATCGGCGGCTTCATCGAGCGGTCCAACCGCAACCTGTACCCGGCGTGGGGCCGGCTGGGCGAGGCGCTGCGCACCGGCAAGCCGCAGTCCGGCAGCAGCTTCGAGGCGGTGGTGGAGAACCCGCAGATCCTCAAGCAGTTCATCCACTCCATGGACGCGCTGACCCGGGTCCTCGGGCCGCAGCTGATCGAGGCGTTCGGCGAGTGGTCCGACCACGCCTCGGTGCTCGACGTCGGCGGCTGCCGGGGCAGCCTGGCGGCGCAGATCGTCACCGCCCACCCGAACCTGGCCGGGCACGTGTTCGACCTGCCGCAGATGGAGCCGTTCTTCACCGAGCAGGCCGCCGAGAAGGGCCTCACCGACCGGCTGACCTTCCACGGGGGGAGCTTCTTCGAGAACCCGCTGCCCCGGGCGGACATCGTGGTGATGGGGCACGTCCTGCACGACTGGGACCGCGATCAGCGGAAGTTCCTGGTGGAGAAGGCGTTCCACGCGGTCAACCCGGGTGGCGTCCTGCTCGTGTACGACCGGATGCTCGACCGCCCGTCCAGCCGGGTGGAGAACCTGGTGATCAGCCTCGACATGCTGCTGGTCACCGACGGCGGCTCCGAGTACCCGGTGGGCGAGCTGCGCGAGCACGCCGAGGCCGCCGGCTTCGTCAAGATCGAGGACCGCCTGCTGGGTGACGACGACACCCTGGTCGTGGCCCGCAAGGCCGCCTGACCGGTCCGCGAGGCCGGGGTACGCCGCTCGCGACGTACCCCGGCCCCGTCGTGCGTGGGGCGCCTTCCGGCACCGCCGCCGCAACGCGCAGCGCCTCCCGACGTCGCCGCAAGATCCGCGCAACTTCACGGAAAGAGTGCCCTCCGGCCGCGGCCGACACCACTCTTTCCCTGAAGTTGCGGCCTCCGGTGTGCGGGGTGGGCGGTCAGGCGGCGCGGTGGCAGATGACCAGGGTCTCGTTGTCGTCCAGGGGCTGCTGACGTACCGACGTGAAGCCGGCCGCCTTCGCGTACCCGGCCAGCTCACCGACGGGGTACTCGGAGCCCTCCTCGGTGACCAGCGCCATGATGAGGCTCGCCACCAGGTTGTCGACGCGGGGTGCCGCCTCGTCGAGCATCCGGTCGTGCACCAGCAGCACACCGCCCGGCCGGACCGCCCGGTACGCGGCCCAGACCAGTTCCTCGCGCTGCCAGGGCCGCCAGTTGTGCAGGATGTGACCGAACACCACCACGTCGGCGGGTGGCAGCGGGTCGGCGAAGAAGTTGCCGGCGTGGAAGCGGACCCGGTCGGCGGTGCCCAGTTCGGCCATGTGCTCGGCGCAGACCGGGCCGAGCTGCGGCAGGTCGAACACGTGCCCGGCCAGGTGCGGGTGCGCCAGGACGAGCTGGCCGACCAGGCTGCCCCGGCAGCCACCCACGTCGAGCACCGAGCCGTACGCCGTCCAGTCGATCGCGGCCACCAGCCGCGGGATCAGCGGGCGCAGCACACCGTCCATCATGTGCGCGTACCGCCGGAGCCCGGTCGGGTCGGCGAGCATGCCGGCGAAGTCCGCCGCCGGCGTGCGTGGCCGCCCGGTGCGCAGCGTCTCGGTCAGGCCGTTCCACACCGGGTACAGGTTGGCCTTGGCGCCGCGCAGGAACCCGGTCACGTCCTCCGGCCCGCGCCCGGTGAGGAACCGGTCGACGTCGTCGGCGTTGTGGTAGCGGCCGTCCTCGACGTACAGCAGGTCCAGCGCCACCAGCAGGTTCAGGAAGTCGTCCAGCCCGCGCCCGTGCAGGCCCAGCCGGTCGCGGATCTCCGCGCCGGTGGCGGGGGTGTCCCGCAGCGTACGGAACAGGTCCAGCTCGACCGCCGTCAGCAGCGCCTGGGATTCGCAGAAGGCGTTGCCGAGGCGGAGCAGGCGAGCGGGGGATGCGGTGACCGTACCCGTCATCGGGCGGCTCCCTTCGGGGCGCGGACGGAGAACGCCCCCGATGGTGCCGGCCCACCTTGGAACGCCGCTCGACGCGCGGCTGTACCGGCTCTCGAGTCCGCTGTCGCACGATCGGGCGCGCGCGGCGGCCCCGGCGGACGCCCGCCGCGACGGACGACGACACGGCGATCGGTGGTCATCATGCGTGTGTTTGCGACCAAGGAGACCTGCGCGGTGAGCAGCCTCTGCGTCTACCAGGCGCCGGAGGTCTTCGACCAGGACGAGGAGGGCCAGGTCGAGGTGCTCGACCCCGAGCCGCCCGCGGAACTTCACGAGGATGTACGGATCGCGGTACGCGGGTGTCCCACCCGATCCATTCGCGTCGAGTAATCTGGGGCGCACGTTGCGTACGGGCCGCGGTGTGCCTCGGCCGGCGGGAAGCCGGTGGGGTGCGCCGCGGTCCGCGCCCGTCCGGCCCTGTCCCCGGCCCCTCGGCCGCCTCACGATGGAGACACCGTTGCTGGCGAGTTCCCCGCAGGACACCCCCGCCCAGGCGACCCCACCGGCCCAGACCACGGGCCGCCGCCGGTCCACCCGGCGCCGCATCCTGAAGGCGGGCCTGATCGGCGTGCCGGCCGTCCTGGCCGTGGGGGGTGCCGGCTTCGGCATCTGGTACGCGGTCAGCGACGTCGACACCGTCGGCGAGGTCGACTTCCTCAACGAGCTCGCCATCCCGCCGCTGCTCACCGGCCGTCAGGAGGGCGGGCGACGCGTGTTCGACCTGACCGCCGGCGCCGGTGAACGCCAGTTCCGGGCGGGTCGGGCGACCAGCACGTGGGGCTTCGACAGCGGGCACCTCGGCCCGACCCTGCGGGCGACCCGCGGGGAGACGGTGCTCGTCAACGTCCGCAACGACCTGCCCGAGACCACCACCGTCCACTGGCACGGCATGCACCTGCCGGCCCCGATGGACGGTGGCCCACACCAGCCGATCAGGTCGGGCGCCACCTGGTCACCGACCTGGAAGATCGACCAGCCGGCCGCGACGCTGTGGTACCACCCGCACCCGCACGGCCGCACCGCCCACCACGTCTACCGGGGCATGGCCGGCCTGTTCATCGTGGACGAGCCCGCTGCGGCGGCTGCCCGGCTGCCCACCCGGTACGGCGTCGACGACGTCCCGGTGGTCGTGCAGGACGTCAACCTCGACGACGACAACCAGCTTGACGAGGGCTACTCGCGGATCGCCGACGTCGGCATCCTCGGTGACACGCTGCTGGTGAACGGCACCGTCGGGCCGTACCTCACGGTGACGACCGAGCGGGTGCGGCTGCGCCTGGTCAACGCCTCCCCGGCCCGTGTCTACAACTTCGGGCTCTCCGACGACCGGCCGTTCGCGCTGGTCGGCACCGACGGCGGTCTGCTGCCCGCCCCGCACACCACCGAGCGGGTCCAGCTCTCCCCGGGCGAGCGGGCCGAGATCGTGGTCACCGTACGGGCGGGGGAGCGGATCGTGCTGCGCAGCTACCCACCGGCGCTCGGCCTCGACCCGATCAACAGCCGGATCACCGGCGGCGACGACCGGTTCGACGTCCTCGAACTCCGCGCGGCCGACCAGCTCAGCCCGTCGCCCGAGCCGGCCGCCACCCTCGCCGACCCGCCCCGCCTCGGCGTGGACGCCGCCGCGCCGGCCGCCCGCCGCTTCGAACTGGCCGGCACCAGCCAGATCAACGGCCTGACGATGGACATGAACCGCATCGACTTCGGAGTCACCAGGGGCACCACCGAGGTGTGGGAGGTCATCAGCCCGTTCCCGAAGCCGCACAACTTCCACGTGCACGGGACCCAGTTCCAGGTGCTCTCGGTGAACGGGCAGGCGCCGCCGCCCGAGCTGGCCGGCTGGAAGGACACCGTCTACACCACCCCCGAGGTGCCGATGCGGCTGGCGGTGCGGTTCAGCGAGTACGCCGACCGCAACGTCCCGTTCATGTACCACTGCCACCTGCTGCTGCACGAGGACAAGGGCATGATGGGCCAGTTCGTCGTCATGGAGCCCGGCCAGACCCCCGGCACCCCGCCGCATTCCGACCACGACTGAGGCGGCCTCGACCGAGACGTCAGGTCGTCTCGTCGGCGTGACGTGCGGCTCCGGTGCCGAAGCCGGGGCGGGTTTCCCGCTCGGCCAGCGGCTCCAACTCCTGGAACAGGGTGATCTGCAGTCCGGCCGGCGCCTGCAGGCGGGCGTTGAGCGAGCGCCACGGCGTGACCCTGGGCGGGGCGAGCTCGGTGGCACCGGCTTCGGTCGCCTCCCGCGTACGTGCCGCGGTGTCGTCGACCTCGAACGCGACGCGGATGCGGGGCGCGATCTGACGGCCCACCTCCACATCGTCGATCATCCGCTTCTGCGCCGGGTTGGCGATCTCCAACGTGGCTCGGCCGGCATCGAGGATCACCACGCGGGCGTCGCCCTCACCTTCGAAAGCCGCCTGCTCCGGCAGGCCCAACACGTCCCGGTAGAACGCCACCGCCTCGGCGTAGTCCTCGGCCTCCACGACCAGCCGCAGCTGCCGTACCCGATTCCCGTCGGTCATCGTGCGACAGTACGGCAGCAGCCGGCCACCCGGTTCTTCGCCAGGGGGCGCAAGGGAGCGCGCGCACGTCGCTGGGCCTCCCCCAAGATCCGCGCAGATTCACGGAAAGAGTGGCCTCCGCACGCCCGGAGGCCACTCTTTCCCTGAAAGTGCGGGCGCGGCGTCCGGTGTGGGTGGCGTTCAGATCGGGCGGGATCCACTTGTGTGAGCCGTCGCTGTAGTGGAACTTCTCGTCCCCGGGCCGCAGGATGCTCACCGCACCCAGCCGAGGAAGCGGCGGTGCAGTATGCCGGCGGGCGCCCAGGTCAGGTCCTCGGTGGCGCGAACGAGTTGTGCCCCCAGGTACAGGGCCAGGGACACCGGAGCGTCCGCGTACTCCGCCCGCAGCTCCTGCCGCCGGGTCGGGCACGGCTACGGAGCGCCGCAGCCACCGCAACTCCAGACCGGCAGCACCGGCCCGTGCGTGGTCACTCGCCCCGCTCCACGGATCATGCTGGCGGCGTGCGATCGGCCGGGGCACCGTCCACCCCGGAATGGCCCGACGTATCGCGTGCCTGTCTCAGCAAGCGCTGTCGGGCTGCCTCCTGCTCACCTGCCTGGATGCGCTGTCCGGTGCTGAAGGTAAGCGACGCGAACGGAGAGAGCCGCCTGGCGAGCCGACGCAGCAGCCTGATGATCGCCTTCACGGTTTCTGCTCCCTCCGTTCGGAGGGCGCGGATCCGCCGACGGATGGCATCCTGCTTTCCGCGCCCTCGTCCAAGAAGGACAGCGTCACCCCACTTCGGGCGTCGATCCAGGCCGTGACCGTCCGCTAACGGGCTGTTCCGTCCGCTGTTGGCTGACGACGCGGCGCGTACTCGGTGCACAGCTCGCGTAGCGCCGCCGCCTCCGGCACGCCGGCCTGTTCCACCTTCGCCAACAGTTCGGCCGCCCGCCACCAGTTCGAGGGCACGACCCGCCCGGACGCGACAGCCTCCGCGCCCAGGGCGGTCGCCTCGTCGAGCTGGCCTGCGGCGACGAGGGCAAGGCCCAGGTCCAGGCGCGCCGACGCGGACCGGCGGGGTCGTGCCCCACCGTCGCCGTCCGGGTCCAGATCGGCGAGTACGGACCGAGCGACCTGCTCGGCACCGGGATCGCCCGCCCACGCCAACGTCGTCGCCGTGTAGGCGGCGGCCTTTGCCGGGTCGTAGCGATAGTGGTGCTCCGCGCGCTCGGGAACCGGCAAGTTCGCGGTCAGCCGCTCCACCCGCTCCAGGGCGTGCCGCGTCGCACGAACGTCACCCGTCCGCGCCCATGCGCGCGCCTCCTGCGCGGTGGCCTGGATACGGGCGGAGCTGCCCTTCGGGGCGACCTGTTGGGCCTGAAGGGAATGGTCGAGCGCCTTTCGGTAGTCGCCCTGGGTCAGCACATCCCAAGCCCGCGTCTCCAGGCACCATCCCCGGATCTCAGCGTGTTCGGCGTGATGGGCAAGGTCGAGGGCCGCCCTGAGATGTGCCCTCGCCGCTGCTCGTTGTTGCAGGTCGATGTGAACGGTGGCCCGTAGCACCGCCAGCCAGCCGCCGGCGACCAGGAGGCGGCGCTGCTGGGCGAGCGTGACGCGCCCGTCGAGCAGACGCACCACGTAGGTGAGGTGCCGTCGTACCAGCGGCAGCAGGTCGGCGGGTGCCGCAGTCGGGTAGGCGCTGGCGAGGTCGTCAACGCCCTGCTCGATGCGGTCTATCACGTCCTTGCTGACATCACTTGCGGCGACTCGCGAACGCAGCTCGGCGGCCTCGGCGGCGTGGTCGACCGGCACCTCGACAAGGCGAGCCAGCGCACCGCCCGCGTCGAGCACCTCATCCAGGTGGCGAGCGGTGTCGAGGGTGGGAGCCTTGAGTCCCACCTCCAACTCGTGCAGGTGGCTCTTGCTCCGGTGGGCAAGCTGGCCCAGGGAACGCAGAGACAACCCGCGTCGTTCACGAAGCTCGCGTAGCGCTACGCCGAAGCGGGGATCCACCGACGGTGCCATCGCACTGCTCCCAGGTAGGTGTCTGGGCCGCGGCCTCCGCCGATGTCTGTGCGGGGGTCGCCGCAACCGACCGTACCGCTCCTTGGCCCTGGATCGATGCCCGCTGCGCGACGGACGTGGCCAACAGGTGTCGCAGGGCGCCTCAACCACAAGTGACGACGGCCCTGCCGCTGGAGGATGCTGCCGCCGTGGTTGTGTCGCGGCGATGGCCGCGCTGGGCTTGTGCGTCGTCGCGGGTGAGAATGCCGGCATGCCGAGCCGTCTTGCCGTCATCGCCATCGACGCCGTCCGACCACGACTGATCGCCGACTTCTGTTGCGCGGTGCTCGGCTGGCAGGTCGTTGACGAGGACGCTGAGGTGATCACCATCGCGGCGTCCGACCGTTCCTGGCCGATGATCGACGTGGCGGCTGTGCCGGAGGGCAAGGTGATCAAGAACCGGTTGCATTTCGACCTGCGAGCGGACGGCGTGTCCACCGCGGCGGAGCTTGACCGGTTGCTCACCCTCGGTGCGCGACGGGTCGACGTCGGCCAGCCCGCCGACGCGAGCTGGATCGTGCTCGCTGACCCCGAAGGCAACGAGTTCTGCCTGCTGTCGCGTCCGGTCCAGGAACTCTAGGGCAGCTTCGGCGCGGGCTATTACCTGCTCGTGACAATCCGCGGACCACGTACGGACATGGCGGTGGCAGTTTCACCCGGGTGACCTGCCAGCCGCTGCTGCCCGTACGGCCCGGCAGCGTCGGCCCACCGCCCCGCGCGCGGTGGTTGCCGCCGCTGCGCGGGCCGCTGCTCTTCGCCGTCTCCGCCCGCCGCGTCTCCCCGCCGGGGCGGCAGCGGTGAACGCGCTGGCCGAGGCCGAGGTCGACCTGGCCGCCGTCGCGGACAACGTGCGTACGGTCACCGCGGTCGCCGGCACCGATCTGATGGCGGTGGTCAAGGCCGACGGGTTCGGGCACGGTGCCGTGCCGGTGGCCCGTGCCGCGCTGGCGGCCGGCGCGCGCTGGCTCGGGGTGACCTCGACCGCCGAGGCGCTCGCCCTGCGCGCGGCCGGCATCGCCGCGCCCGTCCTGACCTGGCTGCACCGGCCGGACGACGACTTCGCCGGGCTGATCGCCGCGGCGGTGGATCTGGGCGTCTCGACCGTGCCGCACCTGCACGCGGTGGCCGAGGCCGCCGTCCGGTCCGGCCGGCCGGCGACCGTCCAGCTCAAGGCCGACACCGGGCTGTCCCGCAACGGCGCCGCCGGCCACGACTGGCCCGATCTGGTCAGCTGGTCCCGCAAGTACGAGGTGGAGGGAAGCGTCCGCGTCCGGGGGGTCTGGTCGCACCTGGCCGACGCCGAGACGCCGGACGGGCCGCGCGTCGTCCGCCAGGTGGCGCTCTTCGAGGAGGCGCTCGGGATCGCCCGGAGCGCCGGGCTACGACCGGATCTGGTGCACCTGGCGAACTCAGCGGGGGCGCTGGCGGCCCCCGCGACCCGGTACGACCTCTGCCGGGTCGGTGTGGCCCTGTACGGCGTGGACCCGTTCGGCGCGGCGGGACCCGGCGGGTACCGGCTGCGGGCCGCGATGACCCTGCGCACGACGGTGGTGAACGTGAAGCGGGTACCGGCCGGCACCGGCGTGTCCTACGGTCCCGACCACGTGACGCGGCGCCCGACCACCCTGGCGCTCCTGCCGGTCGGCTTCGCCGACGGTCTGCCCCGGACGGCGCAGGGGCGCGCCCGCGTGTGGCTGGGCGGGGCGCGGCGGCCCATCGTCGGGCGGATCGCCATGGACCAGTGCGTGGTCGACGTCGGCGACCTGCCCGTGGCGATCGGGGACCGGGTGGTGGTGTTCGGCCCCGGTCCGGGAGCGGACGCGACCGCCGGCTGCTGGCCGACGGTCCCGGAATGGGCGGCGTGGGCCGGGACCAGCCCGCACGAGATCTTGACCGGCGTCGGGGCGCGGGTGGCCCGCCGGTACCGGCACCCGGAGATGGCAACCCCATGAGCGAGCGCAGCGGGCCGATCGGCGTACGCGGCACGGAGAGAAACGGAACAAGGGCATGAGCATCCGGCTGGCGATCCTGTACGGCGGTCGCAGCAGTGAGCACGAGGTGTCCCGACGGTCGGCGGCGAGCATCCTCGCCCACCTCGACCGGGACGCCTACCTCGTCACCGAGATCCTCATCGGCCGGGACGGCCGCTGGCAGGTCGACGGCGAGCCGGCCACCCTGCCAGCGGCCCTGGGCGTGCTCGCCGCACAGGACGTGGTGTTCCCGGCATTGCACGGCCCCTACGGCGAGGACGGCACCGTCCAGTCGATGCTGGAGTGGCTGGACGTCCCGTACGTCGGCAACGGGGTCTTCGCCAGCGCGGCCGGCATGGACAAGGCGGTCACCAAGAAGCTGATCAGCGCCGAGGGCCTGCGGGTGGCGGACGGGATCACCCTGGGGCCGGGCGAGTTCCCGTCCCGGGCCGACCAGCGCAGGCTGGGGCTGCCGGTCTTCGTCAAACCGGCCCGGGCCGGATCCAGCATCGGGGTCTCCCGCGTCGACGAGTGGTGGCAGTTGCCGGCCGCGCTCCTGCTGGCCCGCGACGCCGACGCGAAGGTCCTCGTGGAACGGGCGGTACCCGGACGCGAGGTGGACGTCGCCGTCCTCCAGCACCCGGACGGGCGGGTCGAGGCGGGTCCGCCCCTGGAGATCACCGTTCCGCCGACGTCCGCGTTCTTCGACTACGCGGCCAAGTACGACGGTGGCGCCGTCTTCCAGATCCCCGCCGCGCTCGATCCCGCCACCACCCGGCTGGTGCAGGATCGCGCGGTCCGGGCGTTCCACGCGCTCGGTTGCCGGGGGCTGCTCCGGGTGGATCTCTTCCTCCCCGAGCCCCGGCCGGGCCTCGGCACCGCACCCGCCGAGGACACGGACGGCGAGGGTCGGGACGGCGAGGGTCGGGGCGGCGGGGGCTGGGACGGCGACCCGGGCGAGCCGGTGGTCAACGAGGTCAACACGTTCCCCGGCTTCACCAGCGCCTCGCAGTTCCCGCGGATCTGGGCACGTGCCGGCATCACCTTCCCGGACCTGCTCGACATCCTGATCGCCGGTGCCCGCAGCACCGTCGCCGTACCGTGAAACCGGTCAGCGCTCGAAGGGGACGACGACCGGGTGAGCGCAGGTCAACGGCCCACGACTCCCGTCCGGGCCGGCCAGTGTGACCGCCGTCGGCATGCTCTCCGGCGCGGCGTACCGCACGGTGCACACGATCTGGTCGACCGCCGTGGCCGACAACGCCGTCACGCCGCCGGTGAGCGTCACCGTGGTACCCGCCCCGCCCGGGGTCGACAGCGACCCCAACCCGACGTCCGCCGGGATTTCGCTGGTGTAGCCCTGC
Source organism: Micromonospora sp. WMMC415 (assembly GCF_009707425.1). GTDB lineage: Bacteria > Actinomycetota > Actinomycetes > Mycobacteriales > Micromonosporaceae > Micromonospora. The sequence continues at coordinate 5,565,818 of NZ_CP046104.1, read as the reverse complement.
TTCTGCTCGGCGGGATCCGGGCCGGCGAAAAGCAGGGCGAGAGCCTTGTCGACCGACCCGGGTGGCGGAACCGGACGCAGCACCAGCGTGAGCCGCTGCTCCGACACGAAGAAGAGGCCGGTTCCCCGGGCCGGCCCCACCGGGGCCGGACCGCCGGTGATGACACCGCTCGGGCGTACGCCGCAACCGGCGGCGAGAGCCACCAGCACGGCAAGGGCGACGAGGAGTGCGCGCCGCCGGAGACGAATCACGGTCGTCCCCCGGCGGCTTGGGAACGGGCTGCGGGCGGTGCCGAGCCCACCGAGCAACGCGGCAGGCGGAGCGTGAACACCGCACCCCCGGCCGGCTCGTTGCCGGCCACCAGGCTGCCCCGATCGGCACCCGCCCGGTGCAGCCGGGCGTTCTCCCACGCGATGGCGAGGCCGAGCCCACTGCCCTCGGACCGGCTCCGCGCGCTGTCCGCCTTGTAGAACCGGTCGAAGACGTGCGGCAGCACGTGCGGGTGCAGACCCGGGCCGCGGTCACCGACCGACAGGACGACCCAGTCCGGCTCGGCCCGCAGCCGGACCGACACCGGCGGGGCGCCGTGCCGCAGCGCGTTGCCGACCAGGTTGGCCAGGATCACGTCCAGCCGGCGCGGGTCGAGCCGCGCCAGCGTGCCCGGCGGCAGGTCGCTCACCACCTGGTCGGTCCAGCCGCGGGCGCGCAGCGTCGCCCGGACCGCCGCGGCCACGTCGACGTCGTCCAGGGCGAGCGCCGCGGTGCCGGAGTCGAACCGGGTCACCTCGATGAGGTCGTTCACGAGCCGGGCCAGGTTCTGCGTCTCCTGGCTGACCAGCCGCGCGGCGCGTCCGGCGTCCCCGGGCAGCCGGGGCGCCTCCTCGTCCAGCACGTCGGTCACCGCGGTCATCGCCGCGAGGGGCGTACGCAGTTCGTGCGAGACGTCGGCCACGAAGCGCCGGGCGTCCGCCTCCATCCGGCGCAGCTCCCCGACCTGCCGTTGCAGCCGTTCCGCGGTGTGGTTGAAGGTCCGCGCGACGCCGGCGAGCTCGTCCGAGCCGCGAACCGTCAGCCGGGTGGTGAGGTCACCCTCGCCGAGCCGGCGGGCCGCCTGGCCGAGTTCCTGGACCGGCCGCAGCACACCTCGAGCCGCTACCAGCGCCAGCAGGACGGCGAACACCAGCGACAGCCCACCGGTCAGCCACGCCAGCGTGGCGAGCCGGTCGATGCTGCGCTGCTCGGCCTCCAGGCTGTGCAGGCGGTAGACCTCCAGGCCGGAGGGGAGCGGGGTGCCGTCCCCCTGCGCCACCATCAGCTGCGTCCCGATCACCAGGTACGGGTAGCCGTTGACCGCGCGCCGCTGCCAGACGACCCGGCCGCCGCTCACCTCCGCCCGCAGCTCGGGCGAGAGCGCGCCGGAGAGCTGGTCGTCACCGGAGCTGCTGTCCTGGTACGTGACCAGCGCGCTGTCGTCACGGTCGGACAGGTCCGCGGCGATCGCCTCCAGGTCGGCCTGGCTCGGTGGCAGGCTCCGGATCGGCGTGATCCGGGCGATCTGCTCCGTCAGTGTGATGACGGCCGCGTCCTGGGCCTGTTGCAGGATGACGTCGCGGGCCTGGACGTAGCTGGCGCCGGCGACCACCGCCGTGGTGGTCAGGCCGAGCGACGCGAAGGCGAGCAGGAGCCGGAGTCGCAGGCCGGCCGGTCGCCACAGTCGATTCACCGGGAGTCTCCCCGCGCTGCCCGGTCGGCCCGCGGGTTCCGGCCACGCCTGCCGAGGGTCACAGCGGGCCGAACCGGTAGCCGAAGCCGCGCACCGTCTGCACGTACACCGGAGCCGCCGAATCGTCCTCGATCTTCGCCCGAAGCCGCTGCACGCACGCGTCGACGAGCCGCGAGTCGCCGAGGTAGCCGTGCTCCCAGACCGCCTCCAGCAGTTGCTGGCGGCTCAGCACGCGACCGGGTGTGCCGGAGAGTTCGAGCAGCAGGCGCAGTTCGGTCGGGGCGAGGCCGACGCGCAACCCGTTCCGGGTGACCACCAGTGCCGCCCGGTCGATGGTCAACTCGCCGTGCCGCTCCACCGCCGGCTCCGCACCAGCGGGGCGCGGCTCGCCGCCGGTCCGCCGCAGCACCGCACGGATCCGCGCCTCCAGCACCCGGGGCTGGACCGGCTTGACCACGTAGTCGTCGGCACCGGCCTCCAGACCCGCCACCACGTCCATGTCGTCGTTGCGGGCGGTGAGCATGATGATCGGCAGATCGCCGGCGGATCGGATCCGCCGGCAGACCTCGAACCCGTCCATGCCGGGCAGCATGAGGTCGAGGATCACCACGTCGGCGGCGCCCGTACGCAGCCGGGCCAGGCCCTGCTCGCCGGTCGCCACGGCGTCCACCGTGTGACCGTGGCGGGTCAGCGCCAGCTGGAGGCCGTCGCGCACGGTCTGGTGGTCCTCGATCAACAGCACCCGGGACATGGCATCAACTATGGCATTCCAGCCGAAGTCGCTTTGTCGATCATGTTCGGCGGCGCCGGTCGCCGCCCCCCGGCCCGCGCGTCCGGTTCCGGTGCGGCCGAGCCGGGGCGCCCGCAACCAGGGCCGAAGTCCACCGGGACCACCAGAACCAGGACGGCGGCGACGACCAGGACGACCAGCCCACCGGCGGCCGTGATCGCGACGAACAGCCCGCCGGGGACGGCCGGGGCGAGATGCGGCAGGCCGCCCAGCAGACCGAGCAGCCCGAGTGCGGCACCGGCCGGACCGGCTGTTCCGGTCGCGGCTCGGGTACCGGGCCGGGCCGCCGCGGCGGCGGCGTCCTTCCCGGGCTGGGCCAGCGGGGCGGCGGCTCCGGTACCGGGTCGGGCCGCGGCTCCGGTACCGGGCCGGGCCGAGGTGACGGCGGCCAGGCAGAACAGCGCCGCCGCCAGCAGGACAGCGCCGACGACGTCGCTGAAGCGGTGCCAGCCCGCGATCATCGTCGCCGCGGCGACGGTGGAGACCCCGGCCGCGCCCGGCAGCGCGAACCACCAGCGGGCCCGCGCGGGGAGCACGAGCAGGAGCGCGAGCAGCAGGGCCATCGCCGCCGCGACATGCCCGCTGGGAAAGCTGTTGTGCGTCGTGGAGGTCACCACGCCGAGGTCCGGCCGGACGATCACCTGCTTGGCCAGGCCGGCGCCGAGCACCGTGACGCCGACCAGGGCCACCCCCGCCAGCCCGGCCCGCACCCGACCGGACAGCACAGCCAGCAGCAACACCGTGCCGAGCCCGAGACCCAGCACCAGCGGGTCACCGAACCAGGCCAGCACAGCCTTCGCCGGCTCGACCAGGTCGGTCGGCTGCTCGTACCCGCCGCCCCGTTCGGCCCGGGGCAGCAACCCGCCGTCGAGGCGCTGCCCCGGGGCGGTCCACACGAACGCCACGCCGGTCAGCGCGAACGCGAGCAGGTAGCCGAGCGCGGCACGGAGCAGCCGGCCGGTCGGCGGCCTTCCGGCGGGTTCCGGTCGCACCGCAGACAGGAGCGGCGTCGCGTACGGATACGGCGATGGCGGATGCACCCGGCAAGCATGGCCGCGCCGGGTCCGGAAACCGTCCGCGTCATGTCATGGTTCTGTCACAGCCGCTCGCTCTGCCGGGACCCGCCGCGTACTCGTCGGTCGCCGGGGATCCCCCGTCGAGTCGCCGTCGAGGTGGCGTGGAACGCCGCCCGGCAGGCTCACGCGTAGTCGGACGCGAGGCGAGGGGTGATGCGCATGTGCGGCATCGTCGGCTGGGTGGACTTCGGGCGTGACCTGACGGGGGAGCGCGCGACACTGCGGGCGATGACGGACACCCTGACCAACCGCGGGGTGGACGACTCCGGGGTCTGGATCCGGGGGCACGCCGCTCTCGGGCACACCCGTACCGCCATCATCGACGTGGCCGGCGGCGCGCAGCCGCTCACCGTCGAGCAGGACGGCCGCGAGGTCGCCACGATCGTCTACAACGGCGAGGTCTACAACTTCAAGCAGTTGCGGACCGAGCTGCGGGCCCGGGGGCACGAGTTCCGTACCCGCAGCGACACCGAGGTGGTCCTGCGGGCGTACCTGGAGTGGGGTGTGGAGTGCGCCGCCCGGCTGGAGGGGATTTTCGCGTTCGCGATCTGGGACCTGCGCCGCCAGGAGCTGGTGCTGGTCCGGGACCGGCTCGGCGTGAAGCCGCTCTTCTACGCCCGCCGCCCGGAGGGCCTCCTGTTCGGCTCGGAGCCGAAGGCGCTGCTCGCCAACCCGCTGGTGCGGCCGCTGGTGGGGCTCGACAACCTCCAGGAGCTGTTCGCCACCGCCAAGCGGCCCGGCATGTCGGTCTTCCGCGACCTGCGCGCGGTGCTGCCCGGCACCACGCTCACGATCAGCCGGGCCGGGATGGCGCAGCGGCGGTACTGGGCGCTGGAGGCCCGGCCGCACACCGACGACCTGGACGGCACCGTCGGGCACGTCCGGGAGCTGCTGCACGACATCGTGCTGCGGGAGTTGGAGTCGGAGGTGCCGCTGTGCACCGCCCTGTCCGGCGGGATGGACTCCAGCGCCGTGTCGGCGATCGCCGCGTACTGGCGCTGGAAGCTCGACGGCGAGCGGATCCGCACTTTCGTCACCACGTTCGACGACTACGCGGCCCGGTTCCAGCCCGACGACGTCCGCTTCACCCCCGACGAGGTGTACGCCGACGAGGTCGCCCGCCACCTCGAGGCCGACCACGTCCGCATCCAGCTCAGCACCCGGGACCTGATGGACCGGGCCGCCCGCGACGCCGTCCTGTGGGCGCAGGACATGCCCACCACCCTCGGCGACATGGACACGTCGAACTACCTGACCGCGCGCCGGATCAAGGAGCACTCGACGGTAGCGCTGAGCGGTGAGGTCGCCGACGAGATCTTCGGCGGCTACAGCTGGATGTACGACCAGCAGCTCCTCGCCGCCGACATGTTCCCCTGGGTGGCCAAGGAGTACCTCCAGCCCGGCTCGCCACGCGGCCAGGGCCGCGGCCTGTTCGACCCGGGCTTCATGGCCAAGCTGGACCTGGGCACGTACTACCGGGACCAGTACCGGACGGCCCTGGCGGCGGCGCCGTACACCGGGGAAGAGGACGACACCGAGCGGCTCATGCGGGGCATCACCCACGTCACCCTCACCTGGTGGCTGCCGATGCTGCTCGACCGCGACGATCGGCTGGCCATGGCCAACGCGCTCGAACTGCGGGTTCCCTACGGCGACCACCGCCTCGTCGAGTACCTCTACAACACCCCGTGGCGGCTCAAGACCTTCGACGGCCGCGAGAAGAGCCTGCTCCGCGCGGCCGCCCGCGACCTGGTGCCCCACTCGGTGCTCGACCGTGCCAAGAGCCCGTGGCCGGTCACCCAGGATCCGGCGTACGCCGAGATGCTCCGCGACGAGCTGTCGGCACTGGTGAACGACCCGTCCGCACCGTCGCTGCCGCTGCTCGACCTCGCCGCGGTCCGGGCCACCCTGGACCGGCCCTCGGAGATCGCACACCAGTGGGTGAGCCGGATGAACATCGAGATGGTGCTGCAGTTCGACGCGTGGCTGCGGCGGTACGACGTGCAGCTCGCGATCTGACCCGAGGGAGTTTCCATGGACTTTCCCGACGTGCTGCGCCGCCGCCAGATGGTGCGCAGCTACACCGACCGGCCCGTCGCCGACGACGCCCTTCACCGGATCGTGGGGGCGGTGCGGCGGGCGCCGAGCGCCGGCTTCAGCCAGGGGTACCGCCTGGTCGTCGTCACCGACCCGGGTCTGCGGCAGAAGGCCGCCGACATCGCCGAGGCCCGCTACGTGGAGCTGGGCTTCCCCCGCTGGATCGCGTCGGCCCCGGTGCACATCTACGTCGCCACCCGCGAGGCGTCCTACCACGAGCGGTACGGCGGCGAGGACGTCCGGCCCGGCTGGTCGGAGATCCCCTGGCCGGTGCCGTTCTGGTGGTTCGACTGCGGGGCATTGTTCATGCTGCTTCAGCTCGCCGCCATCAACGAGGGCCTCGGCACTGGGTTCGTCAGCTCCGTCTACACCGACGAGTTGAGCGCGCTCGCCGACGTGGTCGACCTGCCGGGCGACGTGTCCCTGACCGGCATCATCACGATCGGCCACGAGGACCGCAGCAAGCGGATGCCGGTGCCGCCGAACGCGGCGCGCCGCAAGCCGCTCGACGACGTCGTGCGGTGGCGCCGGTGACCGCGCGTACGCCGAAGGCGGGAGGGCCGATGAGCCAGCGCGTCCTCGTTCTCGGTGGCGGTATCGCCGGCACGGCCGCCGCGATCGCGCTCGCCCGGCGCGGACACCCGGTGACCGTGGTGGAGCGCGACCCGCCGCCGGCCGACCCGACCGCGGACCCGTTCCTGCACTGGCCGCGGCGCGGCGTGCCGCAGTTCCGGCTGCCGCACGGCTTCTCCGCCCGGGCCCGTAACCTGCTGCTGCGGCACGCCCCCGACGTCCTGGCCCGGCTGCGGGCGAGCGGCGTCGAGGAGATGAACCTGTTCAAGCGGCTCATCCCGGAGGACCGGTGGGTGCCCGCCGACGACACGTTCACCAACGTGTGGGCGCGGCGGGCCGTCTTCGAGTTGGCGCTGCGGCTCACCGCCGAGGAGGAGCCGGGCGTCGAGTTCCGCTGCCCGGCCGTCGCGAACGGCCTGCGCTTCGACTGGACCAGCGCCGGGCCCCGGGTCGCCGCGGTACGCCTCGCCGACGGCGACGTGCTCACCGCCGACGTCGTGCTGGACTGCCTGGGCCAGCGGTCCCCGGTGTCCCGCTGGCTGGCCGCCGAGGGGATCCGGGTGCCGACCGAGGTGCAGGACTGCGAGACCGTCTACTACAGCCGCTACTTCCGCTTCACCGACACCTGCGAGCTGCCCCGGACCTCGGTGGCCACCCTGCGCGGGGAGTTCGCCGACGGGTGGTTCATCGGCTTCCCCGGCGACCACGACACGTACGCCTTCTCCTTCGAGTGTCACCCCGACAACCGCAGCGCCCGCGCGCTGCGGCACACCACGATCTGGGAGGCGGTGGCCCGGGGGATCCCGGCGCTGGCGCCGTGGGTGGACCCGGCCAACGGCACCCCGCTCGAGGGCGTCCAGGTGATGGCGGGCAACCGTAGCCTGCGCCGGCGGTACGTGGTCGACGGCCGGCCCGTCGTCCTCGGCCTGCTCTCGGCCGGCGACTCGCTCTGCGCGAGCAATCCCGCGTACGGCTGGGGATCGGCGATGGCGCTGACGTACGCGTTCGCCGCCGCCGGGGCGGTGGCCGTGGGCGCCGGCGACCCGGTGGCGACGGCCCTGGCGTACGACGCGGCGACCGCCCGGGAGGCCGACGCGGTCTACCGGGAGTCGGCGGCGATGGACCGCGCCCGCATCTACCGGATCACCGGCCAGCCGGTGCCGGACGAGGACAGGGCGGAGATGGCCCGCCAGGACCTCATCTCGGCGGCCCTCTCCGGCGGTGTGCTGCACGACCTCGAACTGGGCCGCGCGTTCAACCGCCGGGTCAACCTGGTCGGCCCCGCCGAGGCGGTCCTCGACGGCACCGACCTGATCCACCACGCCGAACGCCTCACCGCCTTGAGGTAAGGAAGGGCCCCTTCTTATCGCCTGCGGTAGAGGAAGGGCCCCTTGTTAACGCGCGAACGGCCCCCGAGCGCCGAGAGGCGCCGGGGGCCGTTCGCTGGGGCGTCAGTTGGGGCGCTGGTAGCGGGACGGGGGTGCCATGCCGGCGTCGATCGGCAGGTCCACCCCGGTGACGCTGCGGATCCGGCCCGAGGCGAACAGGACCACCAGCGCGGCGATCTCCTCCGGCTCGATCATCTCGCCGGTGGCCAGGCCGGCCATCTTCGGCACCATCGCCAGGAACTCGTCCGGCGTCATCCCCGCCTTCTCGGCGATGTGCGGGTTCGTCCACAGCCGCGTCTTCACCGGACCGGGGGAGATGGTGTTGACCCGTACGCCCTGGGCGGCGAACTCCGCCGACAGCGCCTTGCCGATGTTCGCGACGGCGGCCTTGGCGGCCGAATAGTGCGCCAGCCGCGGGTCGGCCATCGTGCCGTTCATCGAGCCGATGTTGACGACCGTGCCCTTGCGCTCGACGAGGCTCGGCAGCGCCGCCCGGGTCGCCCGGATCGTCGTCATGACGTTCAGCTCGAACGTCTGCCGCCACACGTCGTCGGGGATGTCCCGGAAGCCGGGGGCGAGCATGACGCCGCCGCCGACGTTGTTGACCAGGATGTCGATGCCACCGAACTCGGTGAGTGCCCGCTCCACCAGCAGCTGCGGCCCCTCCTCGGTGACCAGGTCCACGGTGAGGGTGTGCGGGGTGGCCTCCTTCAGCTCGGGGCTGACGGTCCGCGCGCCGCCGTACACGTCGGCGCCCGCGGCGGCGAGCGCCCGCACCACGGCGAGCCCGATGCCGGCGCCGGCCCCGGTGACCACCGCCTTCTTGCCGGACAGGTCGATCTGCATGCTCGGTCTCCTGTTGGTCGAAGGGCCCCGCTCGGTCGTGGGTCCCGCTTGGTCGCAGGCGGCCCGCCGTCAGTGCGGGACGCGTCGCTCGGTCAGGAACTGTCCGGTCGGCCCGTCGGCGGGCAGGGTGGCCACGTCCGCGATGAACCGGGCCGGCACCTCCGGCGGGGTCGTCATGTGCGGCATCATCCGGGTCCGGACCCGCCCGGGGTTGACCGCGTTGACCAGCACTCCCGTGCCGGCGGTCTGCCCGGCGACCAGCGTGGTGAGGCCGTTCAGGCCGCTCTTGGACAGCGAGTAGCCGGGCGCGCCGGGGAAGAGGGCGCCACCGAACTCCGCCGTGGTGCCGCTGGAGACCACCACCACCCGGCCCCAGCCCCGCTCGACCATGCCCGGCACGAACGCCTGGAGCACCCGCCAGGTGCCCAGCAGGTTGACCCGCAGCGTCTCCTCGACCAGGTCGAGCGGGGCGGTGAGCGGGCCGGTGCCGCCGTCGAGCAGCACGCCGGCGTTGCAGACCAGGACGTCGACCGGTCCGACCTCGGCGGTGGCCTTCCCGACGCTGTCCGGGTCGGTCACGTCGAGCTGCTGCCCGCGTACGCCGGGACCCAGCTCGGCCGCCGTGCCGGCGGCGGCCGAGGCGTCGCGGGCGGTCACCGTGAGCGCCAGCCCGCGGGCGTGCAGCTCGGCGGCGACGGCCCGGCCGATGCCCCGGTTGGCGCCGGTGACCAGAGCGTGGCGGTTCACCAGGTCACCGGGACCTCGCTGAAGCCCTCCATGAAGCCGCCGAGGGCGCGGGGGAGCCGGGCGGCCGGTACGGCCAGCCGGATGTCGGGGAACCGGCGCAGCAGGGCCTCCGTGGCGACCTGGAGCTCCATCCGGGCCAGCGCCGCCCCGACGCAGTAGTGGATGCCCGCGCCGAAGGTCATGTGGTGGTTCTCCGGGCGGCGGATGTCCAGGGTGAACGGGTCGGTGAAGACCGTCTCGTCCATGTTGGCCGACTCCTCGGAGAGCAGCACGCTGGAGCCCTTCTTGAGGATCGTGCCGTCGGACAGCTCGATGTCCTCCAGCGCGTACCGCAGCGTGCCGATCGAGGAACCCATGATCTGCGTACGCAGCAGCTCCTCCACCGCCGACGGCACCAGCGAGTAGTCCGCCCGGATGTCCTTGACCAGGTCCTGCCGGTGCAGCAGCACGGCGGTGCCGGTGCCGATCTGGCTCGCCGTGGTCACGTAGCCGGCGATGAGCAGGCTCCGGGTCCAGTGGTGCAGCTCGTACTCGGACAGCCGGTTGTCGTCCTCGTCCCGAACCTTGATCAGGCTGGTGATGAGGTCGTCCTCGCCGGGGTTGGCCCGCTTGTACTCGATCAGCTCGACCAGGTACTGCCACAGCTCGCTGCGGCACCGCTCCACCTCGTCCGGCGGCAGCTTGGTGACCGACAGGAAGCCGTCGACCAGCGAGCGGAACCGGTTGCGGTCCTCCGGCGGGATGCCGAGCAGCTTGCAGATCACCAGGATCGGCAGTGGGAAGGCGAGCGCCTCGTTCAGGTCGGTGGGCTTCGGGCCGGCGGCCATCGCGTCCAGCAGCTCGTCGGTGACCTGCTGGGCGTACGGGCGGAGCAGCTCGATCCGGCGGGCGGTGAACGCCCGGGTGACCAGGCCGCGCATCCGGGTGTGGTGGGGCGGGTCGCCGTCGATCTTCGGGTCGACGAACAGCTCGTTGTCGGCGGCGATGCGGGCCACGTCGGGGCGGGCGACGTTCTTGCTCAGCCGGGGGTCGGCGAAGAGGCTGCGGACGTCGGCGTAGCGGGTCACCATCACGGCGGTGTCGCCGCTGGGCAGGCGGACCTCGACGAGGGCCTGCTCCCGCAGGCCGCGCAGCGACTCCGGGACCTCCATCGGCGGGGTCCACGGGAAGGGGTAGGGAATCGGGGCCTGGGCAGTCATCTCGTGCCCTCTCTCGTTGACTCCTCGAACGGCAGCCGCCGGTCCCCGCCGTCGGAAAGGGACGCGGTGCAGGACTCGGCGAATGCCCATTCGTAACGGATGCTGATGGAGAACTGCTCGATGAGTTCGGCCCGCTGTCGGACCGTGCCGTTCATGCCGATGTCGTCGGCCATGTCGAGGAAGGCCTGCACGGCGTACCGGTAGGACTCGCCGGGGTGGTAGGCCTCCACCCACGGCCGGTAGCGCGAGTCGGCCTCGGTGTCGCGCAGCAGCCGGTCGGAGACCTCGGCGTTGAACCACACCATCGGCAGCAGCGCGCCCACCCCGCCGGCGAAGGAGTCGGCGGTCGCGGCGGTGAGGAACGCGGTGTGCGCCCGGGTCACCGGGTCGACGGGCGGGTCGCCGAGGGTGTCCGGCAGACCGGTGGTCGCGGCCAGGGCGGCGCTGTTGGCGCGCAGCCGGTCGCGCGCGTCGAGGGTGCCGGCCACCGACTGGCCGAGCAGCAGCGTGTGCGCGTCGGCGTCGGCCGCCGCCGCGCAGCGGGCCAACGCCCGGGCGTACGTCGGGAGCAGGTACCCGGTGTCCTGCGCGAGGAAGTGGGCCAGCGCCGCCGGTGGCAGGGACCCGTCCCGGATCCCCGACCAGAAGGGGTGGTCCTGCACCTTGCGCAGCACCGGATCGCGGATCTCCCGCAGTTCGTCGTGCAGCGGCATCGGCCGTCCTCAAGTCCAGGCGGGATGGTCGCGGCGGACGCTATCGGGGGCGGCTTGACCCCCGCTGGAGCAGACGCCGGTCCTGGTGGCGCCGTCCCGAGCCGCCGTCGAGCCCGGCGACGGAGAGTGACCTCCGGCACGGCCGTGCCGGTCGACGACGTCGTGAGGGGTACGCCATGGATCTCGGCCTGACGGACAAGCGGGTGCTGGTGACCGGGGCGACCCGGGGGATCGGCCGGGCCACCGCCCGGGCCTTCGCCGACGAGGGCGCCCGGGTCGCCGTCACGTACCACACCTCCGAGGCGGCCGCCGAGCAGGTGGTCAAGGAGCTGGGCGGGGAGGAGCGGGCGCTCGCGGTGCCGTACGACCTCGCCGACCCCGCCTCGGTACGGGCGGCGGTGCGCCGGGTGGAGGAGCGCTGGGGCGGGGTCGACGTGCTGGTGGCCAACGCCCAGACCTGGGTGTGGATCAACCCGGAGGACCTGCCGGGGTACGAGGACCTGCCGCTGGAGGAGTGGCTGGGGCGGTTCCGGGAGAACGTGGAGGGCCACCTGTGGACGGTGCGGGAGGTGCTCGGCGGGATGCGCCGGCGCGGGTGGGGCCGGGTGGTCCTGCTCTCCTCGGTCACCGCCCTGCACGGCAACCCGGGCTCGGAGGTCTACGGCGCCGCCAAGGCGGCGCTGCACGGCTTCGTCCGGGGTCTGATGTGGACCCGGGACGGTGTGCTGGCGAACGTGGTCGCCCCGGGCGGGACGCTGACCGAGAGCCTCGACAACGTCGACCCGGAGCTGGTCGCGCAGGCCGCCCGGGACACGCCGAGCGGCCGCCTCAGCACCGCTGAGGACGTGGCCCGGCTGGTGGTCTTCCTCGGCTCGGCGGCCAACGGCAACGTCAACGGCGAGATCGTCCGGACCGCCGGCGGGCGGTGACCGGGTGCCGGCGGCACAGCGCGGTCAACCGCGCCGGACACCGCCATGCCGGCGGCATCGAGTCGATCAAAGGTGACGGCCCGGCGCGCGACGGGCCCGGCGGGACGGCCGGGCCCTTAGCCCGGCGGGACGGCCGGGCGGCGGCTGCGACGGGACGGGCGGGTGACGGTGCCACACCGGCGGGACTGCCGGTCGATGGTGGAGCCTGACCTCCGGCACCCGTCCGCGAGCTCAGACGTTCGTTCCGAGCCGTGGCTCGATGAACTCGTGGTTGAGGCGTTCCCGCGCGTACAGGCGGGTCAGCCGGTGTAGCTGGTAGCGGACCACGCCCTCGTCCGCCCGCGCCTCCAGCAGGTTGCAGGCGACCAGGCGACCGAGCTGCGTCTCCACGGCGTCGGCGGCGCTGCCGAGCAGGTTGGCCGCGGTGGCCGCGGTGAAGTGCGGCGGCGGGAGCAGGCTGAGCAGGCGCAGGGCGCTGCGGTCGTGCGGCTCCAGCCGGTAGTAGGTCTCGTCGTAGTTGGTGCGGACGTCGAACTCGGCGAACCGCAGCTGGTCGAGGGCGGCCGGCCCGGACTCGATCAGGTTGGCCATCTTCCGCAGCGACCACGTCGGCGCCGCGGCGAGTCGGGCGCCGACGCAGCGCAGCGCCAGCGGCAGGTGGCCGCACCGGTCGGCGATCCGCTCGGCCTCCTCCGTCTCGGCGTCCACCCGGGACGGACCCACCATGGCCCGCAGCAGGGCCACGGCCTCGCCGGTGGTCATCACGTCGAGCTTGGTGACCTGGACGCCGGGCAGGACCTGGAGGCCCCACCGGCTGGTCACCACGACCGCGCTTTCCGACGTCGCCGGTACGAGCGGGGCGATCTGGGAGGCGCTGGCCGCGTCGTCGAGGACGACCAGGAGCCGCCGGCCGTTGGTCCAGGTGCGGTAGAGGCTGCTCCGCTCCTCCACGGTGGGTGGGATCTGCTGCTCCGGCACGCCCAGGGCCCGCAGGAACCCGGCGAGGACGTCCAGCTGCGCGGTCGGGTTGCGGGACGAGCCCCGCAGGTCGGCGAAGAGCTGCCCGTGCGGGTACCGGGCCTTCTCCAGGTGCCCGACGTGCAGCGCCAGGGTCGTCTTGCCGACACCGGTCAACCCGCAGATCGACACGGCGGCCGGCGCGGTGCGGTGTTCCTGCCCGGCGGCGAGGACGGCGGTGATCTGGCGTACCACCGCCTCCCGGCCGGTGAAGTCGGGGACGTCCGGTGGCAGCTGCGCGGGCACCGCCGTACGGGCGGGTGCCCGCTCGGCGGACGCCGCCGGGCGGGGCGCCGGCCGGTTCTCCGTCGGCTCGGCGTTGAGCAGGGACCGGTGCAGCCGCTGGACGGCCGGGGACGGTTCCAGCCCGAGCTCGTCGATGAGCAGTTCCCGAAGCCGCCGGTAGACCTCGAACGCCTCGTACCGCCGGCCCGACCGGTCCAGTGCGGTCATCAGGTTGGCGTGGAACCGCTCGTGCAGCGGATAGTTGCGGACCAGTTCCTTCAGTTCGCTGATCAGTTCCTCGTAGCGGCCGAGCTGCATGTCCGCCTCGATGCGCATGCCGAGCACCCGCAGCTTGTTCTCCTCGAGGCGGGTCATGTGGGCGGAGAGGATCTCGCCGGCGTTGACGCCGAGCAGGGCCGGGGCACGCCAGAGCGCGAGGGCCTCGGTGAGCAGTTCGCTGGCGCGTTGCGCGTCGCCGCGTTCCCGTTCGAGTCGGCCCTGCTGGGCGAGCCGCTCGAAGTGACACACATCGATCTCATCGTCGTTGACGTCCAGCAGGTAGCCGCAGGACTGGGTGTGCAGCCGCGCCAGCCCGGACGGGTCCAGGACGTCCTTGCGCAGCTTGTAGATGTACGTCTGGAGGGTTGTCATCGCGCTGTCCGGCGGATTGTCCCCCCATAATTCGTCAACGAATTCGCTGACCTGCACGACTTGGTTGCGGCGCACCAGAAGAAAAGCCAAGACCTGGCGAACCTTCGGTGCGGTCGGGGTGATATCCCGGTCCTCGTGAGTAACGGACAGTGGGCCAAGAATGCGGAACACCATTAAGCTCCCCCAGGAAATGGTGCGGCGTTAACGCTCGTCCGAAAGGCGGGACATCTTGGGCAATTGTGGTGGTAAATCAACCCCCAGACACCTTGTCCGGCCGATCGGCGGCATGATCGACATGCTCCGTGGCGCAACTGCTACAGACTGTAAGTTGTGACCCCTGCACGGTCAAGGTTTCGTGGGTCAACTGTCTGACGTTTCCCGCGGGTAGGTTCCGTGCTAATCGCGCGGGTGTGCAAGAGTCGACTAACTGTCAACCGAGGCCGGTGGAGACCGGATGAGGTGGCACATAATCAGTGGTTCCACCGGCACTCTGGACAAAAACCGTCATCGATGCTGTCCCTTTTGCGCCGCCTGACGGAAATCGCGCCGAGCCCACCATTTTCCGCCCCTGCCGGCGTCCGGCGGCTGTCGAGCACGCCTCGAGGACGGCCCCGCCGGCGCGGGCGTACCGAGCCCGGCTTCAGCCGCCCCCCAGCGGGTCGGGGTGTCCTGTGCAGGCGGCCCCGGGCGGGGGCGCCGCCACGCCGTGGCGTACGAGGGAGGGGTGGCCCGCATGTCCGACCAGGTGGCACGGCCGACGTCCGACGAGGCCGGGCCGGAGGGCGCCGCACCGGCCGGTCCGCACCGGGTTCGGGTCCTGGTCTACGCCGCCGCCCCCTCGGGTGAGCCGGACGCGGTGGCGGCCGCGTACCACCGCATCAGCCGCGATCTGGCCGGAACCCCCGGCCTGCTGCGCAACGAGCTGCTCCGCGCCGCCGACGACGACCGCGCGTTCGTCGTGATGAGCGAGTGGACCAGCCTGGACGCCTTCCGCTCCTGGGAGGCCGGGGCGACCCACCGGGACACCACCGCGCCGCTGCGCGACTACCAGCGTGTACCCGGTCCCCGGCCGTTCGGCGTCTACGAGGTCACCGCCACCTACTGAGGCGGGCCCTCACGTACTGATCCGGTGAGCGTGCGGGACCGCCCACCGGATCGTCGCCTGGCCCGCCGGGCCGCGTCGCGTCACCCGGCCCGGCCGAGCACCGTCCGCAAGGCCTCCCGCAGCGCGGCGGCGGGATCGACCACCGCGTCCCCGCAGCACCAGGCCACGTGGCCGTCCGGGCGCAGCAGCGTCGCCCCGGCCGCGTCGTACCGGGCCGCGAAGACGCCCTCGACGTCGACGAGGTCCGCGCCGGCCGCGGCCGACCCGATCCGGTACGCCCGCAGCGGCACCGACAGCTCCCGGGCCACCAGCGACCCCACCCCGTCCCAGCGGACCGCCGCGCTCCCGGTCAGCAGCACGAACGCGTCGTGGCACAGGTCGTGCACCGAGATGCGCCGCCCGCCGCGGTCCAGCCAGAGGTGCGGCGCCCGCAGGCCCGGCTCGGCACGCGTGGCCAGCTCCCGCCCGTACACCGTGTCGTGCGCCGCACCGACCGTCGCCGTGGACCGGTACCGCTGCCCGAGCGTGCAGAGCACGTCGTCGACGTCCTCGGTCCCCGGGTCCTCGCCGAAGCGGGCCCGCTGCCGCGCGACGGTGATGTCGGCCAGGGCGAGCGCCACCGGTCGGCGCTCCGCCTCGTACGTGTCGAGCAGGCCCCCACCGGCCCACCCGCCGAGCACACCGGCGAGCTTCCAGGCCAGGTTGTGGGCGTCCTGGACGGCCGCGTTGGCGCCCATCGCGCCGGCCGGCGGCCATACGTGCGCGGTGTCGCCCACGAGGAACACCCGCCCGGACCGGAACCGGTCGGCGACCCCGACCGCCTCCTCCCAGGCGGCGACGTCGAGCACCGCCACCGGCCGGTCGGTCCCGAGGAACGACCGGGCCAGCTCCCGGCAGCGGTCCGGGGTGAACGACTCCACCGGGGTACGCGCCGGGTCGAAGCTCACGCTCATCGCCCACTGGTCCGGGACCGACGTGGTCAGGAACGACCCCAGCCCGAGTTCGTCGTTCACCACGATCCAGAACATCGCCCGCTGGCGGACGATCCCGGTGAGGTCGGCCCGGACCAGGAACGTCACCCAGTGCTGCGTGACCCCCGGCCCGGCGCGGTCGATCCCGACCGCCTCCCGGGTCCGCCCACGGAAGCCGTCCGCGGCCACCAGGTAGCGGGACCGGACGGTACGGCGGTCGCCGCTCGCGACGTCCTCGATCACCGCTGTCACGCCGTCGTCGTCGGCGTCCACCGACACGCACCGGGTGCCGAAGCGGATGTCCGCTCCGCGCTCGCGGGCCGCGTCGACCAGGATCGGCTCGACGCTGCGCTGGTCGGCCATCACGAACTCGGCCGGGGTCAGCTCGGGCAGCGGCTTGCGCGTGTCGTCGGCCAGCAGCCAGGTCCACTCCCCGCTGAGGGTCTCGCAGCGGACCACGCCCGCCTCGTCGTCGAACGGCCGGCCCGCCCGCCGGATCAGGTCCTCGACGCCGAGCGGCCGGTAGAGCTCCATCGTCCGCTGGTTGATCCCCCGCGCGCGGCCCTGGATCGAGATGCCCGGGTGCCGGTCCACCAGCACCGAGGCCACCCCGTGGTGGGCGAGGAACAGCGCCGACGCGAGGCCGGCGTAGCCACCCCCGACCACCAGGACGGGGATCGTCTCGTCGTACGTGTCGGTGGGCTCCCGGCCCACCGCCCGGTCGCTCGGCATCCGGTCCTCCCTCTCCGGCGGCGCTGTGCCGCCCGTGCCCGTGGGGCCTGCCGCACCCGCACAGCAGGATCACGGCCGGTCCTCGAGAGCCGGTGGACGTCCGCCCCGGTGGCCGGGCCCCGGTTCAGCCCGCGTCCAACACGCCTTGAGGCTCCGGAGTCACGCTTCCGGTGTGACCGTCTCCACACTGCCCTCATCCGCGCCGGAGTGGGTCAGCTGCGGCACCTGCCGGGGCCTGACCTACGGCCCGCGCTTCGACCGGGACCTGCGGGTGTGTCCCGGCTGTGGCCACCACAGCCGACTCACCGCCGGTCAACGCATCGAGCAGCTGCTGGACCCGGGATCCGTCCGGCCGCTGGAACCACCGGCGGTGCGCGAGGATCCGCTCGGCTTCGTGGACTCCCACCCGTACCCGGACCGGCTGCACGCCGCGCGCCGCGCCACCGGCCAGGCGGAGGCGGTCACCTGCGTGACCGGGACCCTGCTGGGCCACCCGCTGGTCGCCGCCGTGATGGACTTCCGCTTCCTCGGCGGCAGCCTCGGCGTCGGGGTCGGCGCGGCCATCACCGCCGCCGCCGAGACCGCCCGCGACACCCGCCGCCCGCTGCTGCTGGTCACCGCCTCCGGCGGGGCGCGCATGCAGGAGGGCGCGCTCGCCCTCATGCAGATGGCCAAGACCAGCCAGGCGATGGCCGAGCTCGACGAGGCGGGAGTCCTCACGATCTGCCTGGTCACCGACCCCACGTACGGCGGGGTGGCGGCGTCGTTCGCGACGCTCGGCGACGTCGTCATCGCCGAGCCCGGCGCCCGCGTCGGCTTCGCCGGCCGGCGGGTGATCGAGCAGACGATCGGCCACGAGCTCCCGGAGGGCTTCCAGACCGCCGAGTTCCTGCTGGCCCGTGGCCTGCTCGACGCGGTGGTGGCGCGCTCGGCGCTGCGTCCGACCCTCGCCCGGCTGCTGGCCGCCGCCGCGCCGGGCACCCCGTCGGCCGCGGCCCCGACCCGGGTACGCCTCGTCCGCGACCCCGCCGAGCTGCCCGTCCGCGAGGCCGCCGACGTGGTGGCGGCGGCGCGGCATCCGCAACGCCCCACCACCCTCGACTACATCGCCCAGGTCTTCGACGACTTCCTGGAACTGCGCGGCGACCGGAGTTCGGGCGACTGCCCGGCGATCGTCGGCGGGATCGGGCGGCTCGACGGCCGGCCGGTGGTCGTGATCGGCAGCCAGAAGGGCCGGGACACCGCCGAACGCATCCAGCGCAACTTCGGCATGGCGCTGCCGGAGGGCTACCGCAAGGCGGCCCGGCTCATGCGGCTCGCCACCAAGCTGGGCCTGCCGGTCGTCACCCTGGTGGACACCCCGGGCGCCCATCCCGGGGTGGACGCCGAGGAGCGCGGGCAGGCGTGGGCCATCGCCGAGACGATCCGGCTGATGTCGGGGCTGCCGGTGCCGGTCGTCGCGGTGGTGACCGGCGAGGGCGGCAGCGGCGGCGCGCTGGCCCTCGCGGTCGCCGACCGCGTCCTCGCCTGCGCCGGGGCCATGTACTCGGTGATCAGCCCGGAGGGGTGCGCCGCGATCCTCTGGAAGGATCCGGCCGCCGCGCCCCGGGCCGCGGCGGCGTTGCAGATCGGCTCCCGGGACCTGCTGCGTCACGGCATCGTCGACGCGGTGGTGCCCGAGCCGCCCGGCGGCGCGCACGAGGATCCGGTCACCGCGGCGGACTCGCTGCGTGCCGCGCTGATCGAGTCCCTTCAGGAGATCGCCGCCGTCGCGGCGACGGATCTGGTGGCCCGCCGCCGGCGACGGTTCCGGCGGTTCGGCACCGAGGAGTCGAGGTGGCAATGACCAACGAGGTGACCGACACGACCTCGCACGGCATCGACGAGCTGTGCCGGCAGGCGACCCAGCTGGCCCGGGCCGCCCCGGCGCCGTTGCGCAGCGTCCGGGTGCAGGCCGGCGAGCTGCTGGTGGCGCTGGAGTGGCCGGACACGCCGGCCGGCGCGCCGGTCGTGGTGGCGGCGCCGGCCGCCGCCGGCGACCCGGGGGAGGCGCCCCCGGCGGACGGCACGTTCACCATCGCGGCGCCGCTGGTGGGCACCTTCTACCGGGCCCCCGGGCCCGGGGCGCCACCGTTCGTCGAGGTGGGCCAGGACGTGGCGGCGGGTCAGCAGGTGGCGATCGTCGAGGCCATGAAGCTCATGAACCCGGTGGAGGCCGACCGGCCCGGCCGAGTGGTCGAGGTCCGCGTGGCCGACGGCACCCCGGTCGAGTACGGCGAGGTGCTCTTCGTACTGGCGCCGCCCCCGGAGGCGGATGCGCCGTGACGCGGACCAGGAGGTAGGACACGTGTTCTCCACCGTGCTGATCGCGAACCGGGGCGAGATCGCCCTTCGGGTCGCCCGGACCTGCCGGGAGATGGGCATCCGCACCGTCGCGGTCTGCTCCGACAGCGACCGCGACTCGGCCATCGCCCGGTACGCCGACAGGTGCGTCCGGATCGGCCCGTCGGCGGCCCGGCTCAGCTACCTGAACCCCGCCGCCATCGTCACCGCCGCGCTCCAGAGCGGTGCCGAGGCGGTACACCCCGGCTACGGGTTCCTCTCCGAGGACCCGGACTTCGCGGAGATCTGTGAGGCGAACGGGCTCACGTTCGTCGGCCCGCCGGCCGCGCTGCTGCGCCGCCTCGGGGACAAGGCGCAGGCCCGCGAGATCGCCCGGGCGGCCGGCCTGCCGGTGCTGCCCGGCAGTTCCCGTTCGCCCGCCTCGCTGGAGGAGGCGCGGGAGGTCGCCGCGCTCATCGGGTACCCGGTCATCATCAAGGCGACGGCGGGCGGCGGCGGCCGGGGGATGACCGTGGTTCGTGACCCGCGCGAGTTCGGTCGATCCTGGGCCCGGCTGCGGGCGGTCGCCCAGGCGACCTTCAACGACCCCCGCCTCTACCTGGAGAAGTTCCTGGAGAACGCCCGGCACGTCGAGGTCCAGGTGCTGGGCGACGGCAACGGCGACGTCATCCACCTCGGGGAGCGCGACTGTTCGGTGCAGCGGCGCCGCCAGAAGCTGATCGAGGAGACACCGGCGCCGGGCCTGCCCGGCGAGCTGGCCGACCGGATCCGCGCGGCGGCGGTGCACGCGGCCCGGGAGGTGCGCTACGCCGGCGCCGGCACGTACGAGTTCCTCGTCGGCGACGACGGCGACTTCGTCTTCATGGAGGTCAACTGCCGGATCCAGGTCGAGCACCCGGTCACCGAGCAGGTGACCGGCATCGACCTGGTCCGCGAGCAGCTGCGGGTCGCCGCCGGGTACGGGCTGTCGGTCACCCAGGAGGACGTGCAGCCGCGGGGGGTGGCCATCGAGGTGCGGGTCAACGCCGAGGACCCGGAGCGGGGCTTCCTGCCCACGCCCGGGGTGCTCGACGAGTTCCTGCCGCCGAGCGGGCCGTTCGTCCGGGTGGACACCCACGGCTTCCCGGGCTTCCGGGTCACCGCCGACTACGACCCGCTGCTCGCCAAGGTGACCGTGTGGGCGCCGGACCGGCGCCAGGCGATCGAGCGGGTCGACCGGGCGCTGGCCGAGTTCCGGGTGACCGGTCGCGGGGTGCACACCACTCGCGACTTCCTCCGCCGGGTGGTGGCGAACCCGGTCTTCCGGGCCGCGAAGCACACCACCGGCCTGGTCGACGAGCTGGCCGTCGAGGACGCCGAGCGGCTGCGCCTCGCCGGCTGACGACGCAAGCGAAGGCCCCGTCCGTCGTGGACGGGGCCTTCGTCGTACGCGGCCGGACCTTCGTCGTACGCGCGGACGCGGCGGACCGGAACCGTCCGGTCCGCCGCGTCCGTCGGTGCGGTCAGTTCGGCTGTGGCGGGACGTACTCCTCGCGGGAGAGCTGCGAGATGCACCGCATGGTGGCGTTGCGGAAGTACGTCTGGAAGCCCTCGGTGGTCTTCGTGTCCCGCTGCTCGGCGAGGTACGGGGCGAGCTTGCTCTCCAGCGAGTGCACACCCTGCTGCTTCGCCATGTGCCGGCCGATGGCGGCGAAGTCGCCCTGGTAGTGGATGACCCGCACCATCAGGTCGTCCCGGATGAACACCGCGGTGCCGAGCAGTTCGCCCACCTCGGTGCCGTCCTCGTCGCGCAGCACCGGCGAGTCCACCCGCCGGAAGTTCGCGAAGATCTCCGCGATCTCGTCCTCGTGACCGGGCTTGACCCGGTAGGTGATGGCGGCGTACGGCATCAGATTCCTCCGTCCACGTGCAGGATGCTCCCGCTGACGTAGCGGGACTCGTCACCGACGAGGAAGAGCACCGGCCCCGCCACCTCGTCGGGTTCGCCCAGCCGGCGCAGCGCGGTCATCCCCTTGATCAGCTCGGCGACCGGTGGCGGTGGCCCGCCGCCGGGTTCGGTGACGATCACACCCGGGGCCACCGTGTTCACCCGGACGCCCCGGTCGCCGACCTCCCGGGCCACCGAGCGGGTCAGCCCGACCAGCGCCGACTTCGACGCCGCGTAGTGGGCGCTGTGCGGCCGTCCGCGCAGCGCGGCCGACGCGCCGACGAGGACGACCGAACCGCCGTCGACGATCAGCGGCAGCGCCGCCTTCGTCACCAGGAACGCGGCGGTCAGGTTGATGTCGACCACCCGTGCCCACTCCTCGGGCGTCAGCTCCTCCAGGGACGCCCGCCCGTCGACCCCGGCGTTGTTCACCACGGCGTCCAGGCCGCCGAGCGTCTCCCGGCAGACCTCCACCAGGCGGGTGACGTCCTGCTCGTCGGTGACGTCCGCCTGGACGACCCGGTGGCCGGCGCCCTCCTTCTCCAGCTCCCGGGCGAACTCCTCGGCGTGCTCGCGGTCGTGGCCGTAGCACACCACCAGGCGCGCGCCGGCCCGGGCGGCGGCCAGCGCGGTGGTGCGGCCGATGCCGCGCGTACCACCGGTGATCAGGATCCGTTTCGCGGCGAGCGAACCCACGTCGGTGCCTCCCTTCGTCGTGCCGTGGTGGGGACGGCCCGGCTCACCGGGCCGCCGCCGCGCCGGTCATCCCGTACACGACGCGCATGGTCGTCATCGACCCTCCGGACCGGTACGGGTGCAGCTTGGTGCGGTGCTGCACGTGCGCCTCGCTGTGCTCGAACTCGCGGAAGCGCGGCTCGTCGACCCAGTCGCTGACCACGTAGTAGACCGACTCCTCCTCGGCGCTGCGGGACAGCCAGTGCCCGAGGTTCGCGGGGTGCTGGACGATGGTGCTGCCGACCTTGTGCCAGGTCTGCTCGAACTCCCGTTCCATGCCGGGGTGGATGTGCATCCGCAGCATGACGCGGAAGACCTCCGACCGGTCCTCGTCGGCGGCCATCAGATCCCCCCGTCGACGTTGATGGTCTCGCCGTTGACGAAGCTCGCGCTGTCGCTGGCGAGGAACCGGACCACGGAGGCGATCTCGTCGGCCTCGCCGAGGCGGCCGAGCGGGATCAGGTTCTTGTAGCGCTCCAGCACCGCCGGCGGCGTCTCGGCCTCGGTCTGCACCGGGCCGGGGGCCACCACGTTGACCCGGACGCCCTGGGGGCCCAGCTCCTTGGCGAGCGAGCGGGTGAGCCCGATCAGGCCGGACTTGGCGGCGGTGTAGTGGGCGCGCAGCGGGATGCCGACGGTCGCCACCCGGGAGCCGACGTTGACCACCGACGCGCCCGCGCCGAGCAGCGGCAGCGCCGCCTGGATCACCCGGGCGGCGGCGGTCAGGTTGCTGTCGACCACCGACCGGAACTCGTCCAGGGGGAGCTTGGCGAACGGCACGTGGCTGATCACGCCCGCGTTGTTGACCACCGCGTCGAGGCGCCCGAACCGCAGCCGGGCCTCCTCGACCAGCGCGGCGACGTCCTCGGCCTTGGTGACGTCGGCCCGGACCACGTGGTGCGTGCCGGGGGTGGCCTTGAGTTCCTCGACGAGGCTGCCGACCGCCTCGCTCTCCGTCCGGTAGCAGGTCACGACGTCGGCTCCGGCGCGGGCGAAGGACAGTACGATCGCCCGCCCGATGCCCCGGCTGCCGCCGGTCACCAGCACTTTCTTCCCGGCAACGTCCACGGTGTCTCCTTCCGAGGGTTTCAGGGGTTCGCCGTGGCGCCGAGCAGCACCGCCACGGCGCTCACGTTCACGACGAACGCCAGCACGGCCAGCGCCGTGCGCAGCAGGTTCCAGTTCCGCCAGCGGACCCGCGGGTCCGCCCGCGCCCAGTCGGCGGGCGGGCGTTGCGGGTCGAGCGACATGACGTACCGGTTGATCGGCACGTTCTTCACGACCGAGATCGCCATGACCACCACCAGCAGGGCGCCGGCGGTGCCGAACAGCGCCCGGCCGGTGGGGTCGTCGACGGTGGCGACGAGCACCAGGTCCAGGACGCAGGCCGCCGCGTTCAGTGCCGGCATGAGCGGGTCGTACCGCTTCCAGAGGAACTGCACGGTCCCGACGTACGTCTGGTACGGCACGGCCAGCGTCATCGGTGCCAGGCCGATGACGGTGGAGACCATGACCCCCACCGCCACGCCGTTGGCCACCAGGGCGATGGCCACCAGCAGGGGTGTCACGTCGACCCACCGGATCCGGGGCCGACCGGCCGTACGGTCACCGTCACGGCACCACCACGTGCCGGTTGACGTAGTCGACGAGGCGGGCCGGGGTGGTCAGCTCCGTCACGTCGTCCTCGCGGACCTTCACCCCGTACTCCTGCTCGATGCGGGCGGTCAGCTCCAGCACCGCGAGCGAGTCGTACCCCAGGTCCTGGAACTCCAGGTCCCCGACGTCGCCGTCGAGGTCGATCGACTCGTCGACGCCGGCGCTCTCGCGCAGCAGACGCCGTACGTCATCGAGGTTGATCTTCGTCACCACTGACCCCTTCCGTGCCCGGCCGGCCCGGTCCGGGCCGGCTCCAAGGTTTGCGGCTGGACGTCGAGACTCCGTGGAGGTTCGCTCGGGCCGCCCGTCACTGCTGGCCCGCGGGGCGGGCGGCGCGCGGCGCCGGCACCGGCGCGGCCGGGCGCGGCGCGTCGTCGACGAACGGCGCGTTGAGCCGGCGGCGGAAGGCCACGAACAGGGCGCCGATCGCGAGCGCGACCACGGCGAGCGAGAGGTAGTACACCGGCCCGGAGAGCACGTCGATCAGCGCGCCCACCTGGGCGCTCAGGCCGCCGCCCAGCGCGGCGAAGAGCCAGTAGACGCCGATCGCCTGGCCCAGGAAGGCCCGCGGGACGAGGTCGGCGATGGCGCTGATGCTGACCGCGGCCACCACGATCTCGCCGAGGGCGTGCAGCAGGTAGACCGAGAGCAGCCAGAGCGGCGAGACCCGGTCGCCGCCGGCCGCGAGCGCCGACGCCGCGGTCATCACCAGGAAGCTGACCCCGGCGAGCAGGAGACCGAAGGCGAACTTGTCGGGTACGGCGACCCGCGCGCCGAGCCGGGTCAGCTGCCAGGCGATCAGCGGCGCGAGCAGCAGCATGAACAGCGGGGTGGCGCCCTGCAACCAGCTCGCCGGGAAGGTGAAGCCGAGGACGGTGCGGTCGGTGGAGTCCTTGGCGAACAGGGTCAGCACCGAGCCGTCCTGCCCGGCCAGCAGCCAGAAGATGGTGGCGGCCAGCATCAGCCGCAGCATCACCGACAGGCGCCACCGGTCGTTCCCGGTCAGCTCCGGGTTGCGGCGCAGCCGCCGGTACGCGCCCCACGGCGCGGCGATGAGCAGCAGGCCGACGATCCCGAGCGCGGCCTGCGGCGGGACCACGCCGGCGCTCAGGCCGACGACCAGCAGCAGCACGAGCACGCCGACGACCGGGAGCAGGCGGTGCAGCAGGGTCCGGCGTTCGGCCGGGGACAGCGGGCGGGCCCGCTGGGCGCCCGCCGCGCCGAGGGCGCGTCGTCCGGCGGCCGTGGTGAGCACGCCGACCGCGACGACGGCGCCGATCGTGGCGAAGGCGAGCCGCCAGCTCACCCGCTCACCGATCCCGCCGACGACCAGCGGTGCCAGCAGGCCGATCGCCTGGATGCCGACGAAGAACGCGGCCAGCGTGGCCTCGCGCCGCCCCGGGGTGCCGGCGAGCATGTTGACCAGCGCTTGGTGGTTGGGCTTGAACAGTCCGAAGCCGGCGGAGATGAACAGCAGGCCGAACAGGGTCAGCGGGGACGGCGGCAGCGCGAGGGTGAAGCAGCCGAGGGAGATCAGGGCGAGCCCGGCCACCATGGCGCGCTGCTGGCCCAGCACCCGGTCGGCGAGCCAGCCACCGGGCAGCGCGAACATGAACGTGATGCCGATGAAGGCGCCGAACAGGGCGGCGCCGCTGCCCGCGCTCAGGCCCAGCCCGCCCTGGTCGGTCGGGGCGACCGCGTACAGCACCAGGACGGCCTGCATGCCGTAGAAGCCGAACCGCTCCCACAGCTCGGCCACGAACAGGCTGCGGAACCATCCGCTGGTGAACAGTCGGTCGGTCGGGTCGGTGCGGGGCGGCGCGACGGCCGCCGCGGCGGGGGACCTGGTCGTGTCCACCATGGGAGGTCACCTCCGGCTCGGGCGAATGGGGCCTGGGGCTGCCCTCGAAGGTCCGGCGCGGTGGGCCGGTCACTTCGGGTCCGGCCGTAGCGTCGGGCAGCCGTGTCGCGCCCGGATCGAGCGTCGCTGGACCCGGGCTCGCGTTTCGTCGGCGCGGTCCGGGCGCCGGCCGAGCGGTCGTGCGTGGTGCGGACGGGGGTCGAGCCGGCGTCCGCCGGCCGGCCGCAGACTGTCGATCACTGTCCGCATCCCGACGACCGCGATTGGTTGACATCGAATGGTCGATCCTGGATAGTCGACATCGACCTTTAGGAGTGCTCAGTGGAGCGACGTCGTCGCGTGCCCAACCCGTTGGCGCTGGCCGTTCTCGCCTGGCTGCTCCTGGAGCCGATGCACCCCTACGAGCTGGGGCGCCGGCTCCAGCAGAGCGGCAAGGACCGACACATCAAGTTCACCCGGAGCTCGCTCTACATGGTGGTCGAGCAGCTCACCAGGGCGGGCTTCATCGTCGAGCGGGAGACGGTGCGCGACGGCCAGCGGCCGGAACGCACGGTCTACGAGATCACCGACGAGGGGCGTCACGAGTTCCACGACTGGCTGCGCGCACTGCTGGCGCAGCCGCGGGAGGAGTACCCGCACTTCGCCGTCGCGCTGTCGCTGCTGAGTCTGCTCCCGCCCGACGACGTCGTCGAGGTGCTGCGGAAGCGGCTGGCGGCGCTGACTGTCAAGATCGACGAGAGTCGGGCGGCCACCGAGGACGCTCTCACCCGCGGCGTCGAGTGGTACTTCCTGGTCGAGGAGCGGTACGCACTGGCGCTGATGGAAGCGGAGAGCGCGTTCGTCACGGAGTTGATCCAGTCGCTCACCGCGCCGGGCTACGTGAAGTCCTGGCAGGAGGCCATGGGCGGTCGGGCATGACGGCCGCGCCGGGTGTGCGGGTGCCGGCCGCATCCCGCCCCGACATCTCAATGACGTCATGTAGACGTCAATATTTTCTTGACTGACGTCACATCTGATGTCATCGTGAAGTCACGCACCGGAACCAGTCGTTCACAGCGCCGGGTTACCTGAAGTCCTGGCCGGAGACCATGGGGAGTCGTACATGACAGCCGCGAAGAGGGCGCTGGTCATCGGGGGCGGCGTCGCCGGCCCGGTGGCCGCGATGGCGCTGCGCAAGGCCGGCATCGAGGCAACGGTCTACGAGGCCTACCCCTCGGTGGCCGACGGCATCGGTGTCACGCTGACGCTCGCCCCCAACGGAGTGGAGGCGATGCGCCTGGTCGGCGCCGACGACGCCGTCCGGTCCATCGGCCTCCCGATGAACCGCACGGTGGTCAGCGACGGCTACGGGGTGCGCATCGGCGAGTTCCCGCACGTCTCGGTCCAGCCGACCACGCTCGGTCTGTGGCGGGACGAGCTCTCCCGGGTGCTGCACGACCGGGCGGAGGCCCAGGGCGTGCGCATCGAGTACGGCAAGCGCCTGGTCGACGCCCAGGAGACCGCGGACGGGGTCGTGGCCCACTTCGAGGACGGCACCACCGCCACCGGCGACGTGCTGGTCGGCTGCGACGGGGTGCGCTCCCGCGTGCGTACGCTGATCGACCCGAACGCGCCGCGCCCCGAGGTGATGCCGCTGCTCAACTTCGGCGCCGCCGCCGACTACGCGGTGCCGGACGCCGATCCGGACTCGATGTACTTCGTCTTCGGCAAGAAGGCGTTCTTCGGGTACTGGGTGCAGCCCGACGGCCGGACGGCCTGGTTCGCCAACGTGCCGGACAAGCGCCCGATGACGTACGCGAAGGCCAACGAGATCGCGGCGTCGCAGTGGCTGCGCGAGTTGCGTGCCACCTTCGCCGACGACGTGCCGGCCCGGCAGGTGGTCGAGCACACCAGCCCGGAGGCCCTGGTCTCGATCGGGTCGATCGAGAGCATGCCGTCGGTCCCGCACTGGTACCGGGGCCGCATGGTGCTGGTTGGTGACGCGGTGCACGCGCCGTCGCCGAGTTCCGGTCAGGGTGCCTCGATGGCCACCGAGAGCGCTGTCCAGGTGGCCCGCTGCCTGCGGGACTTCGACGACCTGCCGAGCGCCTTCGCCGCGTACGAGAAGCTGCGCCGCGAGCGGGTCGAGAAGATCATCCTGCGCGGCAAGCGCACCACGAACAGCAAGACGGTGGGCTCGTTCGCCAAGACCATGATGCGGATCATGATGCCGCTCGCGCTGAAGACCTTCCTCAACCCGGAGAAGACCCTCGGCCCCGAGCAGCGTTACCGCATCGACTGGGACGCCCCGGTGACGTCCGAGGTGCAGGTGCCCGTCCGGGCCTGAGCAGGGCGGGGCGGCGGGCGGTCGGTGGGCACCGGCCGCCCCGCTCATGTCCGGTCTGACGTCATCATGACGTCAGCAATCCTTGACTGACGTCGTCAATGACGTCATCATGGTGTCATGAACCTCGCACCGTACCTCGCCGACCTCGACGCCGCTCTCGCCCGCACGGGGGCCGCCGGGGACGACGAGACCCGCCGCACCGCCGCACTGCTGGCCGCCGCGCTCGAACCCGCGGCCCGGCTGGCGCTGCTCACCGCCCTGTCCGACCTCGCCGCCGAGGTCACCGACCGGCTGGCGGGGCCGGTCGTGGAGGTCCGGCTCGACGGCCGCGACGTCGCCGTCGTCGTCACCGACCGCCCGGAACCTGACGAGTCCGCCCCCGAGCCGGCGGCGCTGGAGGTATCGGGGGAGACCAGCCGGGTCACCCTGCGGCTGCCGGAGGAGCTGAAGATCCGGGCGGAGGAGGCCGCCGGCGCGCAGGGCGTCTCGCTCAACACCTGGCTCGTCCGGTCCGTGCAGGAGTCGCTGGAGCGGCGTGGCCGCCGCTCCGGCCTCGTCCGCAGCCGGATCAGCGGCTGGGTCGTCGGCTGACCCGCACGACCACCGTCCCACCGACCACGCGCCGCATCGCCGCCCAGACGAAGGAAAGGGTCCGCCATGGCCGACATCGACTCCACCGTCCGCATCGAATCGTTCAACTGCCCCGGGCCGGCCGACATCCAGGTCCACCTCGGCACCGGCGAGGTCCTGGTGGAGCTGATGGACACCGACGCCGTCACCGTCGCGGTGTCGCCGGCGTCCGGTGACACGCCGGCCGACGCGATCGCCGACGTGCTGCGTGGCACGACGGTCCACTTCACCCGCGGCCGGCTGGTCGTGCAGCCGCCCCGCCGGCGCCTGCGGCCGGTGCCGGTACGGGTCGTCGTCCGGGCCCGGCCGGGCTCGAAGATCCAGCTGACCGGCAGCGACGCCCAGTTCACCGTCAGCGGCCGGGCCGGTTCGCTCGAACTCCAGGCCAGCGGCGGCGGCCTCACCGCCGACCGGGTCGACGGCAAATGCAAGATCCGGAACGGGGACGGGTCGCTGCGGCTCGCCGAGAGCGGTGGCCAGCTCGACGCCCGCATCGGGCAGGGGCATGTCGAGATCGGCCACATCAGCGGCGGCGGCGCCCGGCTCACCACCGGCAGCGGCACCGTGAGCATCGGAACCGTCGAGGCCGACCTGTCCCTCACCACCGGGGCCAACCGCGTCGCCATCGCCGAGGCGGTCACCGGCCGGATCCAGGTCCGCACCGGGCCGGGCTCCATCCGGGTGGGTGTCCGCCCGGGCGTCACCGCCCGCGTCGACCTGTCCAGCCGCAGCGGTACGGCCCGCAGCGACCTGCCGGTCAGCCAGACCGCGAGCGGCAGCTCGGCCCTGCGGATCGAGGCGGCCAGCACCAGCGGCGATGTTCTCGTGACCACCGCATCCTGACCGCACCCGGGGACCCGGGCGCGCCGGCCACCGTCGCGGGTGGCCGGCGCGTCACGCGTGGCAGGGGGTCTGGCTCAGAGCGGCGGGGCGATGTCGCGGCGCTCCTCCACCCGCCGGTACTCGACCGGCTCCTCGCTGGTGCTGACGACCGTCCGCCGGCGGCGGCCCCACACGAGCGTCGTCATGATCAGGCCGAGCACGCCGGCGGCCATCAGGATCCAGCCGACCACGTCGAGGTCGATGCCGGCCAGCGTGGCGTCCAGGGCGAAGGTGAGGATCGCGCCGAGCGCGAGCAGGAAGATGCTGGTGCCGATACCCACGACAGCCTCCTTCTTCGGGATGTGGTGCGCTGTCGACCGTGCTCTGTACCCGGAGCGCGACCTGCGCAACCACGCCCGGAGCGGGGTGGCCGTCGGGCGATCTTGGCCATCGGGTAGAGTGAAGCCCGTTGCCGGGGTGATCCGGCGGCACGCGGACGTAGCGCAGCTGGTAGCGCATCACCTTGCCAAGGTGAGGGTCGCGGGTTCGAATCCCGTCGTCCGCTCGCGAACCGCCCGCCCGCTGAACCGGGTCGGGATGGGCGCCACGGGCGATTGGCGCAGTGGGAGCGCGCTTCCTTGACACGGAAGAGGTCACTGGTTCAAACCCAGTATCGCCCACCATAGGTAGCCTCGGGGTTATTGCACGGGGTGGACCCACCTCGAGCCGGGCATCTGCCCGGTTGTCATCGCGATCGATCCGCACCAGGCGTCCTGGACGCCGCAGCGGTCGACGCTCGGCTCCAGCCGCTGGCGTCACCGGTCCCGCACCGATATGGACCGTCAGTCGCGGTGCTCGGTCGATCCGGCGCTGTCCCCAGGATCCCGGGGGAGTCTGGTGCGTTCGCCCGCCGGCTCAATTCGCTGGCCTATACGATGGCGTCAATCATCCGTTTCCTCATGTTTGTCCATATGCGGGCCCTCTCGTGCCGTGTCCGGACCGAACCGAGCTTGTGCCCCCGGGTTCCACCAGGATCGGAAAAGCCTTAGGTGGTGTGGAGGTGAAACGACGACTGGCGCTGGCTCTGGCGGCGACGCTCGTCCCCGGAGCGGGTGGATGCGCCACCGTGCCACCCACGCCGCCGCCCGAGGTGGTCGAGGGTGACGTCGAGCGCGGTGCCCGACTGATCGAGTACTACGGCTGCGGAACCTGTCACGCCGTGCCGGGCGTGCCCGGTGCCGACGGCCGGGTGGGCCCGCCGCTGACGGGGATCGGCGCCCGCGCCTACGTCGGTGGGCGGCTGACCAACAACGCCATCAACATGCAGCGATGGATTCGGAACCCGCAGGAGGTGGACCCGGGCACGGCGATGCCGAACCTGGGCGTGACGGAGGCCGATGCCCTGGACCTCACGGCCTTCCTGTTCACGCTCGAATGACGTCTCTGTCCGTCCTGTACTCCGGAAGGAGGGTCCGGTGCCGGCCACCGCGTGGGGCAGGTCTCCGTTCCGGCGCGCAGCGCGGGTCGGCCGACTGGCCGCCGTCGCCGCCTGCCTGCTCCTCCTGCTCCCGGTGGTCCCGACCGCAGCGCCGACGGCTCCGTCACCGGGATCATCGATGGCGGCGGCCCACGCCGCGCCGTCGCCGCCGGACCTCGGCCGAGGCGCGTCCCTGTACTTCCGGGACTGCGCCGGCTGCCACGGGCAGCGGGGCGGCGGCACTCCGAAGGGGCCGGCGATCGCCGGGGCCGGTGCAGCATCGGTGGACTTCCAGGTCAGCACGGGCCGGATGCCGCCGGCGTCCCCACGGGACGTGGACCGCCGGGCAGACCCGGTCTACGGCCCGGAGGAGATCGACGCGCTCGTTCGCTACGTCGCCGGTTTCGGTGACGGACCACCGATCCCGGCGGTCGAGCCCGGCGACGTCTCCGTTGGCCAGGCGCTGTACCTGGCCAACTGCGCCACCTGCCACTCGGCTACCGGGGCGGGCGGGGCGCTCTCCGGCGGCCGCACGGCGCCGGCTCTGTTCGAGGCGACAGCCGTCCAGGTCGCGGAGGCGATCCGGGTGGGACCCGGTGCGATGCCGGCGTACCCCGAGTCCCTGCTCGACGATCGGGAACTGAACGCACTCGTCACCTACGTGGAGGTGCTGCAGAACAAGCGGCAGGACGTCGATCCCGGTGGGCTGGCTCTGGGCCGGATCGGCCCGCTGTACGAGGGTGCCGTCGGGCTCGTCGCCGCGGCGCTGCTCTTCGTGTTGCTGGCCCGCTGGCTGGCCCGGCGCGCGCCCCAGGGCAGCCGTCGATGAGCGCTGGTCGGGGTACCGGCCCGGTGGCCGTCATGTTCGGGCTCGCCGCCGTCGCGGCGGCCGGCTTCGCCGCGGCGTACGTTCTGGACGCCGGGACCCAGTGGCTGGGCGTCACACTGGGCCTGGCGATCGTCTCGCTGGCCCACGGGCTGGCGGTCTGGGCTCGCCGGCTCCTGCCCTCCGGCGGGTACGTCGAGACGAATCCCGAGCTGGCGACCCGGTCGCGCATCCTTCCGGTTCCGGTGATCCACGAGGAGTCCCCCGCGTCGCACCCCGGGCTGCGCCGCCTGCTTCTCCTCGCCGTCGGCACGCTGGGCCTCGCCGCGTTGTTTCCGCTCCGCTCGCTGGTGGGTCCACGCTTCAGCGGCCCCGTCGAGGAACTGCGGGCGACCCCGTGGCGAGCGGGGCGCCGGTTGGTAGACACCCGAAACGAGCCGGTACGGCCGGACGACGTGGGTCCCGACAGCATCGTCGTCACCTATCCGCAGGACCACCGGGAAGCGCCCGGAGCGCCGGTGTTCGTCGTCCGGCTCGACCCGGCGGCTCCCGCCACCGACCCGGCCGGCGTCGACGGGCTGGTGGCCTACTCCCTGTTGTGCACGCATGCCGGCTGCCCGGTGGGGCAGTACGAGCCGGACGTCGGCCGGGTGTTCTGCCCGTGCCATCAGTCGGCGTTCGACCTTCGGGCCGGGGCCCGTCCGGTCAGCGGGCCGGCCGCCCGTCCGTTGCCGTCGTTGCCGCTCAGGGTCGACGCCGACGGCTACCTGAGCGCCGCGGGCGAACTCAGCTCGCCGCCCGGCCCCGGGTACTGGAGCCGGCCGTGATCGCCCCCCGGCTGGTCCGCGCGGTGGATTCGCGCCTCGGCGCCCGGCCCCTGGCGCGCAAGGCACTGACCAAGGTGTTCCCGGACCACTGGTCGTTCATGCTCGGCGAGATCGCGCTGTACTCGTTCGCGGTGCTCGTGCTCACCGGTGTGTTCCTCACCCTCTTCTTCGTCCCCAGCAGCGCCGAGACGACGTACCGGGGCAACTACGCCCCGCTGGACGGCGAGCGGGTGCCCGCGGCCTTCGCGTCCACCGTGGCGCTCAGTTTTGACATACCGGCTGGGCTGCTCATGCGGCAGACCCATCACTGGGCCGCGCTGATCTTCGTGGCCGCGGTCGTCGCGCACCTGCTGCGCATCTTCTTCACCGGGGCGTTCCGCCGTCCCCGGGACGTGAACTGGCTCGTGGGGGTGACCCTGCTCGCGCTGGTTCTGCTCACCGCCTTCATCGGCTACTCGATGTCCGAGGACCTCCTCTCCGGCACCGGTGTGCGGATCGCCTACTCGGTCGTCCTGTCGATCCCGGTGGTCGGCGGGTGGCTGGCCTTCCTGCTGTTCGGCGGCGAGTACCCCAGTGATCTCCTGGTGCCGCGCTTCTTCATCGCGCACGTGCTGCTGATACCGGCGGCGCTGGTCGGCCTCATCTCCCTGCACATGGCGATCCTGGTGCGGCAGCGCCACACCCAGTTCCCGGGCCCCGGCCACACCGAGCGCAACACGGTCGGCTCCCGGCTGTGGCCCGGCTACGCCGCCCGGACGGTCG
This sequence comes from Micromonospora sp. WMMC415, assembly GCF_009707425.1. Taxonomy (GTDB): domain Bacteria; phylum Actinomycetota; class Actinomycetes; order Mycobacteriales; family Micromonosporaceae; genus Micromonospora. Next base: position 5,532,844 of record NZ_CP046104.1, on the reverse strand, counting down.
CCCTGTTCGGCTACGTGGCCGGCACCGCCGTCATCCTGGGTGGGCTGGTGCAGATCAACCCGATCTGGATCTACGGCCCGTACGACCCGGCCCAGGCCACCACCCCGGCCGCGGCCGACTGGTACCTCGCGTGGGCCGACGGGTTCCTCCGCCTGTCACCGCCGATGGAGTTCCGGATCTTCGGGCACCTGGTGCCGTCGCAGTTCCCGCCGGGCCTCGCCCTCGCGGTGGCGCTTGTCGGGCTGTACGCGTGGCCGCTGCTGGACGCACGGCTGACCCGTGACCGTGCGCCGCACCACCTGCTCGACCGGCCGCGCGACCACCCGGTGCGCGTCGGCGTCGGTGTGGCCGCGCTGACCGCCGTCGGCGTGTTGACGGCGGCCGGGAACAACGACGTCATCGCGTACATGCTGGACGCGTCCGTCACGACAGTCACGTCGGTCCTGCGGATTCTGCTGCTGACCCTGCCGTGGGTGATCGGCGCGGCGGCGTACTGGATCGCCAGGGGGTTGCGGGACCGGCCGGGCGAGAAACTCGGCTCGCTGAGCTGGGCCGAGGTGCGGTCGTCGGCGCACGTGGCGTCCCGGTCCGGCCGTCGCATGCCACCCGGTGCAGGTCCCGTTGTGCCCGATGACGCCCACGTGGAGCTGTGGCAGCGGGCCGAGGAAGGGTGGCGGTGGCGGTACGTCGAGCAGCGGGGCGCCGTCAGCCTGATCAGTACCGACTCCTTCCCCGACCGACAGTCCGCCGTCACCGCCGCCACCACCGCGTACCCGGGGGTGAGCGTCGAAGAGGTGTCCGCGCCCCCGGCTGTCGGGGCGGCTTCGCAGCGCCGAGGCCTGCTGGACGGTCTGGTGGGGACCGTCGGGCTGGTCGCTCTGTTCGTGATCGGGCGCCGGCGGCGCCACCGGGACGAACGGGAGGAGGTCCGGATTGACTGAGATCCCGACGGGCAGCCGACCGCTGTTCCGGCTCGGCGCGGTGCTCGCGGTGACGGCCCTCGCGCTCACGGCGTGCGGCCCCGACCAGTCGATGCTGTCCCCGGTTGGCGCCGACGCCGGTCGCGCCGCCGGGCTGTGGTGGTTGATGTTCTGGCTCGGCGCTGGCATCTGGGTCGTCGTGACCGCCGCGACGCTGTACGCGCTCTACCGCCGCCAGCCGGGCCGGCACGACCCGCTGGCCGGACGGCGCTGGGAGAACACGCCCCTGATCTGGGGCGGGATCGTGCTGCCCAGCATCGTGCTCGTCGTTCTCACCGGAGCGACCGTCGACGCGATGCGGCACGCCGATCCCCCTGCGGCGGCCGAGGCCACGGTCGTGCAGGTGATCGGACACCAGTGGTGGTGGGAGGTGCGGTACCCGGAGCGCAACGTGGTCACGGCCAACGAGGTGCACGTGCCGGCCGGCCGGCCGGTACGACTGGAACTCCGCACCGCCGACGTCATCCACAGCTTCTGGGTACCGGCGCTCGCCGGAAAGATCGACCTGATCCCGGGCCGGTCGAACACACTGTGGATCAACACGGACCGGCCGGGCGTCTACGAGGGCCAGTGCGCCGAGTTCTGCGGCCTGCAGCACGCCAAGATGCGGTTCCGGGTCGTGGTGGACGACGAGCCGAGATTCCAGGAGTGGCTCGCCGCGCAGGGCGAGTCGGCCGCAGAGCCGGCCGACGCGCTGGCCGCTCGGGGCCGGCAGGTGTTCCTGTCCGCGTCCTGCGTCTACTGCCACACCATCCGGGGGACCGCCACGGTCAGCGCGATCGGACCCGACCTGACCCACCTGGCCAGCCGGGACACCTTGGCCGCCGGCATCATCCCGAACACGAAGGGGCACCTGGGCGGCTGGATCATCGACCCGCAACAGGTCAAGCCGGGAGCGCGGATGCCGAACAACTACCTGCCGCCCGACGACCTCCAGGCGCTGCTCGCCTACCTCGGGTCTCTCGAGTAGGAGCCGACGTGTCCCTCACCCACGGCGTCCCGGGCGCCGCCACCGGCGGCCGGCCCGACTTCGTCGACAGGTGGCGTAACCCACGCGGCATCTGGGGCGGCCTGGCGGTGGTCAGCCACAAACCGGTGGGCAGCCGGTTCATGGTCACGGCGGGGGTGTTCTTCCTCGTCGGTGGCGTCGAGGCGCTGCTGATGCGCGTCCAGCTCGCCCGGCCCGAGAACGACTTCCTCGACGCCGAGACCTACAACGACCTGTTCACCATGCACGGCACCACGATGATGTTCCTGTTCGTGGTGCCGTTCATCGAGGGCCTGGCCAACTACCTGCTACCGGTCCAGCTCGGTGCCCGCGACCAGCCGTTTCCCCGGTTCAACGCGTTCAACTACTGGTGCTACCTGTTCGGCGGCGTGCTGCTGTACAGCAGCTTCGCCGCCGCGGCCGTACCGGATGCGGGATGGTTCGCCTACGTGCCGCTGAGCAGCGACCCCTACTCGCCGGGTCCGGCGATGGACTTCTGGTTGTGGGGGCTGGCGCTCGTCGAGGTGTCCGGCATCGGCGCCGCGGTGGAGATCCTGGTGCTGACGCTGCGGATGCGGGCACCCGGCATGTCGCTGGCCCGGATGCCGGTGTTCGCCTGGGCGATGCTGACGGCGTCCGCGCTGATCGTCCTCGCGTTCACGCCGCTGCTGGTCGCGACGGGGATGCTGGAGATGGACCGGCTGCTCGGTGCCACGATCTTCGTGGCCGAGAAGGACGGCAGCCCGCTGCTGTGGCAGCACCTGTTCTGGATCTTCGGTCATCCGGAGGTCTACATCATGTTCCTGCCCGCGGCCGGACTGGTGTCACAGGTGGTGCAGGTGCACGCCCGCCAGCGGCTGGTCGGCTACCCGTTCGTGGTGCTCGCCTTCGTGCTGACGGCGGTCATCAGTCTCGGCCTGTGGGTCCACCACATGTTCACCACCGGGCTGCCACCGCTGACCATGAGCTTCTTCACCGCCGCGAGCATGACGATCGCGATCGCCAGCGGAATCCAGGTCCTGGCCTGGGTGGCGACGATCTGGCTGGGCCGGCCGCGGTTCACGGTGGCGATGATGTTCGTCGTCGGGTTCATCGTGACCTTCGTCGCCGGCGGCATCACCGGTGTGATGGTCGCGTCGGTGCCGTTCGACCAGCAGGTGCACGACACCTACTTCGTCGTGGCCCACTTCCACTACGTACTCATCGGTGGTGTGCTGTTTCCGCTCTTCGCGGCCCTGTACCACTGGCTGCCGAAGATGACCGGCCGGCAACTGCACCACCGGCCGGGCGTGGTCGTGTTCGCGCTGGTGTTCGTCGGCTTCCATCTGACGTTCTTCCCGATGCACCTGTCCGGCATGTGGGGCATGGTCAGGCGGGTCTACACCTACGAGCCGGACCTGGGCATCGGAGGTCTCAACCTGCTGTCCACCGTGGGCGCGTTCCTGCTGGCGGCCGGCGTGCTGGTGTTCGTCGTCGACCTCGCCGTCGCCTGGCGTCGCGGCGACCCCGCGGGCAGCGACACCTGGGCGGGCGACGGCCTGGAGTGGTCCGTCCCGTCGCCGCCGCCGTCGGAGAACTTCCCCCGGATCCCGGTGGTCGGCAGCCGCTACCCGCTCTGGCAGCCGGAGCGCGACCGACCCGACCGGGACGACCGGATCCGCGCCTTCGACCGGGCGCCGGCGGAGTTCCGGGCCAGCCCGACGACCAGCGTTCTGCTGGCCGAGCCGGAGGCCGTCGTACACCTGCCGAGCCCCACCCGCTGGCCCCTCGTCCCGGCGCTGGGGCTGGCGGCGACCGCCGCCGCCCTGATCGCCCAGGCGTACCCGCTCGCGGTGGCAGCCCTGGTGGTCGTCGCCATCGGCGTCGCCGGCTGGTTGCGCCGCAACGAGGCCGAACGGTGGCCGGAACGGGCGGGGGTACGCGTCGGCGGCCTGGCCGTGGACGTGCACGGCGTTCAGGCGATCGGCTGGTGGGGGGCGATGGCCACGATCGCCGTGCTGGCCACCGCCGGTGGCACCATCCTGGCCTCGTACCACTTCCTCCAGGTCAACGCCGCCACCTGGCCGCCGGCGCCGACCCAGCGGCCGGCCGCGGTGCTGCCGGTCGGCCTGCTCGCGGCCCTCGTCCTGGCCGCCGGTGGTGCTCTCTGGCTGAGCACGCGCGCCCGGATACACCGCCGGGCGACGCTGGCCGGGCTCGCGGGCGTGACGGTGGTCGGTGTGGTGGCCGGGGCGTTGACTGTCGCGGTGTACGCCGCCGCGCCACCCGAGCCCTCCCGGCACGCCTACGACTCGATGGTGCTCCTCGTGCTGGTGTTCCAGGCGGCGCTGGTGGTCGTCGCGCTGGTGGCGACCGGGCTCGCGTACCTGCGGGCGGTGGCGGGTGGGCCTCCCGGGCGCCTCCGGTTGCTCCTGCAGGTGGCGGCCGGCTACTGGTCGCTCACCGCGGCATGGTGGGCGCTGGCTGCCGGATCCCTGTCCATCGCACTGGTCGGTTAGGAGGTGCCGTGCGGCAGGACCGGCGCGACGCGTGGGCCATCGCCTTCGTCCTGCTCGGACCGGCTGTGGCCTGGCTGGTCGCGCTGGCGGCGAGCTACGCCGTGGCGGATGTCAGCTGCTACCTGCGCAACGGCGGGCGGGGGGTGAGCGCGGCCGTTCCCGTCACGATCCTCGCTCTCAACGCCGTGCTGGCCGTGGTGCCCCTGGTCGCGGGGTGGGTGGCGGTGCGGCTCCGGCGAGGCGGCCGGCGCGGCGTCGCCGGCGCGGAGCTGGCCCGGTTCGCCGGGGCCGTGGGCCTGGGCCTCGCGGCGATCTTCCTGTTGGGTCTGGTCCTGCTCGCGGTCAACCCGCTGGTCTTCTGGAACTGCGGCTGAGCCCGGCGTGCTGGTGCGGGGTGTCGGCGGCGGCGACACCCCGTGGTGCCCACGGGTGAGGTTTGACGAAATGCCTCCTTTGTGGCTTCTGTTAAGCCATCCTGGACCGGATGCGTCCACTGGGGGAGAGGGAAGCCATGGTTGACCTGCACCGCGCTCTCGGCCTTGGCGCGGTCGGCGCGGCGGTGACCGCCGCCGTGCTGGTGGCCGTCGCCCCGGCGGACGCGGTGCAGGGCGAGTCGCAGAGGTTGATGTACGTCCACGTCCCGGCGGCCTGGACGGCGTACCTTGCCTTCACCGGCCTGCTGGTGACGAGCGTGGCGTACCTGTGGACCGGGCGGCGGCGGTGGGACCACTGGGCCGCCTCCTGCGCCGAACTCGGCGTCGGCATGATGGCGCTGGCTGTTGCGCTGGGCAGCATCTGGGGCCGGGTCACCTGGGGCGTCTGGTGGACCTGGGACGCCCGGCTCGTGTCAGCGGCGGCGCTCCTGCTCGTCTACATCGGCTATTTCGCCGTCCGCGAGCTGGGCGTCGACCGGGATCGCCGCGCCCGTCGCGCCGCCGTGCTCGGCGTACTCGCCTTCGTCATGCTGCCGCTGGTGCACTTCTCCGTGATCTGGTGGCGCACCCTGCACCAACCACCGACGCTGCTCGGGCCCGATCCGACGCCCCCGATCGCCGCGTCGATGGCGTTCGCCCTGGCCGGTGCGACGCTCGCCTTCACCCTCGCCGGTGCCTGGGTCGTCACCCGCCGCGTCTCCCGCCTCACCACGACCGCCGCCGGCACGACGCCACCGGCTCCCCGGCCGGCGCCGGTCGCCGCGACGCCGGCGGCCACGAGCGGGCCCGACGCTCCGAGCGCCGACCAGCGTACGCAGGTGCCGGCATGACCGCCGGGCTGGCCATCGGCCTGGGGTACGGCCTGACGGCCGCGGTGTGGGCCGGTCTCGTCTGGTGGTCGGGTCGCGGCCGGGAGCGGACATGAACCGGGTCAGCGTGCCGGCCCTGCTGGTGGCCGGCGCCGTGGCCGCCGGTCTGGCCGTGCTCGCCGGCAAGGGCCTCGACGAGAGTCTGGTGTACTACCGGACGCCGTCCGAGGTCGTCGCCGGCCAGGTCGCGGTCAACCAGGATCTGCGGATCGGGGGCACCGTGGTGCCCGGGTCCGTCCACCGCGCCGGGACGGCGACGCGACTGCGGCTGACCGACGGCTCCGCCGACGTCGAGGTCGTCCACGAGGGCGCGCTGCCCGACATGTTCGGCGAGGGACGCGACGCGGTCGTCGAGGGGCTCCTGGACGCCGACCGCGTCCTGCACGCCCAGCGGGTCATCGCCAGCCACGACAACGAGTACCGGCCCGCCACCGACCCGGCATGACCGTGTCGCTGCTCGGCACCGCCTGTCTCGGCCTCGGGACGGTCGCCGCGCTGGTGGCCACCGCCGGTTGGGTGGCCCGCTCCCGCGACGGGCGACGGAAGCCGCCACGCTCCGCCACGTACGCGCTCGCCGGCGCGGCCCTGGCTGCCTTCCTGCTCCTGGAGTGGGCCCTGCTGAGCAGGGACTTCAGCGTGCGGTACGTCGCCGAACACGGCGGCCGGGACGTGCCGCCGTACTACACGGTCACGAGCCTGTGGAGCGCGTTGGAGGGCTCCCTGCTGCTCTGGCTGCTGGCCCTGGGCGCCGTGGTGGTGCTGGCGTTGCGCCGTCCGCCGGCGGCCGAACCGCGTCTGCACCCGCCCGCCATGGCGGTACTCACCGCGACGGCCGCGTTCTTCTTCGGCCTCGCGCTGCTGGCCGGCAACCCCTTCGAAGCGGTGCCGGCGGCACCAGCGGACGGGCCCGGGCCGAACCCGCTGCTGCGCAGCCACCCCGCGATGGGCGTGCACCCGCCGCTGCTCTACGCCGGCTACGTCGGTCTGGCGGTGCCGTTCGCGTACGCGATCGCGGCCCTGGTGACCGGCCGGGCCGGCGCGGGGTGGGCGCGCGCCGTGCGCGGGTGGACGCTGCTCGGCTGGGCGGCCCTCACCGCCGGCATCGCGGTCGGTGCCTGGTGGTCGTACGCCGTCCTCGGCTGGGGCGGCTACTGGGCGTGGGACCCGGTGGAGAACGCCTCGCTGCTGCCCTGGCTGACCGCCACGGCCCTGCTGCACGCACTGCTGGCCGAACGGCGCGGCGGGGGCCGCACCGGGTGGGTGGTCTGCCTGGCCGCCCTGACGTTCACCCTGGTGATCCTCGGTACGTTCCTCACCCGGTCCGGCGTGGTCGGCAGCGTGCACACCTTCACGCAGTCCGGCATCGGACCCCCGTTGCTGGTCTTCCTCGCCGCCACGACGGTCGCCTGGCTGGCGCTGCTCGCCCTGCGGGGCGACCGGTTGGCCAGGTCGGAGCCGAACCGGACCCGTGATGCGGGCGCCGGGCGCGTGCGCCTGCTGTCCCTGCGGAGCGCCCTGGTCGGCAACAACCTGCTCCTCGCCGCGGTCGCGGCCACCGTCCTGGTCGGCACGCTGTTCCCCACCGTGCAGGAGATGCTCTCCGGTACCCGGCTCACCGTCGGTCCCGGGTACTACAACCAGGCACTGGCCCCGCTGGCGCTGGCCGTGCTGGCCCTGATGGCGATCGGCCCGTTGCTGGCCTGGCGCGGGGACCCGCCGGCGCGGTTGGCCCGTCGTGCCGCGACACCCGCGATCACCGCCGGCGTGGTCGCCGGCCTCGTCGGACTGAGCGGGAGCCAGCGGCCGAGCGTGGTGGTGGTGTGCGGGCTGGCCGCGTTCGTCGCCTCGACCCTGGTCAGCGCGATGGCCGCCCGGCTGGCCGGCGGTGGCCCGGCGGGCGCCCGGCGGGCCTTGCGCCGCCACCGGCGCGCCCTCGGCGCGCAGCTCGCACACCTGGCCCTCGCGATCGCGGCGTTGGCGGTCGTGGTGTCCGGCGCCGACCCGCCCGCCGAGCAGCGGGCGGTCGCCCTCGACGGCACGGTCACGTCGCGCGGGGTGACGATCCGGCTGATCGGGCTCGACTCGACGGTGACGGACGGGCAGGAGCGGGCCACCGCGCGGCTGGTGGTCCGCCCGGGGAACGGCGACGAACGCCGCATGTCGCCCACACTGGCGCTCTTTCCCGACCACGGCATGGTCGTCGCCACCCCGGCCATCGACCCGGGGCTGACGCGGGACCTGTACGTCACCCTCCTGTCCGCCGATGCCGAGACGAAGACCGCGCTGCTCCGGGTCTCCGTGAACAGCTTCATGGGGGTGCTGTGGGGTGCGGCCGGGCTGCTGCTGATCGGCATCGCCCTGGCCGCCTGGCCCCAGCGAGCCGCGTTGGCGTCCCGACGACGCGCCCCTGCACGGGCACCGCGCACGGCCGAGGAGGTGGGCCGGTGACTGGACGCCGTTCCCCGATCACCCGTCGAGCCGTACTCGTCGCGGCGGCCGCCGGCGCCGGGCTGGCCGTCACCGTCCCGCTCGCCCACGGTCTGCGGGTGGCTCCCGGTGTGCCGGCCGCGTCCCCCGGCGGACTGGCCGCCCCCCTGGCCGGCAACGGGCCGGACGGGACCTTCTTCGACCTCGCCACGCTGCGCGGCCACATCGTGGTCGTCACCGTCTGGGCGTCCTGGTGCGAGCCCTGCCGCCGGGAATTCCCGGTGCTGCTGGCCGCCCGGTCGCGGTGGTACCCGGCGGGGCTGCGCGTGGTCGGCCTCAACACCGCCGACCGGCCGGAGAGCGCGCGTCGGTTCCTGCGCGAGGCGGCTGCCGAGGCGTTGCCCGTGGTGTCCGACCCCGACGGCCGGCAGGCGGTCGCCTGGGCCGTACGGGGCATCCCCGAAACCGTCGTCGTCGACCGCGGCGGCCGGCTCGCCGCCCGGCATCAGGGAGAGGTGACGTGGGCATGGCTGGAAGCCTCCGTCGGACCCCTCCTGGGCTGAGGCGGTTCGGCCTGGGACTGCTGGCGGTCGCCGCGTTGCTGCTGTTCGCCGCCGGACTGTACCGGGCGTCCCGGGCCGCCTCGGCCCCCTCCGGCGAGGACGCGCGCGTGCGGGCGATCGCCGCCACCGTCCGGTGCCCCGAGTGCGTCGGGGAGTCGGCGGCCGACTCGCAGGCGCCGATGGCCCGGGGGATCCGCGAGACGATCCGCGAGCAGGTACGGGCCGGGCGGGAGCCGGACGAGATCCAGCGGTGGTTCGTCGACCGGTACGGGCCGGGCATCCTCCTCGAACCACCGGCCCGAGGGCTGGGGCTGCTGTTGTGGTGGCTGCCGGTGGCGTTCGTGCCGTCCGCGCTCGCCGGACTGGCCGTGGTCCGTTGGGCCCGACGGCGGGGAGCCGGTTCGGCGGTGCGGCCAACCGGCCGCACCGCGGAGGCGGAGGTGGTCCCCCCGGGCCGGTCCGGCCTGAGTGCGCTGGTGCTGGCCGCGGCCGTCGCCGTCGCCCTCGCCGTCGGGCTCGCCGCGGCCGGGCAGGGCACCGGTGACCAGCCGGCCGGTCCTCGCGCGGCGCCGGCCGGCGACGGGGAACTCGAGGTGCTGACCGCGGCCGCCCGGTCCACCCCCGACGACGGGAGCACCTGGTTCTCCCTGGGCCGGGCGTTGGAGCACCGTGGAAGGCTGGCGGAGGCCGCCGAGGCGTACGAACGGACGGTCCGGCTCGACCCGGAGGACACGGCCGCGCTGTTCCGCCTCGCCTTCGCCTACGCCCGTTCCGGTCAGGCGGAACGAGCCCGCCCGCTGCTGCAGGAGGTCCTCACGCGCGACGGGCAGCACGCCGAGGCGCTGCTGCTGCTCGGCATGCTGCAACGCGAGGCGGGCCAGCCCGAGGCCGGCGAGACCCTGCGTCGGTTCCTGGACGTGGCCGCCGACCATCCCGCCGCGCCGGGGGTCCGCCGGCTGCTGGACGGCGCCGGATGACTCAGGCCACCGCCACCGCCTCCTGGTGGCAGGGTGATCCCGCGACGGCGCTCGCCCTGGTGGCCACCATGCTGCTGTATCTCCAGGGGCGGCGCGAACTGGCGGCCTACCGGTCCGGGCCGGCCGTGCTGCCGCGCTGGCGGGTCCGGTGCTTCCACGCCGGGCTCCTGGTGATGGCGGTAGCCCTGGTCGGGCCCGTCGACGTGGTGGCCGAGGACCTGTTCTGGGTGCACATGGTGCAGCATCAGCTGCTCGCGCTGGCCGCGCCGCCGCTGCTGGTCCTGGGCCGGGCCGGCCTGGTGATCGGCAGGGCGCTGCCGCGGTCGGTCCGCCGGGTCGTCCATCCCCGGCGCTGGACGCCCCGCGCGCTGCGATCAGGTGCGGCGGTCGGTGTCGCGGCGGCCGGAGTACACGCCGGCACGTGGTGGCTGTGGCACCTTCCGGGCCCGTACGACCTGGCCCTGCGGTGGGACGCGGCCCACGTCGCCGAGCACGTGCTGTTCCTCGGCAGCGGCGTGGTGCTGTGGTCGGTGATCCTCCGCCGCCGTTCCCGGATCAGTCTTCCGGCCGCGCTGCTGTCGGTGCTGGCCGCGATGCTGCCAACCTCGGTGCTCGCCGGCCTGCTGACGTTCAGTGCGAGGTCGTGGTACGGCGGCCACCGCGCCGGCGCCTGGGGGCTGACGCCGTTGGAGGACCAGCAACTGGGCGCGGCGTTGATGTGGTTTCCCGGATCGTTGAGCTACCTGGCCGTCGCCGCTGTGGTCGTGTTCCGTGGTCTGACCCCACCGACGGCACCGCCCCCGACCGGACTCGGCGGCGCCGGCCCGGCCGGTGCGCTCGCGGCCGGCCGCAGCCCGGCGGTCCTCGGTGCCCGCCGGCACGACGTGGGGGAGCACCAGGACTCGTCAGCGGATCGGTCGGGAACCGATGAACGGTGATCAGTGCGGGCTGTGCCACCTGCCCCGCGACGAGTGGCTGCTGGCCTACGAGGGCTTCGACCCGGCGCGGGAGACCACGCGGGAGGCGTTGCTGGCGCTGGGCAACGGCTACCAGATGACGCGGGGCGCGGCGACCTACGCCACCGCCGACGGCGTGCACTACCCGGCCACCTACGTCGCCGGCCTCTACAACCGGTTGGTCTCCGACGTCGACGGCCGCCGCCGGGTCGACGAGAGCATCGTCAACCTGCCCAACTGGTTGCCGTTGACGTTCCGCCACCCGGGTGGGCCCTGGTTCTCCCGGGTCTCGTTCCACGTCGCGCACCGCCATGTCGCGCTCAACCTGCGACACGGCCTGGAGCGGCGGGAGTTTCTGGTCCGTGACCCGCACGGTCGCCGTACCCGGATCGTGCAGGAACGGATCGTCTCGATGGACCGTCCGCACCTGGCCAGCCTCCGTACGACGATCACGCCCGTGGACTGGTCGGGACCGCTGCACGTGCGAAGCCTCCTGGACGCCCGGGTCACCAACGACAACGTCGCCGAGTACGGCGCGTTCGCCCGGCACCACCTGGTCGACTGCGCCACGGGACAGCAGGGGGACGTCTGCTGGCTGACCGTACGCACCACACAGTCGTGGATCCGGATCGCCCAGGCCGCTCGGATCACCCTGCACCAGCACGAGGGGTCCGCCTCCCACCACCACATCGGTGGGCCCGGCTACGTCGGGCACGAGATCCACCTCACCATGGCCCCGGGCACGCCGGTCACCATCGACAAGACCGTCGCCACCTACACGTCGCGGGACCGGGCGATCTCCGAACCGCTGGACGCCGCCCGCGGCGAGATCAGCGACGCTCCTCACCACCCCGCCGTCCGGGATGCGCACCTGCTGGCGTGGGAACACCTCTGGCGACGTTTCCACCTCCGTCTCGGCGGGCACGACCTGGTTCGGGAGCAATTGGCACTCAACGTGCACCTGTTCCACGTCGCGCAGACCCTGTCCGGTTACACCGCCGACGCCGACGCGGGCGTCCCCGCTCGCGGTCTGCACGGTGAGGGTTACCGGGGACACGTCTTCTGGGACGAACTGTTCGTCTTCCCCCTGCTCAACCTGCGTACCCCCGAGCTGACCCGGGCCCTGCTGCTCTACCGGTACCGGCGCCTCGCCGAGGCTCGGCGGCTCGCCCGTGCACTGGGTCTGCCCGGTGCGCTGTTCCCGTGGCAGAGTGGCAGCGACGGCCGCGAGGAGACCCCGGAGTTCTTCCACAATCCGCTCTCGCAGCGCTGGGTGCCGGACAACTCCCGCCGGCAGTACCACGTCAACCTCGCCGTGGCCTACAACGTCTGGCAGTACTACCAGGTCACCGACGACATCGACTTCCTCGCCATGTACGGCGCCGAACTCCTCGTCGAGATCGCGAGGTTCTGGGCCGGGACCGCCGAGCACGACCCGCAGTCGGACCGGTACCACATCCGTGGCGTGATGGGTCCGGACGAGTTCCACGACGGCTATCCCGACCGCCCGGGGTCCGGGATCGACGACAACGCCTACGTCAACGTCATGACCGCGTGGGCCCTCGCCCGGACGATCGACGCCTTCCGGATCCTCGGCGGGTACCACAGCGACGACCTGTGGCGGCGTCTCGCGGTCGACGAGCAGGAGTTCGCCCGCTGGGACCGGATCAGCCGCCGACTGCATGTCCCTTTCCTGCCGAACGGGCTGCTCAGCCAGTTCGAGGGTTTCGCCGACCTCGCTGAACTCGACCTTCGGCCGTACCGCGAACGGTACGGCGACATCGGCCGGCTCGACCTCATCCTCGAGGCGGAGGGGGACCACCCGAGCCGCTACCAGACCTCGAAACAGGCTGACGTCCTGATGCTGTTCTACCTGTTCAGTGCCGAGGAGGTGACCGCGCTGCTGAACCGGCTCGGCTACGACTTCGACCCCGCGACCATCCCGGCCACGGTCCACCACTACCTGATCCGGACCACCCACGGATCGACCCTGAGCCGCGTCGTGCACTCCTGGGTGCTCGCCCGCACCCGCCGCTCCCAGTCCTGGTACCTGCTGCGCGACGCGCTCGCCGCCGACCTCGCCGACACCCAGGCCGGCACCACCCGTCAGGGAATCCATCTCGGCGCGATGGCGAGTACCGCGGACATCCTGCAACGGTGCTACACCGGGCTGGAAGTCCGCGGGGACGCGCTCCGCCTCCATCCGCAACTCCCGCACACCCTCACCCACCTCGACTTCGACGTGCGCTATCGCGGGCACTGGCTCCGCATCCACTGCAGCCACGACCTCATCTCGGTGCGTGCGCTGCCCACCGCCGCCCCGCCGGTCCTCGTGATCATCGAGGAGCGGGCACACCTCCTCAGCGGAGAGAGCGAGGTCCAGGAATCGCTCACCCGCAAGTTGCCGTCCCCCACCGGGACTGACGACCCATCTGGATCATGACGGGGCAGGGCGCGGCTCCGCGTCTTCGCCATCGGCGTCGCGAGGCTGTGGTTGTCATGATCGACGAGCGGTGCCCTCCGGACGTACCCACCGGCGGCCGGGTTACCGGTCGACAGTTCGGGTAACAACCGGCATGTTTCCGTCGCCGCGAACCGTCACCCGGAGCCGACGGTGACATCCGGGTGGTGGGTGCTCCTCGTGGCCGTGGTCTGGCTGACCATCGGTCTGCTCACCGCGGCCTGGTTCGTGATCCGGGCCGGCCATCGTCACCTGTCCTGGTACCTCGTGGGCGCACTACTCGGTCCGCTGTTCATTCCGATCGCTGTGGAACGGGGGCGCGCCGACCCGACGGTGACGGACGTGGCGCACCGGCCGCCGGCCAGGCAGGGGACGGGCCTCCGAGTGGCGATCGGTGTCGACGGATCACCCGAGTCCGACCTGGCCCTGCGGTCGACCGCCCGGATCCTCAGCCGTACCGCGAGCGTGCTGGTGCTGGTCACGGTGACGAACCCGGACCTGGTGGGTGAAGACGTCTCGATCGCGCAGCGGGCCGCCCGCCGCATGCTTGACGAACGCGCCAGAACCATTCCCGACGGGTTGCCGCCGCCGACCACCGAAATCGTTCGCGGTCACCCGGTGGACGCGCTGCTGGCTGCCGCCGAGGCGCATGATGTCGATCTGCTGGTGGTCGGCCGGCACGGCCATGGCATGCGGGACCGGCTGCTCGGCAGCGTGGCGGAGGAGCTGACCCGCCGTACCTCCCGCGCGCTACTGCTCGGCAGCCTGCCCGACCGGTGAGGTGCGGTCAGCGCACCGCCGACCGCAGGTGCTCGGCCCAGCCGGCCTCGAAGTCCGCGTACGACATGCCGAGCACGCTCCGCGTCACGTCACCGATCGGGGTGCCCCGGTAGTGCTCGGTGACGAGCTGGAAGACCTTCTGCTCGCCGTGGCGCTCCGCGATGTAGCTCATCGCCGAGTGACCCAGCCAGTAGTGGTAGCTCAACCGTCCCTCCATCTCCCAGGCCGCGTTGCCGGGCAGGTCCTGGCGGTAGCCGTACGAGCGGAGGATCCTCGTCGAATCGGCGGTGCGGTCGCTGGTGGTGAACGCCTTCCCGCCATGGGCCAGGTACTCGGCGAACCCCTCGACGACCCAGTTCTCCGGCCCGTCGAGCGCGGTCGCCCCCCGGCCACGCTTCAGCAGCACGTTGACGATGGCGTGGGCCAGCTCGTGTCGGAAGATCTCCAGCTCCCGGTCGCCCTTGGTGAAGTGGTACTCGTCCGTCACGTCGATCACCACGCGGCTGGTGCCCACCTCGGGCGCGGACGCGTCCGCGCCGTCGATCGCCCCGGCCGGCGGCACCGGGATCGCCACGCCGGACTCGGTGGGCGTCTCCTTCGTCGTGCGGTAGAGCGAACCCAGTTCCTTCTTGCCCTTGACCAGGGAGATGACGAAGCCCTGCGGCACCATGGCCGGGACGCCGCCGGCCTTCCACGCGGCCGCGTTCTCGGTCGCCGCGCGCTCGGCGACCGGCGCGTACCGCTGCGCCTCGGCCTTGAGTGACTCGTCGACGACGAGCACCGTGTGCGGGGTCCTCTCGACGTGGATGGGGCGGCCGGTGTCCCACGGTGCCGGGTAGTAGGTGGTCATGTCCCGGGCCGGGCCGTCGACCAGGGCGCCACCGACGGCGGTGACCTTCAGCGGGGCGTCCCCGTCGGTGCGGGTGACCGTCCATTTGTACAGTTCCTCGACCGGGGTCGGGTCCATGCCGTCGAACCGGTGCACGAACGACACCCGGACGTCGAAGGTGCCCTCGGTGGCCGTGCTCGCGCCGAACTCCTCGTACCGTGCCTCGGCCAGCGGCAGCTTGGTGAGGTTGTGGAACAGCGCGGTCTGCCGGGCGACCAGGTCCTTGTCGCCCGCGTCGAACGGCGCCAGGTACGCCGCGAGGTCCCGCTCCTTGAGCGCCCGGGTGTGCTCCGCCAGCAGCGTGTCGATCTCGTCCGAGCCCTCCGCCGTGGTGGAGGAGGAACGGTCCAGGTAGACCGAGACGGCGACCACCGAACCGACCAGCAGCACCAGCAGGGCCACCGCGATCGCGCCCAACGCGACCCACAGGCCGCGCCCCGACTTCCTCGGCGGCGGCGGGGCGGGTGGCTGGGCCCAGGGCGGGGCGGGCGGGCTCGGGACGGAGGGGTGGCCCTCGGTCATGGCAGATCCTCGCTCGGGTCAGTCGGGCCGGGGGAGGCTCCATGAGCGACCGTTCCCCCGGGACGGGCTCGCGTCATTATTCCTGCCGACGCCGTCACCGTCCGTCCCGACCCGGCGACGGAGGCCGCGGCGTGGTGTTCTGCCGTCGGCAGATCCGCTGACGGTGAACGCGGTGCCGGACCGGGCCCGCCGGCCGGCAGAGTGGAACGCATGAGACTGCTGGTGCTGGGTGGTACGGGATTCGTGGGCGGAGCGACGGTCACCGAGGCGGTACGCGGTGGCTGGTCGGTGACGGTGTTCAACCGCGGCCGGCACGGGACCGTTCCGTCCGGCGTGGAACGGTTGACCGGCGACCGGACCGCGCCCGGCGGCCTGGCCGCCCTCGCCGCCGGCGAGTGGGACGTGGCGGTCGACACCTGGGACGGGGCGCCACGGGCCGCCGGGGCGTCGGCGCGCGCCCTGGCCGGGCGCGTCGGGCGCTACGTCTACGTCTCCAGCGGCTCCGTCTACGCCGAGCCGGTGGCGCCCGGATCGGCCGAGGACGCCCCCGTCGTGGACGCCGCGCCGGACGCGGACGACGCCGACTACCCGTCCAACAAGGCCGGTGCGGAACGTGCCGTGCGGGCGGTGTACGGGCAGAGCGCGCTGATCGCCCGTGCCGGCCTGATCCTCGGCCCCGGCGAGGACATCGGGCGGCTGCCGTGGTGGCTCGATCGCGTCGCCCGGGGCGGGGACGTGCTGGCGCCCGGCCCGGCCGACCTGCCCCTGCAGTACGTCGACGCCCGCGACCTCGCCGCCTTCCTGCTCGACCCGGTCGTGCCCGGCGGGACGTACAACGTGATCAGCCGCACCGGGCACGCCACGATGGGTGCCCTGCTGGACGCCGCCGTCGCGGTGACCGGGGCCGGTGCGCGGCTGCGCTGGACCGATCCGGAGGCGATCCTGGCCGCCGGCGTGGAACCGTGGAACGACCTGCCGATCTGGATCCCGCCGGGGCACCCGTACCGCTGGTTGCAGGAGCGTGACGTCAGCCGCGCGTACGCGGCCGGGCTGACCTGCCGCCCGATCGCCGAGACCGTCGCCGACACGTGGGCCTGGCTGCGGTCGGTCGGCACCGTGCCGCCCCGGGCCGGCCGCCCGCAGCGCGCCCCGGTCGGCCTCGACCCGGCCCGGGAGGAGGCCGTCCTCGCCGCCGCACACTGACCGGGCCGCGGCGCTCCGCCCGGGCGGCCGGGTGCTGCGCGGCCTCGGCTGGATCCGGTAGCGCGCCCCGGTGGTGGATCAGGCCCGCGGCACCGGCAGGTCGAGCACCTCGTCGACCGGCCGGCGGGAAGTCGGCCAGCCGGGCTGGCCGTAGCCGATGCGCAGCACCATCTGCGGGGTGCCGAACCGCCCCAGCGACAGCCGCAGCTGCTCGCGGGCGGTCGGCACCTCGATCGGCTGGGACAGCAGCGACGCCGCCAGCCCCGCGTCGGTGGCGGTGAGCAGCACCCGCTGCAACGCCTGCCCGGCCACCACCTGGTCGACGGCGGTGTTGCCGGTCGAGCCGAGCACCGCGACGAGGGGCTCCGGCTCGAAGTCGCGCCCGGGGGCGCGGTTCCGGCCGCCGAAGCCGCGCGACGGCAGCAGGTCCTGCGGCTCGGCCTGCGGGCCGCCGGCCGACCTCGGCACGCCGTCGGGGGCGGGCTCGGCACGGACCCACTCCGCCCGCTCGGCCCGGTAGGCCGGATCCCGCTCCAGCACCCGGTGCGCGCCGCGGGCGATCTCGGCGAACGCGTTCACCGCGCTCACCCCGACCAGCAGCTCCAGCCAGCACCCTTCGGCCCGGGCCGCCTCGGTGAGGCGCCACCGCGCGTCCGCCGGGACCGGGTCGGGCCAGAACGGGGCGCGGTTGCTGAACCGGCGGGGGAGGGCCGCGTACAGCGCCTGCTCGGCGGGGGTGGGGCGGCGCGGCACGTCCGGCACCAGCCGGGCGACCACGTCGGGCTCGGCCGGGTACGGGCGCAGCCGCACCGTCGCCGGCGTACCGGCCACCGTCAGGGCGAGCCGCAGGTTGAACAGCGCCGCCCCGCAGGCGACGCGGACACCCCACCCGCTCGGGTCGGTGGCCGGCAGGCGCCGGGACGGGTCGACCAGGATCTCGATCCCGCCGTCGCGCAGGCGGAACCGCCACGGCTGGGTGTTGTGCAGGGAGGGCGCCCGCACGGCGTCGGTCGCGGCGGCGCGTAGCTGCTCGACGGTGTAGCCGGCGTCCATGGTGTCGCTCCTTCCGTGACGGCTGGTGCCGCCCTCGGTGGGTTCCTCCCCACGGTGCGTCACGCCGGGGCCGCCCGAGCAGGGCCGGACGTCCCGTCCCGCCAGGACCCACCGCCCCGCCGCACCGCAGGCCACGCCCCGGAGCGTGCCGTTCGGGCCGGTCACGGTCGGGACCTTCGGCCCGTGCGGGTGACGGCTGCGGCGGGTAGAAACGAGAGATGATCCGCGTGTTCCTGCTCGACGACCACGAGGTCGTCCGTCGTGGCCTGGCCGACCTGCTCACCAGCAGTGGTGACATCGAGGTGGTCGGCGAGTCCGGCCTGGCCCAGGAGGCGGCGCGACGGATTCCGGCGCTGCGCCCCGACGTGGCGATCCTCGACGCACGGCTCCCGGACGGCAGCGGCATCGACGTGTGCCGTGACATCCGGGCCGTGGACTCGTCGATCAAGGGCCTGATCCTCACCTCGTACGAGGACGACGAGGCCTTGTTCGCGGCGATCATGGCCGGCGCCGCCGGGTACGTGCTCAAGCAGATCCGCGGCACCGACCTGGTCGACGCGGTCCGGCGGGTGGCGGCGGGGCAGTCGCTGCTCGACCCGGCGATCACCACCCGCGTGCTGGAGCGTATCCGCAGCGGCGTCGAGCAGCCCCGCGAGCTGAAGTCGCTGACCGAGCAGGAGCGGCGGATCCTGGAGTACGTGGCCGAGGGCCTCACCAACCGGGAGATCGCCGGCAAGATGTTCCTCGCCGAGAAGACGGTGAAGAACTACGTCTCCAGCGTGCTGGCCAAGCTGGGCCTGGAGCGGCGGACCCAGGCCGCCGTGCTGGCCACCCGCCTCCTCGGCAAGACCCCCTGACCACCCGGCGGCACCGCTGACCGGCGGGGCGTCAGCCGTGCAACGGCACGCACCAGTGCAGGCGGGTGCCGTGCGGGGCGACCGGTTGCACCTCGAAGGTGCCGCCGTGCCGCTCGGCGCGTTCACGCAGGTTGACGAGGCCGCTCCGCGCGGCGGCCGGGTCGCAGCCGACCCCGTCGTCGGTGACGGTCACCGTGACCTGGCCGGCGTCCACGCGGACGGCGACGGTGACGTGGTTGGCCTGCGCGTGGCGTACCGCGTTGGACAACGCCTCCCGCAGCACGGCCGTGAGGTCGGGGCGGACGTCGTCGGGGACGGCGCTGTCGATCGGGCCGGCCAGGTCCAGGGCAGGCCGGAAGCCGAGCGACTCCGCCGCCACGTCGACCGCCTCCCGGATCTCGGTGCGCAGCGCCGCGCTCATCGGCGTACGCAGCTCGAAGATGGTGCGGCGGATGTCCTTGATGGTGGCGTCCAGGTCGTCGACCGCCGCGTTGATCCGCTTGGCGACCTCCGGGCGTGCGCTCATCGGTACCGCGCTCTGCAACTGGAGGCCGGTCGCGAACAACCGCTGGATCACCACGTCGTGCAGGTCGCGGGCGATGCGCTCGCGGTCCTCCAGGACGACCAGCAGCTCGCGCTCCTCCTGCCCCCGCGCCCGTTCCATGGCCAGCGCCGCCTGCCCGGCGAAGCTGCCGAGCAGGGCCAGGTCGTCGTCGCTGGTGCCGCCGTGATCCGGGTGGTGCGCCACCACCAGTACGCCGTGCAGGGTGTCGGCGGTGGCCAGCGGGGACACCACGGCCGGCCCGGTGTGCAGCAGCGCCGGCCACGGCGCTGCGTGCGCCAGGTCGCCCACCTGGTCGTGCCGGCCCTCGGCGACGGCGGCGGCGAAGCTGGTCTCGGCGGCGGGCACGACCGTGCCGACCAGCGCGCCGGCCTGCTCGCCGGCACCGTCGACCACCTCGACGGTGAACCGGTCGGCGTCGGGGTCGTACAGCAGCACCAGCGCCAGCTCCGCCTCGGCGACCTCCCGGGCGCGCCGCGCCACCAGGCTCAGCGCGTCGGTGCGGCGGACCTCGCCGAGCAGCAGCGAGGTGATCTCGGCGGTGGCCGCGAGCCAGCGCTCCCGCCGGTGGGCCAGCGCGTACAGGCGGGCGTTCTCGATCGCGACGCCGGCCGCGGCGGCCAACGCCACCACGATCTCCTCGTCGTCCTCGGTGAACTCGGCGGCACCCTGCTTCTCGGCCAGGTAGAGGTTGCCGAAGACGTGGTCGCGGATGCGCACCGGCACGCCGAGGAAGCTGTGCATCGGCGGGTGGTTCGGCGGGAAGCCGTACGACTTCGGGTGCCGGGTGATGTCGGGCATCCGGACCGGACGCGGGTCGTCGATGAGCAGGCCGAGCACCCCCCGGCCGTGCGGCAGATCCCCGATCTTCGCGTGCAGCTCGGCGTCGATGCCGTGGGTGATGAAGTCGTGCAGCATCCGGTCGCGGCCGACGATGCCGAGCGCGCCGTAACGGGCGCCGGCCAGCCCGCAGGCCGACTCCACGATGCGCTGGAGGGTGCTGCGCAGGTCGAGGTCGGTGCCGATGCCGACCACCGCGTCGAGCAGCGCGCGCAGCCGCTCCCGGCTGGTGACCACCTCGCCGACCCGGTCCAGCATCTCCTGGAGCAGCTCGTCGAGGCGTACCCGCGACAGCGGGGTCAGCCCGAGCGAGGGGGTCGCGGGGGGTTCGCTCCGGGGCGTCGGTGCGCTGGCCACCGCCCGATGCTATCGCCGGCCGGTCGTGCCGGGATACCCCGTCAGGCGCTCCGGACGGCGGAGGTGTCGACCACCTGCTCGACGGCGAGCCGCGGGGTGTGCGGCGGGCCGGCGTGCGCCGGGTCCGCGATCCCCAGGCGCAGCACCAGGTACGGGTGACCCATACCGGCCAGCAGTCCGCGCAGCGTCTGACGGGTGCCGGGCACCTCCACCACACCGCTCAGCGGCACGACCGAGACACCGAGCCGGGTCGCGGTCAGCCAACCGGCCGAGAGCGCCTCGCCGGCGCGCAGCCAGTCGATCGGCTCGTCCTCGTCGCCGTAGAGCAGCCCGTACCCGGCCGCGCGGTCGTGGCCGGGGCCGACCGGCAGGGTGCCGGGGCGGCCGAAGTCGCGGGCCGGCACCGTCGTCTCCGGGGCCGCCTCCGGCAGCACCTCGGGCGGCAGGCCGGCGCCGCCGGCGCGGCTCGTCCAGTACGCGAGCTCCTCGTGCAGCTGCGGGTCCTCCGCCTCGACGGTGGCGGCGTGCGAGGCCGCGGCCGCCAGTTCCAGGACCTGGTCGCGGTCGAGCAGGTGGAGCTGGACGCCCTCGGCCACGACGGCCTTGGTGATGTCGCCGACCGCGGCGCTCGGCACGGGCTCCTCGCTGACCGGCCGCCGGTCGGTGTGGCGGACCTGCATGCACTGCACGAGGCGCATCGCTTCCGGGTCGGCCCCGACCCGGGTCAGCCCGGTCAGGCGGGCCAGCAGGTCCGGTTCGGCGGGGTCGGGCATCCGCTCCACGGCGGCCCGCCAGCCCTCGGCGGTCAGCGCGACCCGCGCGTGGTGCAGCGCCGCGCCGCAGCTCAGCGTCGACAGCCGGCCCTCCGGGTCGGTGGCCGCGAGCTGGCGGTCCCGGACGGTGTGCAGCTCCAGCGCGTCCGGCAGCACCCGCCAACGCCACGGCTGCGTGTTGTGCACCGAGGGGGCGTGACCGGCGGTCGCGGCGGCCTCCGCGAGCGCGGTGGTCAGCGGGCCGTCCGTCGCCGGCGTGTCCTGGCTCATCCTCACGACCTTTCCGTCTCGAGCACATCGTCCCCCACCCCGACGGCGTCCCGGGCGGGGTTGCGGCTCCATCCTGCGACACCCCGCGGACCGGCGCAGGGTGCGCAGGTCCCCACCGGCCGGGCCCTTCGGCCCGCCCCATCGCCGTCGGCCGCGGGCCGGACGGGCACCGACCGGCCGTCGGCCGGTCGGGTGGTCAGCGTTCCCGGACGACCGCGACCGGGCAGTGCGCGTGGTGCAGGAGCTGCTGGCTGACCGAGCCGAGGAGCATCCCCGCCAGACCACCCCGGCCCCGGGTGCCGACCACGACGAGCTGCGCGTCCCGGCTCGCCGCCACCAGCAGGGCGGCGGCGCTGCCCTCCGCCATGCGCACCGTCACGTCGACGTCCGGGAACGCCCGCTCGCAGCGGCCCAGCGGCTCGTCCAGCTCGGCGCGGTCGGCCCGGACCGCCGCCTGGTTCTCCGGATCCGACGGCGGGCGCTGACCCGGTGGCACGTGCCAGGCGCGGAGCACGCGCAGCGCCACGTTCCGGGCGGCGGCCTGCTCGAACGCGAAGCCCAACGCCAGCAGCGAGTGCTCCGACCCGTCCACGCCGACGGTGACGTGCCGGGTGCGCCCGCCGGTGTTGCCGCGCACCACGACGACCGGGCAGTGCGCGTGCGCGGTGACCGACACCGCCGTGGAGCCGGCGAGAAGACCGCCGAACCCGCCGTGCCCCCGGGTGCCGAGCACCAGCAGACCGGCCCGCGCCGACCGCTCCTGGAGCACCAGGGCGGGCGGGCCGTCGTACACCTCGCCGGTGACCGTGAGCCCCGGGCGGGCGGTGTCGGCCGCAGCCCGCTGGACCAACTCCTCCACCTGCCGCCGGGCCGCCTCGTCGGGCCAGACGCCCGGTGCCACGCCGGGGCCGATCCACCCGGCGACGGTGAGCCATTCGAAGACGTACGCGAGCCGCACCGGCCGCCCGCTCCGTCCGGCCTCGTCCAGGGCCCACTCCAGGGCCAGCGCGGCGTCCGGCGAGCCGTCGTAGCCGACCAGGATCTCGTCGCCGCTCACCGCGCCAACCTTTCGTTCGCGACTGCGGGGCTCGCCGGCGCACTCCTCGCGCTCACTGGTCACCCCTGACCTTGGGGTCGCTCTCCCGGATCCACCGCCACTCGGACACCCGCGGGTCGTCCTCGCCGTGCCGGCGGGTGTAGTCGCGGCACGACTGGCGGGCGTCGACCATCTCCTGCCGCAGGTGGGCCGCCCGGGCGGCCAGCCCGGGCACCCGGTCGATCACGTCGATGACCAGGTGGAAGCGGTCCAGGTCGTTGAGCATCACCATGTCGAACGGCGTGGTGGTGGTGCCCTCCTCCTTGTAGCCGCGTACGTGCAGGTTCTCGTGGTTGGTCCGACGGTACGTCAGCCGGTGGATCAGCCACGGGTAGCCGTGGTACGCGAAGATGACCGGCTTGTCCGCCGTGAAGATCGTGTCGAACTCCTTGTCCGACAGCCCGTGCGGGTGTTCCGTGGGCGGCTGGAGGCGCATCAGGTCGACCACGTTGACCACCCGCACCTTCAGGTCGGGCAGGTGCCGGCGCAGCAGGTCGGCCGCGGCGAGGGTCTCCAGGGTCGGCACGTCGCCGGCGCAGGCGAGCACCACGTCCGGCTCCTCACCGCCGTCGCTGCTGGCCCAGTCCCAGATGCCGAGGCCACGGCGGCAGTGCATGATCGCGTCGTCCATCGACAGCCAGTTCGGCGCCGGCTGCTTCCCGGCGACCACCACGTTGATGTAGTGCCGGCTGCGCAGGCAGTGGTCCATGGTGGAGAGCAGGGTGTTGGCGTCCGGCGGCAGGTAGACCCGGACCACCTCCGCCTTCTTGTTCATGACGTGGTCGATGAAGCCCGGGTCCTGGTGCGAGAAGCCGTTGTGGTCCTGCCGCCACACGTGACTGGAGAGCAGGTAGTTCAGCGAGGCCAGCGGCTGCCGCCAGGGGATGGCCCGGGTCACCTTCAGCCACTTTGCGTGCTGGTTGACCATCGAGTCGACGATGTGGATGAACGCCTCGTAGCTGGTGAAGATCCCGTGCCGGCCGGTCAGCAGGTACCCCTCCAGCCAGCCCTGACACAGGGTCTCCGACAGCACCTCCATGACCCGGCCGTCGGGGGACAGGTGGTCGTCGTCGGGCACCGTCGCCGCCACCCAGGCCCGGCCGGTGACCTCGAGCGCGGCACCGAGCCGGTTGGACTCGACCTCGTCCGGGCCGAACAGCCGGAACGTCTGCGGATTCGCCGCGATCACGTCCCGGACCCACGGCCCCAACGCCCCGGTGGCACCGCCGATCGTCGCGCCGGGACTCGCCACCTCCACCGCGTAGTCGCGGAAGTCCGGCAGGTTCAGGTCCCGCAACACCAGCCCGCCGTTCGTGACCGGGTTGGCGCTCATCCGGCGGTCCCCCCGCGGGGGCAGCGCCGCCAGGTCGGCCACCGGGGCGCCGGTCGCGTCGAACAGCTCCTCCGGCCGGTAGCTGCGCAGCCACCGCTCCAGCTCGGCCAGGTGCGCCGGGTTGGTGCGCACCTCCGACAGCGGCACCTGGTGCGACCGGTACGTGCCCTCCACGTGCTTGCCGTCGACGTCGCGGGGGCCGGTCCAGCCCTTCGGCGTCCGGAGGATGACCATCGGCCAGCGCGGACGCTCGACCGCGCCACCCGACCGGGCCTTCCGCTGGATCGCGGCGATCTCGTCCAGCGCCCGGTCCAGGGCCGCGGCGAGCGCCTGGTGCACGGTCGCCGGGTCGTCGCCGGCGACCACGTACGGCTGGTAGCCGTTCCCGCGCATCAGGTCCAGCAGGTCGGACTCGGGGATGCGGTCGAGCACCGTCGGGCTGGCGATCTTGTACCCGTTGAGGTGCAGGATGGGCAGCACCGCGCCGTCCCGGGCCGGGTTGAGGAACACGTTCGACAGCCAACTGCCGGCGAGCGGCCCGGTCTCCGCCTCGCCGTCACCGATGACGCAGGCGACCAGCAGGTCCGGGTTGTCGAACGCCGCGCCGTAGGCGTGGCTGAGCGCGTACCCCAGCTCGCCGCCCTCGTGGATCGAACCCGGCACCTCGGACGCGACGTGACTCGGGACGCCGCCCGGGAAGGAGAACTGGCGGAACAGCCGGGCCATGCCGGCCTCGTCGCGGCCGGTGCCGTGGTAGCGCTCGCTCCACGTGCCCTCCAGCCAGGTGTTCGCGACCAGGGCCGGGCCGCCGTGGCCCGGGCCGGTGATGAAGATGGCGGAGAGGTCACGGGCGACGACGACGCGGTTGAGGTGGGCGTAGATCAGGTTCAGGCCGGGGCTCGTGCCCCAGTGACCGAGCAGCCGCGGCTTCACGTGCTCGGCTGTGAGCGGTTCCCGGAGCAGCGGATTGTCGAGCAGGTAGATCTGCCCGACGGTGAGGTAGTTCGCCGCCCGCCAGTACGCGTCCAGCCGGCGCAGCTCGTCTTCGGTCAGGGGGCCGTGCAGGTCGGTTGCGGTGTCCATACTGCCTGAGCCTCTCGCGGGTCGGGGAGTGGCGCATCCGGAAGGAAGGGTTCCGTCATCAGCCTCGCCGGATCGGCTGCGGTGGATCAGGGTCGTTGGTCCTGTGCGTCCGGGCCGTCCGTCGCGGCGAATCCGCGTACCACGATCACCGGCGCCGGGGAGTGGTAGAGCAGCGTCTGGCTCACGGACCCGAGCATGCCCCGGCCGGGCTGGTCCGCCCGCGCAGCCACCACCGCGAGCTGGGCCGACCGCGTCTGCTCGACGAGGACGGAACGCGGGTCGCCGCGGATGGTGTGACACTCGACGGATACGGCGGGCCACCGTTCGCCGACCCGGGCGACGGTGCCGGTGAGCACCTCCGGGTCGTCGTCGGCGCACCCCGGCTCCGCCACCCGGACGGCCACCAGCCGGGCCTCGCGACGCGCGGCGCAGTCGAACGCCCACGCCAGCGCCTTCCGGGAGTCGGGTGAGCCGTCCACGCCGACCAGCACCGGGCCCTCCGGCGGAGGATCCCGGCGTCCGACCAGCACCGGACACCCGGCCCGGGCGGCGACCTGTACGGCGGGCGCCTCGGCGGGCACGCAGCAGCCGGGGTGTGCGCTCATGCCACTGTCGCCGACCGCGACCAGGAACGCCGTCTCCGACCGGCGGACCAGCGTGTCCACCGCTGGTTCCTCGGAGATCTCGCCGCTGACCGGCAGGTCCTCGTCGACCTCCTTGGCGACCTCGGTGGCGCGGGCGAGAAGTTCCTCCGCCGCGTCGTGCGGCCCCGCGATCGACGGTGCCGCCAGCGCCGCTCCCCAGTCGAACGCGTGTACCAGGTGCAGCGGCCGCCCGTGCCCGACGGCCTCGCGCGCGGCCAGCCGGACCAGCGGCAGGTTCCGCTCCGAGCCGACACCGGCCAGCACCGGCGCCTCGGTGACTGCGGTCATCCGGCATCACCTCCGCAGGCGTCGCACCCGGCCCCCGTCCCGAGGCTAGTCCGGGTGGTACGGCGGCGGGGCGGGATCGGCGTACCGCCGTGCTGTCCGCCGCACCCCCGGCGGCCTTCGCGCCTGGGGCCCGGCGGCGGACGCCGTCACCGGGTGGCGCGGCTCAGCGGAACTGGAGGCGGTTGATCGCGTCGAAGACGCGGGCGCCGAAGAGCCGCCGCGTGTGCACCATCGCCCACGCCGCCGCCGTGACCAGGTAGCGGGTGCGCGGGCGACGGGCGGTCACCGCCCGTTCGATCACCCGGGCGACCGCGTCGGGCGCGGCCGCGAGCAGGCGATTCTCGTACGACCGCGCCATCGTCTCGTCCACCGCCGCCACCATCCTCCGGTACGGCCCGGCCGGGTCCGCCCCCGCGCCGAGCGACCCGGCCGCGACGGCGCCGAAGCCGGTACGGATCAGGCCCGGCTCGACGATCGCCACGTCGACGCCGAACGGCCGCACCTCCTGGCGCAGCGCGTCGGAGATGGCCTCCACCGCGTACTTGCTCGCGTGGTAGTAGCCCCCACCGGGGAACACGATCCGGCCGCCCATCGAGCTGACGTTGACGATCCGGCCCCGGCCGGCCCGACGCATGCCGGGCAGCACCAGCTGGGTGAGCCGGCTCAGCCCGAACACGTTCGTCTCGAACTGCGCCCGCACCCGATCCATCGGGGTCTCCTCGATCGGGCCGTACTCTCCGTAGCCGGCGTTGTTCACCAGGACGTCGACCTGGCCGTGCTCGGCCTCGATCGCGGCGACGGCGGCGGTCATCGACGCCTCGTCGGTGACGTCGAGGGGAAGCAGCCGGGCGCCGGCCTCCGCCAGGTCGGCGATCGCCTCGACCTTGCGGGCGGTGGCGTAGACGGTCAACCCGGGGTGCCGGGCCAGCCGCGCGACGGTGGCCCGGCCGATGCCGGACGAGGTGCCGGTGACGAGGACGGTGGTCATGCGAGGTCTCCAGGGGTGTCCAGGCCGGCGACGATCAACGCGACCCCGTCGCGCAGCCGCCGCCGGGGCAGGTCGGGGTCGGTGAGGTCGGCCTCCAGGCCGCGGGTGAGCGCGACCAGCACGTCGGCCACCGCGCGGGCGCGGGGCCCGGCACGGTCGGCGAGCGCGGCGGCCACCAGATCGGTCAGCTCCCGGGTGTACGCCTCGACGAGGTCCCCGGTCAGCTTGGTGCTCTCGTCGAGCAACTCGGCGGCGTGCCGGCTCTCCCGGTGCAGGGTCAGGGTGAGGTCCAGCTTCGCCCCGAGCACGGTGAGCAACCGCTCGGCCGTGGACGCCGCGGGGTCGGCGGCCGCCCGGCGCGCCTCGGCGAGCGAGTCGGCGAACAGCCGCTCGGCAAGCCGTCGGTACGCGTCGTCCTTGTTGCGGACGTACTGGTAGACGGCCGGACGCGACATCCCGGCGGCGGCCGCGATGTCGTCCATCGTCGTCCGACGCACCCCGTGTCGGGTGAAGCACTCGTACGCCGCCGCGAGGATCGTCTCCAGCCGGTCGCTCGACATGCTGACAATCCTTGCACATTTTGTCAGCACGTCAAGGGCGGACTGGTGGCGATGGCGCCTCCCTGGGCTGAATGTCGGGTTTCGGGGGTGTGATGGGCGGCATCGTGGGGGTGGAATGGTGGCGGGGGCGGGGTCGTTACATCACCTGGACGATCGAGTAGGGCCGCCCACCCGAGCGGGTGGGGCATGGTCCTCGGGCCCGGCCGGAATGATGGCGGGCCGGTGGTCGTTACATCTGGATCCGGCACCACGAGGGCCGCCGGCCCCGGTTCGCCGGTCTTTCGGTCACCATCTGCCCGCCCCCTTGGGCCTGGTGGTCATCCCTCGAATGTCTGTGAGCGCCGGACGGTGCTTGCGTCACCACACCCCTTGTCCCCCCTTTGCGGGTGGGTGGCGTCTTCCCCCGAATGGAGCTTGTCATGAACTCGAAGCTGCTGCGTAAGAGCGTTCTGGGTGTTGCTGGTCTGGCCTTCGCCGGTGGCATGGTCGCCGGCCCCGCCACCGCCGCCCCGTCGGCGGAGTCCAAGCCGGTCGCCGCCACGGTGCTGGCCGACAAGCCCGACACCGGCAAGCTGATTCCGCACGGTGTGCAGGGCAAGCAGTCCCGCATCGACCTGGACGACGAGCAGGTCGCGAATGTGAAGGCGATCATCGCGGCGACGAAGAAGGCCGACATGGACGAGCGGGCCGCCGTGGTCGCCATCGCCACCGCGTTGCAGGAGTCGAAGCTGGTCAACCTGGGTCACCTGGGTGAGCGCAACGACCACGACTCGCAGGGCCTGTTCCAGCAGCGCCCGTCCAGCGGGTGGGGCACGGTCGAGCAGATCACCGACCCCGAATACTCCACGCTGGCGTTCCTCAAGGGTCTCAAGCAGGTCGACGGCTGGCAGGACATGCCGCTGACCAAGGCCGCCCAGACCGTGCAGGTGTCGGCCTACCCGTTCCACTACGCCCAGTGGGAGACCCAGGCCGCCGACCTCGTCGCCAAGTACTGGAACAGCTGACAACCGAAGTCTTTCCTCGACAGGGGGAACCAAGCCGCTGGCCGGCACCCGAACCCGGGTGCCGGCCAGCGGCGTTTCGCACGCCTGGCCGACCGATTCTCAGCGCACGTGGACGATGATGGCTGTGGCGTTGTCGGCGCCGCCGGCGGTGAGAGTGGCGTCGAGGAGGGCGCTGACGGCCTGATCCGGATCGGGGTCGGCCAGAAGTTCCCGCAGGCGGTGGTAGTCGACCTGGTCGCTCACCCCGTCGGTGCAGAGCAGCCAGGTGTCACCGGGTCGCAGCGTCACCGCGTGCAGGTCCGCCTCCGGTTCGCCGGGGTGCCCGGCGTACCGGGTGAGCTGGTAGCGGGCCCGGGCGGCGGCGGGGGAGTCGGCCGCGTACCAGCCGTGGACGACGCCCAGCCAGGCCGCGGTGTGGTCGACGGTCAGCAGTTCCAGGAGGCCGTCGCGCAGCCGGTACGCCCGGGAGTCACCGAGCTGCACCAGCCAGCCCTGTCCGCCGTCCGGTTCGACGAGCAGGGCGGTGAGGGTGCACCCGGTCAGGTCGGCGAGGTCGGCGCCGGCGGCGCGTACCGCCGACTGGACCTCGTTCACGGCGGTGCGCAACCGCCGGGCGTCGATGTGGGGCCAGGCGGCTCGGAGCTGCGTGACGAGCGTCCGCACGGCGGTGCTGCCGGCCCGCCGGCTTCCCTCGCCGGCTCCCATCCCGTCGGCGACCACGGCGAGGGGACGGTCGGGGTCGACGTGGAGGACGTCGAAGTTGGCCGGGTACCGGTGGCCGACGACGGTGTCGCCCGCCAGGTTCAGGTCCAGGTCGCCGGCGCGCAGGCGGACGGACGCTGGGTCGGGCCGGGGCGATCGGGCGGGAGCGGGCACGGCCGGACCCTAGCAGGACGTCAACCGGGGTTGACGTTTCCGCGTCGTCAACGTAAGTTGACGCCATGAGTCAGGCGACGGAACTCGCGGCGGCCGCCAGCAGCACCGACCCCCGGGTCGGGCTGCGCGCCGTCCGCGCGCTGCGCCGGCTTCTCGAGCGGCTCGAGGTGGTCCAGGTCGACAACGCCCGGCGGCAGGGCTGGTCCTGGCAGGAGATCGCCGACGCGCTCGAGGTCAGCCGGCAGGCGGTCCACAAGAAGCACGCCGGGCGGCCGGCGGTCGATCGATCCTGGGAGGCGTGATGTTCGAGCGGTTCACCGACCGGGCGCGCAGCGTGGTCAAGGGGGCGCGCGCCGAGGCCCGCGCCGAGGGGCAACGCCCGGTCGGCACCGAGCACCTGCTGCTCGCGATGCTCGACGACGGCGACAGCCTCGCGGTGCGGGTGCTGCGCGAGGCGGGCGTCAGCGCCGACGACCTGCGGGCTCGGATCCGGCGGCACACCGCGTACACCAGCACCGGGCTCGCCGACGCCGACGCCGCCGCGCTGCGCGAGATCGGCATCGACCTGGCGGCCATCGTCGCGCGCATCGAGAAGACGTTCGGCCCGGACGCGCTCCGCGAGGCGGAGCCGGCGCCGCGCCGCCGCTGGGGCCGGCGACGGTACGCGGGCGGCCCGTTCTCGACGCGGGCGAAGAAGGCGCTGGAACTGTCGCTGCGGGAGGCGCTGCGGCTGCGCCACTCACACATCGGCACCGAGCACATCCTGCTCGGCCTGCTCCGCGAGGGCGACGGCCTCGCCGCGCTGGTGCTCACCGAGGCGGGCGTGAACCTGGACGACCTCCGCCGCCGCGTCGAGGCCGCCCTCCGCACGGCCGCCTGACCCGGGCGCGTGGCGTGGGGCGGCGGGCTGCACCGGTGGCGGCGGCGCCGAAACCTCCTTGTGGCGCTGCCGACCCCGCTCGCGCCGCAACTCGCTGAACCCGCGGCTGTGCTGCACACTGACGCCGTGGATGCTGGAGAGGACAAGGGCGGGCTGCGGTCGGCCGTGGTGGTGAACCCGGTCAAGGTGGCCGATCCGGACGAGTTGCGCCGTACCGTCGACGACGTCCTCGCCGCCGCCGGCTGGCCCGAACCGCTCTGGTACGAGACCACCGTCGACGACCCGGGGCGGGGCCAGGCCGCAGAGGCCGTACGGGCCGGCGTGGACGTGGTCTTCGTCTGCGGCGGCGACGGCACCGTCATGTCCTGCGTCAGCGCCCTCGTCGGCACCGAGGTGGCGCTGGCCGTCCTGCCGCAGGGCACCGGCAACCTGCTCGCGGCCAACCTGGGCCTCTCCAACGACCTCGTCGCCGGCCTCGAGGTGGCCCTCGAGCGCGGCCGGCGCCTGCTCGACGTCGGGCAGGTCGAGGAGCACTACTTCACCGTGATGGCCGGCATGGGCTTCGACGCCCAGATGCTGGCCGCCACCTCGGAGACCACCAAGAAGCGGATCGGCTGGCCGGCGTACGTGGTGGGGGCCGCGCGGCACCTGCGGGACCGGCCGATGCGGGTCTCCATCCGCATCGACGACCAGCAGCCGTTCCGGCGCCGGGCCCGGTCCGTCCTGGTCGCCAACGTCGGCCGGCTCCAGGGCGGCCTGCGCCTGCTCACCGGCGCCGAGCCGGACGACGGCTACCTCGACGTCGCGGTGCTCACCCCGCGCACGTTGCGGCACTGGGTGGCGCTCGGCTGGGCGGTCGTCCGCCGGCAGGAACGGGTGCCCCGGATGGAGGTGTTCCGCGGGCGCCGGGTGGAGATCACCAGCAACCGCCCGCAGCCGCGGGAGCTCGACGGTGACCTGATCGAGCCGGGCCGGACGCTGCGGGCGGAGATCCGGCGGCGGGCGCTGTGGCTGTGCGTACCGCAGCCGGAGGAGGCGCCGGACCTGGCGGTGGACGTCGACGCGGCCGCGGAGCGGGGCGAGCAGCGGGTCGAGGAGGCGCGCCGTGAGTAGCACCCGCATCGTGCCGGAGACCCGGCTGATGGCCGACGAGGAGCTGTCCGCCGACGACGCCTGGCACACCCTGCGCCGCGAGGGCGGCTGGCACCTGCTGCGGGACGCGTTCATCCGGTTCCGCTACGGCGACGGGTTCAGTCACTCCCGGGCGTTCGCGTTGCAGCTCTGCCTGGCCGTGGTGCCGTTCCTGATCGCGCTGACCGGTCTGATCTCCGAGCTGGGCGTCGAGGAGGGCGGTGAGGTCGTCGCCGACACCGTGCTGGCGCTCTCTCCGGGCGCCAGCGACGAGGTGGTGGGTGAGCTGCTCGGCGAGGGCGAGCGCACCGAGGAGGTGGGCGAGCTGGCCCTGACCCTCGGTCTGCTCACCGGCCTCGTCGCGCTGACCATGACGATGGCGCAGATCGAGCGGGGCGCCAACCGGATCTACGGCGTCGAGCGGGACCGCCCGGCGCTGTGGAAGTACGTACGCGCCGCCGTCCTGGCACTCACCGCCGGCCTGCCCGCGCTGACCGGGTTCCTCATCCTGGTCGCCGGCGGTGCGATCGGCGACTCGGTGCAGCGGCACTACGCGTGGGGGGAGGGCGCCCACGCCGTGTGGGACGTGGCGCGGTGGCCGCTCAGCCTGGGGCTGACCGTGCTGGCCGTCGCGGTGCTCTTCCGGCACGCGCCCCGGCGCAACCAGCCCAGCCTCTCCTGGCTCTACTTCGGGGCGGGGCTCGCCACCGCGCTGTGGTGGCTGACCAGTCTCCTGCTGGCGGGGTACGTCGCCTGGAGCGACGGCTTCAACCAGACCTACGGTGCGCTGACCGGCATGATGGCGCTGCTGCTGTGGGCGAACTTCACCGGCATGGCGCTCTTCGGCGGGCTGGCCTTCGCCGCGCAGTTGGAGGCGGTGCGGATCGGCGCCCACGAGCCGGCCCAGCCGGACCTGTGGGAGCCTGAGGCCGACCGGATGGAGCCGCACGACACCGGTGAGATGACCTCGCTGTAGGTCCGGCCCGGTGTACGCGAAGCACCGATCGGGTAAAGCGCCACGCCAGGAGCTGAGAGGGAGGCTGCCGTGGGCGTGGTCACCGACGTGTTGCGTCGACCACTGGGTCACTTCACCGAGCGGACGCTCGCCGGGCTGGCGCTCGTGCTCGGCACCGGGGTCGGCTTCGGCCTGCTGCTGGTCCTGGTCCGGGTGAAGTGGACCCCGCTGTACGACGTCGACCACGGTGTCGCCGCCTGGCTCAACGACCTCGTGTCGCCGTACGGGCCGCTGGTCACCGTGCTCAACGCGCTCACGGACCTGGGCGGCCGGGCGGTGCTCATCTGGCTGATCTCGGTCGCCGTGGTCGGTCTGCTGATCCGCCGGCAGGGGCGGCTGGCGGTGTTCCTCATCGTCACCGGCGTCGGCGCGTTGATCCTGGACCCGGCGCTCAAGACGCTCGTCGACCGGCTGCGCCCCGAGGTGGAGGTGCCGATCGGGACGTACGCGGGGCAGAGCTTCCCCTCCGGCCACGCGCTCGGGTCGTTCGTCGCGTACGGTGCGCTGCTGCTGGTCTTCCTCCCGGCCATGTCGCCCCGCTGGCGGAAGCCGGCGATCGGCCTGGTCGCCACGCTCGTGGTGCTCATCGGGCTGACCCGGATCGCGCTGGGCGTGCACTTCGTCTCCGACGTGCTGGGCGCCTGGCTGCTGGGCGCGGCGTGGCTGGGCATCGCCGCGTACGCCTTCCGCCTGTGGCGGCTGGAGCGCGGCCGGCCGGTGCCGGCGCTGACCGAGGGGTTGGAGCCGGAGGCCGCGCACGACGTGGCGCCCGCCCCCGACGAGGCGCACCTGCTGCCGCACCCGCGGGCAGCCGTCTTCGAGCTGATCGTCGGCTGGGTGCTGGTGCTCGGCGCCCTCTACGGCTTCGGGATGTTCGTCAGCTACCACGCCGGTGGGACGTTCCTCGCCACCCTCGACACCGACGTGCCGCGCTGGTTCGCCGAACACCGGACCCCGGCCCGCGACGAGCTCTCCTGGTGGTGGAGCAAGTTCGGCGACACCCACGCGATCCTGCTGATCTCGCTGGTCTTCTGCCCGCTGGTGCTGGCGGTCTGGCGGCGCTGGCGCCCGGTGCTGTTCGTCGCGCTGACCATGTTCGGCGAACTGACCCTCTTCCTCGCCTCCGCCGCCGCGGTGGACCGGCCCCGCCCGCCGGTCGGGAACCTGGACGGGCCGATGCCGACGTCGTCCTTCCCGTCCGGCCACATCGCGGCCACCCTGTGCGTCTGGGTCGCCATCGCGATCATCGCCTTCCCGCGCACCGACCGCTGGTGGCGCTGGGTGTTCGTGGCGCTGGCGGTGATCATGCCGGTCGGCGTGGCGGTGTCGCGGATGTACCGGGGGATGCACCACCCGACCGACTTCATGGGCGCGATCATCCTGTGCACCCTCTGGGTGGGGCTGCTCTACTGGGTGGTCCGGCCGAACGAGGACCTGCGTGAGGGCAACCGGCCGGCCATCGAGTCGGAGGACGTGCACACCCTCGACGACGAGCTGGCCCGGGCCGGCCGGGTGGACTGACCGGCCGCATGCTGCGCGTGGCGACGTGGAACATCCGTACCGGCGGTCGGGACGCCGGCGGCGGGGACCGGCGGGATCTGATCGTCCGGGTCGTCACCGACCTGCGGCCGGACATCCTGGCGCTGCAGGAGCTGCGCGGCTTCGACGACGGCACCCTGGCGGCCTTCGCCGGGCGGATGGGGATGGTGGCACGCCTGGCCCGGTCGTGGTTCGCCCAGCCGGTGGCGGTGCTGGTCCGCCCGCCGCTGCGGATCCTCACCGCCGGCCGGGTACGCCGGCCGTTCCACCACGCCGCCGAGCGGGTCACGGTGGCCACCGACGCGGGGCCGCTGACCGTGTTCGGTACGCATCTCAACCCGTACTCCGGCGGGCGGCGACGGATGGAGGCCGACTGGCTGGCGGCGGCCGTGCGCCGGACCGGCGGGCCGGCCCTGGTCGCCGGTGACCTGAACACCCTCGATCCGGCCGTCGACCACACCGCGCGCCTGGCCGGGCTGCCGGAGCTGTACCGGCGCCGGCACCTGCGCCGGGACGGCCGGACCGTGGACACCCGCGCGGTCGCCCGGCTGCTGGACGCCGGCCTGGTCGACCTCTGGGCACGCGACGGTTCACCGGAACCGGACGGGTGGACCGTGCCGACGCGGCACGGCGGGGCGGAGTTCGCGCCGATGCGCCTGGACTACCTTCTGGCCACGCCCGCAGTCGCCGAGCTGACCCGGCAGGTGCGGGTGGTCCGGGGCGGCGACGCCGACCGCGCCTCCGACCACTACCCGCTGATCGCCGACCTCGACGTCGCGCCGGCGTAGCTGGCACCGCTGCTCAACCTGGTGCTACAGCACCAGGTTGAGCAGCACGGTCAGGACGATCGACGCGACGACCGAGAAGAGGATCATCAGCAGGCAGCCGAGGCCGCCGCCGGCCGGGCGGATCTCCGTGTTTCCGATGCGCATCAGCGAATCACCTGTTCGTCAGGGTCGGAGCCAGCAGCAGCCGGACCGCGTCGGCGACCTGGGCGGGGGCGGTGGTGGCGACGTTGTGCGCGGCGCCGGGCACCACGACGTCCCGGGCGTGGGGTACCAGCCGCGCCGCCTGTGACCGCCACCCGCCGGGGACCACCGGGTCGCGGGAGCCGGTCACCACCACGGTCGGCGCGGCGATCCGCACCAGGTCCGCCTCGATCGCGTTGCGCACCGAGTGGGTGAGGGTCGCGGACACCCGCCAGGGGCGGGCGTCCCACACGTCGCGGAGCAGGATGGGCGCCTGCAACGGCGCCTCGCGCAGCGTGTCGACCAGCCACCGTCCGACCTGGCCGCGCCGTGACCGCGCGGCCGGGTCGCTGGTGGGGCCGGCCAGCACCACCGCGCGGACCGCCTCGGGGTGCCGGGCGGCCAGGGCCGCGGCGACCTCCGCGCCGAACGAGTGGCCGAGCACGCAGACCGGCGGCATCCGGTACGCGGCCAGCCAGGCGGCGAGGTGGTCGGCGTGCCGGGGCACGTCGTACGCGGTGCCGGGGCGTTCGGTCAGGCCGAAGCCGGGCAGGTCCGGCACGTACACGGGGTGGGTGTCGGCGAGCGCCACGGCCAGGGGGGTGAGGTACCGGTGTGAGACGGCGAGGCCGTGCACGAGCACGACCGGCGGGGCGTCGGTGCCCGGGTCGGCGCCGCGGCGGGTGTGCGTCCGGAGGCCGTCGACCAGTCGCCACTCACTGGTGAGACCGGCGGTGGGCCGGGGCGCGGCGAGGGCGAGGCGCAGCTCGGCGGGGCCGAAGCGCCCGGCCGCGGTCAGCCGGGGCCGCCGCAGCGGCGAGACCCTCACAGCTCCCGCAGGCGCGGCAGCAACTGCTCCTGCGCCCACTCCAGGAACATCGGCTGGCTCTCCCCGCCGACCTGTACGAGCGCGACGTGGCTGAAGCCGGCGTCGACGAACTTCTTGAACGCCTCGACGTGCCGGTCGACGTCCGGGCCGCAGGGGACGCCCTCGGCGACGTCCTCCTCCCGCACGAACTGGGTGGCGGCGGCGAAGGCGTCCGGCCCGGGCAGGTCCGCGTTGACCTTCCAGCCCAACCCGAACCAGCGGAACTGGTCGTGCACGATCTTGCGGCACTCGGCTTCGTCCGGGCCGTAGCAGATGGCGACCTGCCCGAAGCGTGGCTTGCCGGCGCCGCCGGCGTCGTCGTACATCTCGACCAGCTCGGCGAGCGGGTCGGTGGCGATCATCCCGTCGGCGTACTCGGCGGCGAGGGTGGCCGACTGCCGGCCGGAGGCGGCGATCGCCATCGGCACCGGCTGCTCCGGCCGGTCCCAGACGTACGCGTCGGGCACGTCGTAGTGGTTGCCGGAGAAGGTGAGCGTCTCCCCGTTGAGCAGGGGCCGGATGATCTGGAGGGCCTCCTCGAACATCTCGTGCCGCTGCTGCACGTGCGGCCAGCCGCCCACGACGTGCTCGTTGAGGTTCTCGCCCGCGCCCAGGCCCAGGGTGAACCGCCCGTCCGACAGCACGCCGACGGTGCTCGCCTTCTGCGCCACGACGGCCGGGTGGTAGCGGGCGATCGGGCAGGTCACGAACGACATCAGCCGCGCCCGCGAGGTGGCGTGGGCGACCGCGCCGAGCACCGACCAGGCGTACGGGGCGTGGCCCTGCGAATCGAGCCAGGGGTAGTAGTGGTCGGACATGACGAGGTGGTCGAAGCCGGCCGCCTCGGCGCGTACGGCGTAGTCGACCAGTTCCTTCGGACCGGCCTGCTCGCACAGGAGGGTGTAGCCGACGTTGACCATGGTGCCTCCTCGTTCCGACCGGGCGGATCATCCCCGGATACCCCGGTCGGCGTCGGTCAACCCTGGCGGACCGCGTTCCTTAACCGGTTCATTGCGCTCCGGCAGCCATCGCTCTACGCTGATTCCTGCCGCCGGGAGCCAGGTGGCGGTTGTCGGGCTGCAACCGCCGTCCCCTGTGACGTCCCACCCCTGCGCGGGCAGCGGGGGCCCTCGGTGAGGAAGGCCATGACAAGACGACTCTCCGCCGCCGGTGCGGCGCTTCTCGCGCTGCTCGTCGCGGTCCTGATGATCGGGCAGCCGGCGCGGGCCGCGACCGGCTTCACGGTCGCGAACGGCAAGCTGTACGACGCGAACGGCAACGAGTTCATCATGCGTGGGGTCAACCACGCGCACACCTGGTACACGCACCAGACCCGTTCGTTCGCCGACATCAAGGCGCTCGGGGCGAACACCGTCCGCGTGGTGTTGTCGAGCGGCGACCGGTGGACCCGCAACAGCGCCACCGACGTCGCCAACGTCATCTCCCTGTGCCGGACCAACCGCCTCATCTGCGTCCTGGAGGTGCACGACACCACCGGGTACGGCGAGCAGAGCGGCGCGATCACGCTCGACCGGGCCGTGGACTACTGGCTGAGCATCGCCGATGTCCTGCGTGGGCAGGAGGCGTACGTGATCGTCAACATCGGCAACGAGCCGTACGGCAACCAGAACTACGGCACCTGGGCCGGCGACACATCCAACGCGATCACGCGGCTGCGCGCCGCCGACCTCGACCACACGATCATGGTGGACGCCCCCAACTGGGGGCAGGACTGGACGTTCACCATGCGCGATAACGCGTCGACGGTGTTCGCCGCCGACCCGGACCGCAACACCGTCTTCTCGATCCACATGTACGGCGTCTTCGACACCGCCGCCGAGATCAGCGACTACCTCGGCCGGTTCCGCGCCGCCCGGCTGCCGATCGTGGTGGGCGAGTTCGGCCACAACCACTCCGACGGGAACCCGGACGAGGACACCATCCTCAGCTACAGCCAGGCCAACGGCATCGGCTGGCTGGGCTGGTCGTGGAGCGGCAACGGCGGTGGCGTCGAGTACCTGGACCTGGCGGTCAACTTCGACCCGAACAACCTGAGCACGTGGGGCCAGCGGCTGTTCAACGGCGCCAACGGCATCAAGGCCACCGCGAAGGAGGCCACGGTGTTCGGCAACCCGCCGACCAGCCCGCCGCCGACCACGCCGCCGCCGACCACCCCGCCGCCCACGACGCCACCGCCGGGCGGCTGCACGGCCACGTACACGATCACCAACCAGTGGCCCGGCGGTTTCCAGGGTGACGTCCGGGTGACCGCCGGCGGGTCGGCGATCACGGGCTGGACGGTGCGCTGGACGTTCGCCAACGGCCAGACCGTCAACCAGTCCTGGAACGTGTCGCTGACCAGCAGCGGGTCGGCGGTCACCGCCCGCAACGTGGACTGGAACGGCCGGCTGGGCGTCGGCGCCAGCACCAGCTTCGGCTTCCTCGGCAGCTGGAACGGCACCAACGCCGCACCCGCGGTGACCTGCACCGCGAGCTGATCCGTCCACCGGTGGCCGGGCCCGGACCAGGACCCGGCCACCGCGCCGGCCGCGCCTGACGTCGGCCGCGCCTGACGTCGGCCGCGCCTGACGTCGGCTGCCCAGCTCGTCGCGCACCCTCGTCTCAAGCACCCGTCGCCGGGAGCGGCATACCTGCTCTGGTCCCTTTGCTCTGCTTCAACGGACGCACAGATTCTGAC
Organism: Micromonospora sp. WMMC415; assembly: GCF_009707425.1. Taxonomy (GTDB): domain Bacteria; phylum Actinomycetota; class Actinomycetes; order Mycobacteriales; family Micromonosporaceae; genus Micromonospora. The sequence goes on along the minus strand of NZ_CP046104.1, from coordinate 5,494,614 downwards.
GGCAAACCCGTGCGCCGGTTGAAGCAGAGCAAAGGCCGCGAGGCGGGTGGTCGGTCCGGCCAAGGGGTGCGGCGGCGGTGCGGGCGCGGCGTGCTCAGCCCTGGTGCCGGGTCGCGGTGAGCCGGGCGGCGCGCATGCGCAGGTACCGCTGCTCCGGCAGGCTCGTCGTCAGGTCGGCCGCGGCGCCGTAGTCGGCAACCGCGCGCTTCCGGTCGCCGGCCATCTCGTACAGGTGGGCGCGGGCGGCGGGCAACCGGTGGTGTCCGGCGAGCCGGGGATCGGCGGCGAGGGCGTCGAGGGCGGCCAGCCCGGCGGCCGGACCGTGCACCATGGCGGTCGCGACCGCCCGGTTGAGCGACACCACCGGCCCGGGTGCCAGCCGCTCCAGCACCTCGTACAGCGCCAGGATCTGCGGCCAGTCGGTCTCCTCGGCGCTCGCCGCCTCGTCGTGCAGGGCGGCGATGGCCGCCTGCACCTGGTACGGGCCGACCGGCCCCCGGGGCAGCGCCCAGGTGACCAGCGCGACGCCCTCCGCGATGGCCACCGCGTCCCACCGCGAGCGGTCCTGGTCGGCCAGCGAGATCAGCTCCCCGCCGGGGCCGGTGCGCGCGGCGGCGCGCGCGTCGGTGAGCAGCATGAGCGCGAGCAGCCCGGCGACCTCGCTCTCGTCGGGCAGCGCCGCGTGCAGCGTCCGGGTCAGCCGGACCGCCTCCTCGGCCAGGTCGACCCGCCGCAGGTCCGGGCCGACGCTGGCGGTGTGTCCCTCCGTGAAGATCAGGTACAGCACGTGCAGCACCGCCGCCAGGCGGGCCGGACGCTCCTCGACGTCCGGCATCCGGAACGGCACCCCGGAGGCGCGGATTCGCTGCTTGGCGCGGCTGATCCGCTGCGCCATCGTGGCCTCGGGCACGAGGAACGCCCGGGCGATCTCCGCCGTGGTCAGGCCGCCGACCGCCCGCAGGGTGAGCGCGATCGCCGAGGCGGGGGAGAGCGCCGGGTGGGTGCAGAGGAGGAGCAGCACCAGGGTGTCGTCGCGGTCCGCGCCCAGTTCCTTGTCCGCCGCCGGAGCGGCCCGGCGGTCGTCCGGCTCGCGGGTGGCGGCCAGGTCCTCCCGACGCCGCCGGGCCGCCTCGGAGCGGACCAGCTCGACCATCCGGCGGTACGCGACCTGGACCAGCCAGCCCCGGGGGTTGTCCGGCAGTCCCTCGACCGGCCACTGGGTCACCGCCGCGAGCAGCGCCTCCTGGACCGCGTCCTCGGCGGTGGCGAAGTCACCGAAGCGGCGGGCGAGCACACCGAGGACCTGCGGCGCCAGGTCGCGCAGCAGGTCCTCGACGTCACGGTCGACCGTGTCCAGCTGTCACAGCTCCTCGGGCGGGGCCGACATGACCGGGTGCACCTCGATCGGCATGTTCAGCGGCCGGCCGCCGGGGCCCGGCGCGGTGGAGATGTGCGCGGCGATCGCGACCGCCCGCTCCGGGGCGTCGACGTCCACGATCCACCAGCCGGCGAGGAACTCCTTCGTCTCGGCGAACGGCCCCTCGGTGACGACGGGCTCGCCGCCGCTGCCGGCCCGGACGATCTTCGCCTGCGCCGGCCCGCCGAGGCCCTCACCCTGGACCCACTCGCCGTCGGCGACCAGCTTCGCGTTGACCTCTCCCATGAACCCGATGTGCGCCCGGATCTCCTCCGGCGTCCAGGTGTGGATCGGCGGGAAGTCGGTGCCGGCGGCGCTGAACTGCATGAGCAACATGTACTTCACGTCTGGCTCCTCAGGTCTCGGGCACCATCGTCGGTGCTCTCACCCGTAGGTAGAAGCAGGCGCACCGCCGCTCGACATCCGGCGCGGAAAAATCTCCGGGAATCTCAGTCGAGCACGGTGACCTCCAGCAGCAGGGCCTGCTCCGGGTGCAGCGCCGGCACCGGGAGCCCGACCGAGGCGAGGACGGCACCGGTCAGCGTGGCGCCACCGGCGGCCACCCAGCCGGGCTCGGTCATCTGGAGCGTCGCCGGTTCCGGCACGCCCGCCGCCGGTCGGACCGCGTACCGCCGGTGCCGGTCCAGGCCGGGGAGCCGGACCGGCCCGGGCACCTGGGCGACCGAGGTGGCCAGGCGCGCCACCGCGTACACCGCGCGGGAACCGTCGTGTGCGACCACGCCGTGCGCCCAGACGGCCGGGTCCGGGTGGTCGACCCGGACCACCCGCCCGGCGTGCAGCAGCGGGCGGAGCCGCTTGTGCAGGGCCACCCAGGCGGTCAGCTCCCGGCGTTCGTCGGCACTGATCGCGCCGATGTCCCACTCGATGCCGTGGTGGCCGAAGAGCGCGGCCGCCGCCCGGAAGCCCAGGTCGTGGACGCGGTGGGTGGTGTGCGACCGCTCCGGCCCGATGTGGGTGCCGACCAGTTCGGGCGGCAGCAGCAGCCCGGTCCAGCGCTGGATGGCCAGCCGTTCGAGGGCGTCGTTGCAGTCGCTGGCCCAGACCCGGTCGGTGCGCCGGAGGATCTCCAGGTCGACCCGGGCGCCGCCGGAGGCGCAGCTCTCGATCTCGACGTCCGGGTGCCGGGCACGCAGCTCGTCGAGGAGCCGGTAGACCGCGACGGTCTGCTCGTGTACGCCCGGCCGGCCGTGGTGGCCGGCCTCGGTGAGGTCCCGGTTGTGGTCCCACTTGAGGTAGCTGATGCCGGGGTGCTCGGTGAGCAGCGCGTCGAGCCGGCCGAGCAGGTACCCGTACGCCTCCGGGTGGGCGACGTCGAGCACCTGTTGGTGCCGCCACTCGGGCGGCAGCCGGCCGGGCACCGAGAGCACCCACTCGGGGTGGGTGCGGAACACGTCCGAGTCGGGGTTGACCATCTCCGGCTCGACCCACAGCCCGAACGCCATTCCGTGGCCGGTCACGTGGTCGACGAGCGGCGTCAGACCGTCCGGCCAGACCTTCTCGTCGACGTACCAGTCGCCGAGGCCGGCGCGGTCGTGCCGCCGGCCCCGGAACCAACCGTCGTCGAGGACGAACCGTTCCACGCCGACCTCGGCGGCCCGGTCGGCGAGGGCGCGCAACCGGTCCAGGTCGTGGTCGAAGTAGACCGCCTCCCAGACGTTGAGGGTGACCGGCCGGGGCGTCCGCGGGTGGGTCGGCCGGGCGCGCAGGTGCCGGTGCAGGGCGTCGCTGAGGCCGTCCAGCCCGGTGTCGGACCACACCGCGTACAGCAGCGGGGTGGCGTACTCGGCGCCCGGGGCGAGCAGCACCTCGCCGGGGGCCAGCAACTCGCCGCCGCCGAGGATCGAGTCGCCGGTGGGCCGGCGCTCCGCGAAGGTCACGTGGTCCCCGCTCCACGCGGTGTGCACCGCCCACACCTCGCCGTGCCCGAACCCGAACCCGGCCGTGCCGGCCACCAGCAGCAGCGTGGCGTCGTGGCCGGTGCGGCCGTGCCGGCCCTCCCGTACCCAGGTGCCCATCGACCACGGGTGCCGCTGCGGCGACCGTTCCCGGCACCACCGGCCGGTGAGGTCGAGCAGTTCGGTGGCGACCGCCGGCACCGGCAGCACCGGGGTCAGCTCCCGCAGTTCGTAACCGGTCGTGCCGTCGTTGCGCAGCCGGTGCCGCACGGTCAGCACACCGTGCGGGTCCAGCGTCAGCTCCACGGCGAGGGACAGGCCGGCGGCCGGGTCCGACGCCCGCACGGTCACCCGCGCCGTGCCGGCCCCGTCGTGGTCCCGCTCCCCGTCGGGTACGCGCACCGCCTCCCCGCCCGCGGCCACGCGGCTCGGTTCCGGCCCGTCGTCGACGTCGACGCCGGCCAGGCGGAACGCGGTGCACCAGGCCGCGCCGTCGCGGTGCCCGGCCAGTGCCGGCCGGCCGCTCCACCCGGCGCCGGGCTCGGGCAGCAGGGACAGCACGGTCGGCGCGTCGAAGCTGCTCGGAACCACCGGCGGGACGGTCGCGGCGACCAGGGTGGCCAGGTCCCCGTCGGTGAGCGGGCCCAGGTCGGCGCCCCAGTGGACGACGCGCGGCAGCCCGGGCCCGCGCGCGTCGAGCACCAGGCTGGTCCGGGCGCGGCGCAGGTGCAGGATCGTCATCCCTTGCTGGCTCCCAGGGTGAGGCCCCGGACGAACTGCTTCTGCAACAGGAAGAAGATCACCAGGGTGGGGATCGCGACCAGCACGGAGCCGGCCGACACGAGGTTGTTGTCGGTGAAGAACTCGCCGCGCAGGTTGTTGAGCGAACTGGTGACCGGGAACTTGTCGCCGGTCCGCATGAGCACGGTGGCCCAGAAGAACTCGTTGTAGATCCAGGTCACCTCCAGCGTCGCCAGGGCCGCCAGGGCGGGCCGGCACAGCGGCATGGTCACCTGCCAGTACTGCCGCCACACGCTCGCCCCGTCGACCATCGCCGCCTCGTACAGGTCGCGGGGGAGCGCCTTCATGTAGTTGCTCAGCACGAACACGCAGAAGCCGCACTGGAAGGCGACGTTGACCAGGATCAGCCCCCAGTAGCTGTCGTACAGCAGCTCCGAGTCGCTCATGAACTCCGGCAGCGGCACCTGGGTGAAGAGGCGGAACAGCGGGATCAGCAGAGCCTGCTGGGGCAGCAGGTTCGCCGCGGTGAACAGGCCGAGCAGGATCAGGTTGGTCCGCCAGCTGAACCGCGCGATGACGAACGCGACGCACGAGGCGAGGAAGAGGGTCAGCAGCACCGCCGGCACGGTGATGTACACGGAGTTGAGGAAGTGCTGCCCGAACTCGGCGGTCCGCCACGCGGTGACGTAGTTGTCGAAGGTCCAGCCGCCGAGCGAGACGTAGCCGTTGGCGGCGGTGTACTCGTACGACCGCAGCGAGGTGAGCACGGCCCACAGGATCGGGAACAGCCAGCTCACCGCCACGGCGGCGAGGAAGACGTGCAGCAGCACCCGGGCCGGGCGCAGCGGCCGGCGGGCCGGGGCCGGAGCGGTGGCCTCGCTCATCGCCGGTCCTCCCTCATGACGGTGGCCAGGTAGACGGTGATGAAGACCAGCGAGACGACCAGCATGATGGTCGCCAGCGCGGAGCCGAAGCCGATCCGGCTGGCCTCGCCGACGACGTTCGCGGTGACCAGCGCGGAGATCAGCTCCAGGCCGTTGCGACCCTTGTTGATCACCCAGACCAGGTCGAACGCGCGCAGCGACTCGATCACCGTCACGACCAGCACGATGATGTTGATCGGTCGCATGACCGGGAAGACCACCTTGAAGAAGGTGCTGGGTTCCGAGGCGCCGTCGACGGCGGCGGCCTCCCGCAGCGACGGGTCCACACCCTTCAGCCCGGCCAGGTACAGCAGCATGATGTAGCCGACGTGTCGCCACCCGGCCGCGACGAGCACCGCCCAGATGTTGACGTCCGGGTCGCCGTACCAGTCGACGTCGGTGCCGAAGACGCCGTTGAGCAGCCCCTGGTCGCGCGAGTAGATGAGCTGCCAGACGAAGCCGATCAGCGCGAGGGAGAGCACGACCGGCAGGTAGAGCGCGGTCTGGTAGAACCGGGTGCCGCGCAGTTCCTTGTCGAGCAGGACGGCCAGGAACATCCCGATCGGGGTGGCTACCACGAAGAGCGCGGCCAGCCAGAGCAGGTTGTTCTGCACGGCCGGGACGAACGGCGGGTAGATGTTCACCACGTCGGAGTAGTTGCGGGCACCGACGAACTCGATCTCGCTGACCGGGCCGATGCCGTCCCAGTCGGTGGTCGACAGCGCCACCGTGGCCAGCGCCGGCAGCCAGACGAGGGCGACGACGAGCAGCAGCGGTACGAGCACCATCAGCGCGATGACCACGCGGTCGGTGCGGGACAGGAGCCGTAGCCGGCGGCCGCGCCCACCGGTGGTGGTGGTCGCGGCCGGCGGCGGTACGGCGCGGTCCGCTTGGACCAGGGGCAGGTCGGACACGATGTCCTCCCCCTTCCGCCGTCAGTCGGTGAAGATCGACTTCTTCTGGTTCTCGATGCTGGTGGTGAGTCCGTCGATGTCGGCCGGGTCCTTGATGAACTGCTGGAGCGCCGGGATGATCACCGTCGACGCGAAGTCCGGGCGGGTGTCCCGGTCGAGGAACTGGGCGATCTCGGTGGCCGAGCCGACCAGTTCGGCGGCCTTCTTCTGCAGCGCGGTGTAGCCGCTGGTGTCCGCCTCGGTGTTGGCGACCAGGGTGCTCGGGTCGTTCTTCACGGTGATGTCCGCGGCGGCCTTGGAGCCGACGTACTCCAGCAGCTTCTTGGCGTTCTCCTCCTCCTTCGGCCGGCGGGCCATCATGTAGCCGTCGATCGGTGCGTCCAGGGCCTTCGCCCCGATCGCCGGGTCGATCTCGGGGAACGTGAAGAAGTCCAGGTCGTCCTGCTCGTCGTTGTTGAACTGCTGGGCGACGAAGAGACCGAGCAGGTACATGCCGCTCTTCTTCTGCTGGAGCGACTGGGCCGCCTCCTGCCAGGTGCGGCCGAGGCTGTCCGGCTGGTGCAGGGGCAGCAGGCCGCGCCAGGCGTCGAAGACCTTTTTCACCTTGTCGGAGGTCCACGACTCCTTGCCGGCCATCAGGTCGACGTGGAACTGGTAGCCGTTGATCCGCAGGTTGAGGATGTCGAAGGTGCCCATCGCCGGCCAGCCGTCCTTGTCGGCGAAGGCGATCGGGACCAGGCCGTCCTTCTTCATCTCGGCGGCGAGGGTGGTCAGCTCGTCGAGCGTCTTCGGCACCTGGTAGCCGTTCTGTTGCCACACCGACTTCCGGTAGAACATCGCCCACGGGTAGTACGACGAGGGGACGAAGTACTGCTTGCCGTCGTCGCCGGTGGACGCCTTCTTGAACGCGTCCGACATCCCGGAGAGCTTGCCCCAGATGTCGCTGAGGTCGCCGGCGAGGCCGCGCGCGGCGAAGAACCGCATCCGGTAGCCGGCGAACCACATGAAGACGTCGTCCGGCTTGCCCTGGAGGTAGTTGTTGATGTTCTCCTGGTAGGTGTTGTGGTCGACGGTGTTGATCGCGACCTGGAGGCCGGACGAGGTCTGGAAGCCGTCCACGACCTTCGCGATCACGTCCTTGGGCTTCGGGTCGGACTGGTTGGAGCCGAGCGACACCGTCTTGGAGCCCGAGCCGCCCGAGTCGTCGCCGCCGCAGCCGGCGAGCAGGCCGGTGCCGAGCAGCGCGCCGGTGCCGGCGGCGCCCGCGAGCAGCGAGCGGCGGCGGAGGCCGGCGACCGAGGGGGGTACGAGCCGGGCGAGGTACTCGGCTTGGGATCGGGGACGGGACATGGTGCCTCCTGCGGATGAGAAGGTGCTGCGCCCGAGGGCCGTCGGCTGGCAGTACCACCCGTCGTGATCCCACATGCCGATCCACCGAGAACCCACATTGGCGAACACGAACTGCCAGTGGCCGCTCAAGCTACTCGTTCGACCGCTTCTGTCAAGAGGGGTGTGCCGGGTGGATAACCCAGTCGTGACAAGCCTGTTACGAGGTAAACGTTGGAAAGAATGTCGATGTTGGAAAGTGTTGACTTGCGCCTCTCCCGGGGGCACCCTCTGCTGTCATGCGGCGGTGGCAGGGTGAGCGGATCTTCTTCGGCGGCGACTACAACCCGGAGCAGTGGCCCGAGGAGACCTGGGCCGAGGACGTCGCGCTGATGCGCCGGGCCGGCGTCAACCTGGTCTCCGTCGGCATCTTCTCCTGGGCTCTCCTCGAACCCGGGCCGGGCCGGTACGAATTCGGCTGGCTCGACCGGGTGCTGGACCTGCTGCACGACGGCGGCGTCGCGGTCGACCTGGCTACCGCCACCGCCAGCCCGCCACCGTGGCTGGCCCGCCGGCACCCGGAGACGCTGCCCCGCCGCGCCGACGGCGCGATCCTCTGGCCCGGCGGCCGGCAGGCGTACTGCCCCAGCTCGCCGGTGTTCCGGGAGCGCTCGCTCGCCCTGGTCGAGGCCGTCGCGAGCCGGTACGCCCACCACCCGGCCGTGGTCATGTGGCACGTCTCCAACGAGCTGGGCTGCCACAACGTGCACTGCTACTGCGACGTCAGCGCCGAGGCGTTCCGCGGCTGGCTGCGGGACCGCTACGGCACGCTGGACGCGCTCAACGACGCCTGGGGGACCGCGTTCTGGAGCCAGCGCTACGGCGACTGGGCGGAGGTCAACCCGCCCCGCCTCGCACCGACCTTCGCCAACCCCACCCAGCAGCTCGACTTCCTGCGGTTCTCCTCCGACGAGCAGCGCGCCCAGCTCCGGGCCGAGCGGGCGGTGCTGGCCCGCCTGGTGACCCGGCCGGTTACCACGAACTTCATGATCGGCACCGGCATCAAGTACCTGGACTACCACTCCTGGGCGTCCGACGTGGACGTCGTCGCCAACGACCACTACCTGACCGCGGCCGACCCGGAGTCACACGTCGGACTGGCCCTCGCCGCCGACCACACCCGCGGCGTGGCCGGCGGTGAGCCGTGGCTGCTGATGGAACACTCCACCAGTGCGGTCAACTGGCAGCCGCGCAACGTCGCCAAGACCCCCGGGCAGCTGCGGCGCAACAGTCTCGCGCACGTCGCGCGCGGCGCCGACGGCGTGCTGTTCTTCCAGTGGCGGGCCTCGCGGGCCGGCGCGGAGAAGTTCCACTCCGCGCTGGTGCCGCACGCCGGCCCGGACACCAAGGTGTTCCGCGAGGTGTGCCGGCTCGGCGCCGACCTCGCGGCGCTGTCGGAGGTGATCGGCAGCCGGGTGGACGCCGACGTGGCGATCCTGTTCGACTACGAGGCATGGTGGGGCGTCGAGTTGGATTCCCACCCCAGCGTCGACGTCACGTACGCCGACCGGCTCGAAGCGCTCTACGGGGCGCTGTGGCGGGCCGGCGTCACCGCGGACGTCGTGCACCCGTCCGCCGACCTGTCCGGCTACCGCCTGGTGCTGGTCCCCACCCTGTACCTGGTGCGGGACGCGCACGTCGCCGCGCTGCGCGCCTTCGTCGAGGCCGGTGGGACGGCCCTGGTCACCTACTTCAGCGGAATCGTCGACGAGCACGACCACATCCGGCTCGGCGGGTACCCGGGTGCGTTCCGGGACCTGCTCGGCGTCCGCGTGGAGGAGTTCTTCCCGCTGCGGGCGGGGGAGCGGGTCAACCTGGACGACGGGTCGGTAGCCGACGTGTGGACCGAGTGGCTGCACGTCGAGGGCGCCGAGGTGCTGTCCGCGTACGCCGACGGGCCGCTGCCGGGCGTACCGGCGGTGACCCGGCACCCGGTCGGCGCGGGCGCCGCCTGGTACGTCGGCACCCGCCTGGACGGCGCGGCGACGGACCGCCTCGTGGCCCGGCTGATCGCCGAGGCCGGGGTGCGGCCGCCGGCCGACGCGCCGCCCGGCGTCGAGGTGGTCCGGCGGCGGGACGGGGAGCGGAGCTGGTTGTTCGTCCTCAACCACACCGGCGAGGAGGTCCGGCTCGCCGCCAGCGGCACCGAACTGCTCGGCGGGGCGTCCTGCGCCGGCGAGCTGACCGTCCCGCCCGGCGAGGTGGCCGTCGTACGGGAGGACGTACCCGTGGCGTCGACGGCCGTGGCCGCCGCGGACCCGCTGGCCCCCGCCGCGGACGCCGCCTGAGCTGGTTGTCCTTGCCCACGACGCGCGAAGGAGGTTCGATGCTCGCCCAGCAGCGGCAGACCGCCATCCTCGACCTGATCCGGCAGCGGGGCGGCGTGCGCGTCAGTCACCTGGTGAGCCGGTTCGGCGTCTCCGACATGACCATCCGGCGGGACCTGGAGGTGCTGGCCGAGCGTGGGCTGGTCGACAAGGTGCACGGCGGCGCGACGCTGGCCGGCCCCGGGTCCGCCGAGGAGCCCGGCTTCGCCGCCAAGTCGGTGCGCCAGCAGGCCGAGAAGCGGGCCATCGCCGAACGGGCCGCGACGCTCGTCGAGCCCGGCATGGCGATCGCGCTCTCCGCCGGCACCACCACCGCCGCGCTGGCCGGCCTCCTCGCCGACGTCCGTGGGCTGACCGTGGTGACCAATTCGATCCCGGTCGCCGACGCCCTCTACCAGAACCCGCGCGCCGACCAGACGGTCGTGCTGACCGGTGGCATCCGCACGCCGTCGGACGCGCTGACCGGGCCGGTCGCCGAGGCCGCCATCGGATCGCTCAACGTGGACCTGCTCTTCCTCGGCGTACACGGGATGAGCCCGCGCACCGGCTTCACCACCCCGAACCTCCTGGAGGCGGGCGTGAACCGGGCCCTGATCGCCGCGTCCCGGCGGCTGGTCGTGCTCGCCGACCACACCAAGTGGGAGACGATCGGCATCGCCACCATCGCCCCGCTGGAGGACGCGGACGTGCTGGTCACCGACGCCGGCCTGCCGGCCGAGGCGCGCGGCCAGATCGGCGACCAGGTCGGTGAGCTGATGATCGTGGACCCCGTCCCGCTCTGACCTCACAGGGACGGTAGGTTCCACCGCTTCGGCTGAGTCACGACGTCCAAATCGTCGGGGCCGCCGACCAATGCCCTACCCGCGAGTGCGATTGCCCTACCCGCGAGTGCGATCGTGCACCGGCGCAGCTGGCGATGGTCCAGTACTGCCTTTGGAGCTGACGTCGTCCATGGATCAGGCCTTTCTGCGGGGGCAGGGACGGGCCAGTGTGGTAAACGAGTCAGTTCCAAAGGCGCTCCTCCGGTACGACTCCGCGCGCCGACCACCGGGCACTCGGCCACGCTGAACCAGCGCATCCGCGCCAGTCGACCCACCACGGGAGACGCTGGACGCGGTCCGACCGCCGTTGCGCGGACCGGTCACCATGGCGGCGAGCGCCGACCAGCCTTCTGTGCCGGTCACCGAAGGAGGCCACCCAATGCAGATCGGGTCCCGACTCGCCGCCGTCACCGTCCTCCTGACTGTCGCGGCGGTGCTGGTGCCGGCGGCTCCGGCCGCCGCCGACCTGAACGGCTGCTACGACTCGATTACGCCACGGTTCCAGGATCCGGCCCCCTGGTCGGCGCCCGGCAACGTCCACACCGGTTGGAGCACGCCGGCCGGCGTCGTCCGGGGCGACGCGTTCCGGATCACGGCGACCGGCAACGTGCGGATCGACTTCTGGGGCACCACCAAGAACGTCGCCGGTGAGCTGCCGCTGCCGCCGGACAACGGTGACTGGCCGGCTCCCGACGCGCCCCGCTACGCGTTGATCGCGCGGGCGAGCGTGATCCACTCGATGCCGGCGGCGTCGAGTTGACCTTGCGGTTTTCCAACACGGCGTTGCGGCTGGTCCCGGGACCGCCAGCGGTGGGAGACTTTCAGCGACCTCACAGCGCCGCCCGATACCGTGCCCCCGTCAACCGTCCCGCTCCGGCAGAGCGTGGGCACCAGACCCAGCGGGAGTTCCGATGGTCTTCAAGAAGATGTTGAGCGCGTTCGGCGTCGGCGGCCCCAGCGTGGACACCGTCCTGACGAACCCGAACACTCGGCCCGGCCTGACCCTCGAGGGGCAGGTCAACCTGCTCGGCGGGGACGCGCCGGCGGCCATCGAGCAGATCGTCGTCGGCCTGGTCACCCGGGTCGAGATGGAGGGCCACGACACCGAGTACGCGGGCATCATGGAGTTCCACCGGATGCCCGTCTCCGGGCCGCTCCAGCTCGCCGCGAAGCAGCAGCTGTCCATCCCGTTCCAGCTGCCGGTGCCGTGGGAGACCCCGATCACCGACGTGTACGGCCAGCGCCTGCACGGCATGACGATGGGTCTGCGCACCGAGCTGGCGATCGCCCGGGCCGTCGACAAGAGCGACCTGGACCAGGTCAACGTGCACCCGCTGCCGGTGCACGAGCGGATCCTGGAGGCGTTCCAGCGGCTCGGCTTCCGGTTCAAGCACGCCGACCTGGAGCGCGGCCACATCCGGGGGACGCAGCAGACGCTGCCGTTCTACCAGGAGATCGAGTTCTTCGCCGCTCCGCAGTACGCGCAGACCATCAACGAGGTCGAGCTGACGTTCGTCACCAGCCCGCACGGGGTGGACGTGATCCTGGAGTGCGACAAGCGCGGCGGCTTCTTCAGCTCCGGGCACGACGTGTTCGGCCGTTACCAGGTCTCGCACGCCGACGCCGACCGGGTCGACTGGACGCAGGTGGTCGACGGCTGGCTGCGGGAGACGACCTCCCGCTACGGCAGCCTGCGGGCGCAGGGCTTCGGCATGCCGCACCAGCACGGCCACGGGCACCACGGCCGTGGGATGGGTGTCGGCGGGGTGGTCGCCGGGGCCGCACTCGGCATGGCCGGCGGCATGATCGCCGGCGAGATGATCGAGGACGCGGTCGAGGGCGACTTCGGCGGGGACTTCGGCGGCTTCGAGGAGTAGGACCGGACAAGCGTCGGTGCCCTCCGGGACGGATCCCGGAGGGCACCGACGGTTTCAGCGGTCAACGCCGACCCGCGCGTCGCTCCTCGCCGGAGCGCCGAGCGGTACCGGCCTTCGCCAGACCCCGGCTGACGAGGTAGGCGGCGGTCAGGATGGACAGGTACCACCACGCGAGGGTCGGGTTGTTGATGTTCAGCCCGTCGGTGGCCGAACCTCGCCAGAACGCGGCGATCACCACGACCGCGACCGCGGCGGCGTAGATCCAGAATTCGGTCGTCAGGAACGACTGCTTCGTCTCCGTACCGAGCGACGGCATCTGTTCCCGGCGCCCGTCGGGTATCGCCGCCATCGGGCGGGTGGGCGTCTCCTGCATCGCCGCGCGGTTCTGCACGTCCGTCGCGGGACGGTTCATCGGCCTGGTGGATGCAGCCTGCGTGCTCATCTGTCCTCCCGAGGATGCGATGAGTACCTGCGATCCCTCGCCCCGCTACCGCGTGTCGGCCACGGCACGGTTCACGTACTTGGCGGGGGCACCCCGCGTCTACCCGACCGGCCGGGGGCAGTAACACCACCCCCGGCCGCGAATCGGTCTTCGTCAGCGCAGGCCGTTGCGGATCGCCACGCCGATCAGCAGGTCCGGGTCGTCGGTGATGATCCCGTCGACACCGAGGTCGATGACCCGCTGCATCACGGTCGCGTCGTTGACGGTGTACGGCACCACGCTCAGCCCGTACCGCCGCTGAAGGGTACGGACGTCCGGTCCGTGGAAGTATGCCGGGTTCTCCCGCAGGTACCAGTCGGCGGACGCGACGATGCCCTGCGCCGGGTCGTGCACCTGCCAGTTCGACGAGACCGTCCCGGCGCCGGCGGCCCGGACGAGCTTGCCGAGGTCCCGGTACCGCCACCAGTCCAGGCCCCCGGTCCACGGGCTCTTCACCCGGGGGTCGCCGTAGACCGCCCGCAGCGAGCACTCGTCGGCGAGGCTCGCGCACTCGGCCGGACCGTACTGCCAGACCAGGGCGACGGTGTCGATGCGGCGGTCCAGCTTGCGGGCGTACCGGATGGTCCGCCAGTCGAACGACTGGATGGTGACCCGGTCGGTGAAGCGGGCCCGCTGGATCGCCGTGACGAGCTTGCGGGTGAAGACGTCGTACGGCGCGGTGTCGTTCACCACCGGGCTGATCTTCGTCTCGATGTTCAGCCGGACGTCGTCCCGGCCGCTGCTGCGCACCAGCGTGAGGACCTCGTCCAGGGTGGGGATGCGCGCGCCCGGCACGGCGACCTGGTCCGGCGCGTCGGCCGGCGTCCTCGAGCCGCAGTCCAGCGTCTTGAGCTGCGCCAGGGTCAGGTCGTGCACCCGCTTGCCGACGTACGGGAACTCCGGGTCACCGGGCCAGGCCGGCGCGGTGTCCTCGCAGTGCGAACCGTTGATCGTCCGGTCGTGCAGCACGACCAGGTGACCGTCGGCGCTGACGCCGGTGTCCAGCTCCAGGGTGGAGATCGCCGGGTTCTCCAGCGCGTGCGCGAACGCCGGGAGGGTGTTCTCCGGCCGGGTGGCCCGGCCGCCCCGGTGGGCCTGGATGTCGAACGGCGACGCGTACGCCTCGGGCAGCCGCATCCCGCGCTGGGCGAGCAGGCCGCGCAGCCGGTCCGGGTAGTCGGTGATGATGCCGTCCACGCCGTCGTCGAGCAGCTTCGCCATGGTGGGGACGTCGTTGATCGTCCACGGCACGACGGTGATCCCGTGCCGGTGGGCGTGCGCCACCATCTCCTTCGTCACGTACGGGCGGTAGGTCGGGTCGGTGACCGTGCCGTTCTGCGGGAAGCCGTGCACCGGCGAGAAGGTCTTCGCGCCGAAGGTGCGGATCGCCGCGATCGGGTCGCCGCCGAAGTCGTCGATGTCCAGCCCGCCGAGCCACGGCGAGGCGCCCGGCTGCCCGGTCTGGAGGAAGTCGTAGTTGGTCAGGGCGACCAGCGGCAGCCGCGGCTCGACCTGGCGCATCCGCATCAGCGCGCCCCAGTCGAAGCTCTGGATGGTCACCTGCTTCAGCATCCCGGCGGCCCGGATCTCGGCCGCCGTGACCTGGACGAACTGCTCACGCGGCGCGGTCTCGCTGGGCGCGCCGGCCTCCACCTTGGTCTCGATGTTGAGCTTCACGTCGTCCGCCCGGTGCCGCTTGACCAGCGCGAACACCTCGCGCAGCAGCGGCATGCGGGCACCCGGCACGGCGAGCTGACCGGGGCGGTCGGCGAGGGTCCTCGTGCCGCAGTCGAGGGTGCGGACCTGCGCCAGCGTGAGCGTGTTGACGTACTTCCCGACGTACGGGAACTCCGGGTCGCCCGGGGTCGCCGGTGCGGTGTCCACGCACTTGGCGCCGCTGACGCGCCGGTCGTGGGTGACGACGGCCTGGCCGTCCTCGGTGATCTGCACGTCCAGTTCCAGGGTGTCCACGCCCAGGTGGAGCGCGTTGCCGAAGGACGCGAGGGTGCTCTCCACCCGCAACCCGAGGCCGCCGCGGTGGGCCTGCAGGTCGAATGTCCGGTCCGGTCGCGGCTTCGCCTCGGCGGGCGCCGCGAGCCCGGCTGTCACGGTCGCCGCCACCAGGGCGGCGACGGCGGTACGGCGTACGTTGCGCACGCTCTTTTCTCCCTCCCGCGGGGGTTTCCCGCTGGTTCGCCGCTCAGCATCGGCAGCGTGGACGGCGGGCGGGCGAGCAGCGGGCGACGTCCGGGTGAACCGGCCGTGCGGGTTTGGCCGGGCGGGCGTCGGGCACGCAGTGGGACACCGACGACTTCGGCGAGGTGAGACAGCATGCGCGAGGACGACGTGCGGAACGAGGCCGCCCGGCGGGCGGAGGAGCGGATCGCCGGTGGCGGGTACGGCGAGGGGGCCCTGGACGAGGTGACCGTGCCGCAGACCGACGTGCAGCGCGTGATCCAGGACGAGGACCCGGGTGACCCGGCGCACGTCCGCGTCGATCCCCAGGTGCTCCGCGACGGCGGCCCGACCCGGGGTCAGGGTGCTGTCACCACGACCGGCGGCACGGCCGGCCCGGCCAGCGCCCGGCGGGTGGCGCGGCAGCCGGAGCGGCACCGCGGCAAGGTGGCGCCGACGACCACCGGGGACGCGACCACCGGCGGCCTGAGCACCCCGGCGGGCGGCTCGACGAGCGACCAGTCGTCCACGGCGAGCCAGGTCGGCAACTTCACCAACGAATGATCCGACCGCGGGGGCGGCG
The DNA here is from genome assembly GCF_009707425.1 of Micromonospora sp. WMMC415. Taxonomy (GTDB): domain Bacteria; phylum Actinomycetota; class Actinomycetes; order Mycobacteriales; family Micromonosporaceae; genus Micromonospora. Next base: position 5,479,053 of record NZ_CP046104.1, on the reverse strand, counting down.
TCCGTGTCGGACGCCGCCCCTACGGCGCGGCCGGGCAGGTGGCCGGGCCGCGCAGGACCGTCTTTTCGAGTGGGAGGTCGTCGTGGGCGACGTGTATGCCAACTACGCCCAGCTGGCTGCTGGGGAGGACGAGGGCGTCGACTACACCCGGACGGTGATCGGCGGGCCCACCACGTCGTGGGCGTCCATCGCGATCCACGGTGGCGGCATCGAGGCCGGCAGCGGAGAACTCGCGCTGGCCGTGGGCGACGGGCTGATGAACACGTACGTGTTCGCCGGCATCAAGTCCAGCCGCAACTCCGATCTGCACATCACCGCCACCAAGTTCGACGAGCCACAGTGTCTCGCCCTGCTCGCGGCAGCGGACCGGACCATCTCCGTCCACGGCTACACCGGCACAGCCGGCGAGCCCGAAACCGCCCTGGGCGGGTTGGACGCCAGCCTCGCCGGTGACCTCTCGGCCGCGTTGACCGACCAGGGGTTCAGCGTGGTGGCGGCCTCGAGCGAGATCTCCGGCAGCTACCCGGGCAACATCTGCAACAGGAACCGGCGCGGAGCGGGCGTGCAGGTGGAGCTCTCCCACGCCCTGCGCACGTCGTTCTTCCCCGACGGGGACCTGACCCGGTCGGCGAGGGACTCGGGGCGACGGACGCAGCTCTTCCACGACTACGTCGAAGCCGTGCGGTCGGTGGTCGCCGTTGCTCAGCCGGCCTCCTGAGGCCCGGCGGAGGCGCCCTGCCGGAGGATGCCGAGGCGTTGGGTGGCGCGGGTGAGGGCCACGTACAGGTCGTTCCGGCCGCGCGGGGACTCCGCCACGATCCGGTCCGGGTCGACCAGCAGGACGGAGTCGAACTCCAGGCCCTTGGCCTGGGCGACGCTCAGCACGACGATGCGGCTCTCCAACTCGGGGTGCTCGCCGACGGCCGCCTCGGGCAGCGCGGCGGTGAGCGCGGCGCCCAGGTCGTCGACCCGGCCGGCGGGCACGATCACCCCGAGCCGGCCGTCGGCCAGCCCGGCGGCCTCCCGGGCGGTCGCTGCCACCAGTTCCGTCGTCAGCCGGTCCGCCGCCACGGCACGGTCCCACGGCGCCACACCGGTGGCGCGTACGGAGCGTGGGGGGCGCAGCGCCGGGTCGATCCCGGCGAGCACCTCGGCCGCGACGGCCATGATCTCGGCCGGGGTGCGGTAGCTGACGGTCAGCTCCTCCAGCCGCCAGCGCTGCGCCACGTACGGCTCCAGCGCGTCGGCCCACGACGCGGTGCCGGCGAGCGCGCCGGTCTGCGCCACGTCCCCGACGATCGTCATGGACCGGCTCGGGCAGCGGCGCATCAGCAGGCGCCACGCCATCGGCGACAGCTCCTGCGCCTCGTCGACGATGACGTGGCCGAACGCCCAGCTCCGGTCGGCCGCGGCCCGCTGGGCGGTGGTCAGGCGCTCGGCCTCCTCCTGCCGTTCCAGCAGGCGGTCGGCGTCGATCAGGTCGGTCACGCCGAGGATCTCGCCGCCGTCGGCCTCGTCCTCGACGTCGATGGACCGGGAGCCCCGGGCGATCTCGAGGACGCCCTCCGCGTACTCCCGCTGGAGGGACCGGATGCGTTCCCGGCGCGCCTCGGCGGCGCGGTCGTCCTCGCCGAGCAGTTCCGCCGCCTCGTCCAGCAGCGGCACGTCCGCCGGCGTCCAGCCGCCCGGCTCGCGGTGCAGCAGGGCCCGATCGGCGTCGGTGAGCATCGGCGCCGCGACGGCGATGCGGCCCGGGTCGGCGTACAGGTCGGCGAGGAGCCGCTGCGGGGTCAGCACCGGCCAGAGCCGGTCCAGCGTCGCGCGGACCGCCGGGTCCTCGCGGAGCTCGCGGCGGATCTCGGCCACGTCGGCCTCGTCGAGCAGGTTCTCCCCACCCAGCGGGTCGGCGCCGATGCGCTCGGCCACCTGCCCGGCGAGCGCGTGCACGATCTCGACGTCGAACAGCGCCCGGGCCAGGTTGTGCGGGCGGCCGGAGCGGCGGGCCCGGTCGCGGGCCGCACGGACGGTCTCCGGGGCGAGCACGAGGATCTCCCGCTGCGGCTGCTCGATCTCCAGGGGCTCGTCGGGCACCCACTGCCGGTCGCGCACAGCGGCGGTCAGCACGTCGACCATCACCTCGCGGCCCTTCAGCGCCGCCGCCTCCGCCGGCTCGGTACGCCGCGCGCTGACCCCGGGGAAGAGGTCGGCCTGGGTACGCAGCAGTACTCCGGTCTCGGCCAGGGCGGGCAGCACCTGGGAGATGTAGCGCAGGAAGGTGGCGTTGGGCCCGACCAGCAGCACGCCGCGGGTCGAGAGCTCCCGCCGGTGGGTGTAGAGCAGGTACGCCGCCCGGTGCAGCGCCACCGCCGTCTTGCCGGTGCCCGGCCCGCCCTGCACCACCAGCACGCCCGGCAGGTCGGCGCGGATGATCCGGTCCTGCTCGGCCTGGATGGTCTCCACGATGTCGCGCATCCGGCCGGTACGGCCGGCGTTGAGCGCGGCGAGCAGCGCCGCCTCGCCGGTCACCTCCTCGTGGGCGGTGGGGGAGGCGGTGGCCAGGTCCAGCACCTCGTCGTTGAGCGCGATCACCTTGCGCTGCCGGGTCCGCAGGTGCCGCCGGCGGCGGACGCCCTGCGGGTTGGCGGCGGTGGCCAGGTAGAAGGCGCGGGCTGCCGGCGCCCGCCAGTCGATGAGCAGCGGGTCGTAGTCGCCGCTGGTGTCGAAGATGCCGATCCGGCCGATGTAGTGCGGCCCGCCGTCGTCGGTGTCGAGCCGGCCGAAACAGAGGCCGTTCTCCACCGCGGAGAACTGCTCCACCTGTTCGGCGTACATTCCCACCGCGCTGTCGCGCTGGGAGCGGGCCTGGAGGGTGCCGCCGGTGTTCCGCAGCTCCTCGGCCAGCCGCCGGGACGCCTGTTCGCGCAGCCCGTCCAGCCGGCGGTAGAGCATCGAGACGTACTCCTGCTCGTGGCCGATCTCGTCCGTGGGCAGGTCACCGGAATTGCCGGAGTGCCTTGACAAGCCGTCTCCCAGTTCGTTAAGATGGTCGCCGGAACGGCCTGCGAGCCGTTCTTTTTTGTTGCCTGAACTGGTCAGGATACCGGGCGACGCCCCGCCGGACCACGTCCCGCGCATCGGCGGGCCGGTCCGCGCCGGCCTCGCTCACATCGTCGCGCCGGAGCGGTCCAGCAGAGTGGCGAGCAGGTGACCGAGCTGCTCGCGTTGCCGCGGTGTCAGCGGTGCCAGGACCTCGTCGTCGACCTGGGCGAGGAGGTCGTCCAGCTCCAGGAGCCGCCGCCGGCCGGGCGCGGTGAGGGTGATCACGTTCTGGCGGCGGTCGGCGGGGTTGGGTGCGCGTTCCACCTCGCTGCGGTCGGTGAGCTCGTTGACGACCGCCACCACGTCGCTGCGGTGGATGCCGGTCCGGCCGCTCAGCTCGGCCTGGCTGGCCGGACCGAACTCGGCCAGCGTGGCGAGCACCGCGTAGTGCCACTTGCGGGCGCCGACCCGGGCGAGCTCCTCGTTGACCCGCCGATCCGTCCGCGTCGCGGCCAGGGACAGCAACCGCGTGCGCAGGTTCCGTAGCCGCGCCGGTGCCTCGGGGCGGCCGGCCGCGCCCGCCGGGCTGTCACTCATGGCGGAAGGATACCGCTTGTGTTGGTGACACCAACGATCTAGGTTCGTTGGTGAGACTAACGTTAGTGTCACCAACGAATCGGAGGCGCGCCATGCCGGTGACCCAGGTGAGCGGATCGACGATGTACCACGAGGAGCGGGGCAGCGGGACTCCGATCGTCTTCCTGCACGGCAACCCCGGCTCGTCCCACCTCTGGCGCAACGTCCTGCCCGCCGTCGACCTCCCCGCCCGCCTGCTCGCCCCCGACCTCATCGGCATGGGCAGCTCCGGCAAGCCGGACCTGCCCTACCGGTTCGCCGACCACGCCCGCTACCTGGACGCCTGGTTCGACGCGCTGGACCTGCGGGAGGTCGTCCTCGTCGGCCACGACTGGGGTGGAGCGCTCGCCTTCGACTGGGCGGCCCGCCACCCCGAGCGGGTCCGCGGCGTGGCCTTCCTGGAGACCATCGTGCGGCCGATGTCCTGGGCCGACCTGGGCGACGGACCCCGGTCCCGCGCCGAGGCCATGCGCGGGCCGCAGGGTGAGGACCTGGTCCTCGACCGGAACGTGTTCCTGGAGTCCGCCTTCAACGGCGGGGTGCTGACCCCGGTGAGCGAGGAGGACCTGCGGATCTACCGGGCGCCGTACCCGACCCGGGAGAGCCGCCGGCCGCTGCTGGAGTGGGCCCGCTCGCTGCCGCTGGACGGACAGCCGGCCGACGTCACCGAACGGGTCCAGCGGTACGGGCGGTGGCTGGCGGGCAGCGACCGGGTGCCCAAGCTCCTGCTCACCTTCGACTCCTCACCCACCCTGCTCGTCACCGAAGCCGTGGCCGCCTGGTGCGCGGCGAACATCGCCGCCCTCGACATCCGCCACTGCGGGCCGGCCGGGCACCACGCGCCCGAGGACCGACCCGAGGCGATCGCCGCGGCGATCACCGCCTGGGCGCGCCGGCACGCCCTCGTCGGCGAGCGTTGACGCCGGACACGACCGGGGACCCGCGCCACGCGCGGGCCCCCGGTCGGCCGTGGAACCGTCAGCCGCGAGCCACCTCGTACAGCCGCTCCGGCGTCACCGCACCGGCGATCAGACGGCCGTCGTCGGTCAGCAGCGCGCTCACCAGGTGGCTGCGGAACAGCCGGCCGCTGCCCCAGTCGCCCCGGACCGCGGGCAACTGCCCGGACAGCGCGTCCAGGTCGGGGGCATCCCCGGCGTCGGCGGAGCGTGACGCGCCGTCGACCTTGGCGACCACCACCGTGGTCCAGCCCTCCCCGACGGTGCGCACGTCCGGCCGCTCGTCCCCGGCCGGCTTCCCCGGCCGGGCCGGGCGGGACCGGTCGGCGCCCTCCTCGGTGATCGTCACGCCGGGCCGCGGGTTGAACCGGAACTGGTCGTCGTCCGGCCGGGCGTAGTCGATCTGGGTGAACGCCACCTCGAACGCCGGGCGGTCACCGCCCTCGGCGAACACCTCGAACCGCAGCGGCAGGTGCTCGGTCGCGTCGATGGCGATCCGTACCTGGTGCACCAGCGAGGCGGCGTCGCGCGGCGCGAGCACCAGCTCGTACGCGTCCCGCCCGGCCACCGTGGCGGCCCGCCCCACGCTCACCTCGGTGGTCGGGTCGACGGCGGCGAGGGCGGCGTCGGCCGCCTCCTGCGGCGTGTCCGGCAGCTCCGGCGGGGCGTCGGCGTCCTTCTCCGCGGGCAGCGTGCGGTGGGTGGCCGTGTTGGTGCGGCTGTTCCACGTCCACACGTCGCGTCCGTTACGGATGATGTCCCGCTCGCCGAGCGTGTCGACGAGCGCGACCCGCTGCTTGTCCGGCCCCGAGTGCCACACCCGCAGGGTGTGGGTCCCGGTCAGCAGGTCGGCCGGGCCGTCCCCGGCGGCCAGCCCGGCGATCGCCGGCAGGCCCAGGTCGGCACGCTGCACGACGGTGCCGGAGAAGCCGTCGTGGCGGGCGGTCTGCAGGTCGACGAGGAGCTGGGCGGCGGTCCGGGGCGGCAGGCTCGGCTCGGCCTGGGCGGCGAAGCGGCCGAGCGCGGCGCCCCCACCGACGACGGTCACGACGGCGGTCACCGGGACCAGCCAGCGCAGGGCGGGACGGCTTGTCAGGACGGACATGTGTGGCACCTCCTGCCGACCATCCTGCCCGCACCACCCTGTGAGGGCGCTGAGGACACCCGATCGGGTACGGGCGCCGGGGTGGCACCCTTGACCCGTGCGGCTGCTGGTGGTGGAGGACGAGGCCCGGTTGGCGTCCGCCCTGCAACGCGGCCTCCAGGCGGAGGGTTTCGTCGTCGACGTGGCGGCGACCGGCCCGGCCGGCCTGGAGGCGGCCCGGCACGGCGAGTACGACGCGATGGTCCTCGACGTGATGCTGCCCGGCCTCTCCGGGTACGAGGTGGTCCGCCGCCTGCGGGCCGAGCGGCGGTGGCTGCCGGTGCTCATGCTGTCGGCCAAGGACGGCGAGTACGACCAGGCCGACGGCCTGGACTGCGGCGCCGACGACTACCTGACCAAACCCTTCTCGTACGTGGTGCTGCTGGCCCGGCTGCGCGCGCTGCTGCGGCGTGGCGCGCCCGAGCGGCCCACCGTCCTCGCGGTGGGCGACCTGCGGCTGGATCCGGCGCGCCGGCGGGTGACGCGGGACGGCGCCGAGGTGGCCCTGACCGCCCGGGAGTTCGCGCTCCTGGACTACCTGATGCGCCGCCCCGGCGAGGTCGTCTCCAAGACCGAACTGCTGGACCACGTGTGGGACGCCGGCGTGGACACCGCCCCGAACGCCGTGGAGGTCTACGTCGGCTACCTGCGCCGCAAGCTCGGCCGCGAGCGCCTGGAGACGGTCCGCGGCGCCGGCTACCGCCTCACCACATGAGCGGCGAAGGAAGGGCCCCTTCTTATCGCCTCCGGTATAGGAAGGGCCCCCTCCTAACCCGGACGCTCCCACGGCGCGGCCGGCTCTGGGCCGCCCTCGGCCTGCGCGGCCGGCTGATGGCGATCGGGGTGCTCGGGGTGTCGGTGGGTCTCGCGGTCGGCGGCCTGGTGCTGCTCGCGGTGCTCACCTGGGCGCTGCACCGCAACGTCGACACGGAGGCGCTCCGGACCGCCGACGCGGTCGCGCTGCTGGCCGCCGAGGACGCGCTGCCCGACCCGCTGCCGGTCGCCGGCGGCCAGGTCCGGGTGCAGGTGGTCGACGCGCAGGGGCGGGTCCGCGCCGCCTCGATCGACGCCGACCGGTTGGTGCCGATGGTCCGGCCGGAGCGGGTCGACCGGCACGCCCGGCAGGGGATCACCGTGGCGGGGGAGCGGATGGGGCTCGTCGGGCCGGTCCGGGTGGTGGCCGTCCCGGCCGGCACCGACGCCGACCCGCTCACCGTCCTGGTCGCCCGGTCGCTGGTGGACGTGCGGCAGAGCACCCACGTCGTCCGGACCATCCTGCTGGTCAGTTTCCCGCTACTGGTGGCGGTGCTCGCCGCCGTGGCGTGGCGGGTGGTGGGCGCCACCCTGCGGCCGGTGGAGGCGCTGCGGCGGGGCGCCGAGGAGATCACCGGCCGGAACGGGGCCGGGCGGCTGCCCGTACCGGGCTCGCAGGACGAGATCCACCGGCTCGCGGTCACGCTCAACGACATGCTGGACCGGCTGCGTGCCGGCCGGGACCGGCAGCGCGCGTTCGTCGCCGACGCCGCGCACGAGCTGCGCAGCCCGCTCACCAACATCCGCACCGAGCTGGAGGTCGCGCAGCGGCTGGGGGACCGGACCGACTGGCCCGCGGTGTCGGCGGACCTCCTCGCCGACACCGAGCGGCTCGGCCGGCTCGTGGACGACCTGCTCCTGCTCGCCCGGCTCGACGAGGCCCCGCCGGCGCGGGCCACCGGGCCGGTCGAGCTGGGCGCGCTGCTCACCGAGGTGGCCGGCCGCCAGCTCGCCCGGCCGGTCGAGGTGGTGCCGCCGCCGGAGCCGCTGTGGACGGTCGGCGACCCGGACGAGCTGCGCCGGGTGCTGACCAACCTCGTCGACAACGCCGTCCGGCACGCCCGTACCCGGGTGGTGCTCGCTGCCGCGCCGGACGGGTCCGCGTACCACCGGGTGACGGTGACCGACGACGGGCCCGGCATCCCGGCCGCCGACCGGGAGCGGGTCTTCGGCCGGTTCACCCGGCTGGACCCGGCGCGCGACCGGGACGCGGGTGGCGCCGGGCTGGGCCTGGCCATCGTGCGCGAGCTGGTCCGGCGGGCCGGCGGGCAGGTCGACCTGGGCGACGCGGAGCCGCCGCCCGGGCTGCGGGTACGGGTGCTGCTGCCGGCACTGACCGCGGAGCCCGACCCGACCTGACGGTCAGCTCCGGTCGGTGCAGACCTCCTTCGACCGGCCGATCGTCTCGGTCGACCAGACCACCGCCACCGTGAAGCAGTAGTCGGTGCCGCGGTTGAGGCCGTACACGACGAAGTCGGTGGTGCCGGCGGGCAGGTTCGCGAAGGCGGTCTGCGGCTGCCCGGCCCGGCCGCCCGAGATGACGACCGGTCCCTCGCCGCCGGCCGGGTACGTCCAGCGCAGCGCCACGTTGTCGCGGTTGTCCCGCAGGGTCACCTCGCTCGGCGGGGTGCCCGGCGTGGCCGCCGCCGGGGGAGTCGGGCTCGACGTTGCCGGGGCGGGTGTGTCCGTCGCGCGTCCCGCCGTGCCGGTGGCGACCGGCGGCGGCGCACCGTCGAACCGCGCCACCCCGGCGATCACCGCGGCCGTCCCGAGCAGCACCACCGCCACGCCGCCGACCACGAGCGGGAGCAGCCGGTTGGCCGCCGGCGCGGCGGCGTGGTGCACCGGCACGGGCAGCAGCCGGGACGGCTGGTACGCCCCCTCCTCGGGCGTGGCGTGGTCCCGGACGCGGTGGACCCCGGCGGCCTCCTCGCCGCCGGCGAGAGGCAGCACGGACGGGGGCACGGCCGTGGCCCGTTCCTCGGCCGGCGGCCGCCAGGGACCGGTGTGCGCCGCGTCCGGCGCGTCCGGCCGCCAGGGCGCGTCGGTGCGGGCGTCGGGCGGCCAGCCGTCGCCGAGGTCGTGCTCGGGCGGCCACCGGTCGTCGGCGTCGTGCGGGCGGTCGTCGGGATCCGGGGCCACCTGGGGGCCGGCGCCGCCGTGGTCGGGCGGCCGTCGCCAGGCCTTGTCGGCGGGCGGGTCCGGTGCCGCCGGCCGGGCCGTACCGTCGAGCGGCTGGCGGGGTGTGGGCACCGTGGGCGGCGGCGCGTAACCGGTCGCCGGGTGCTCGTCCGGGTCGGGCCCGTCCAGGTCCGGCGCGGTCGGGGTGTACGGGGTGGCGGGGCGGTAGCCGGGCTGCGACGGGTGGTCGGGGACGTGCTGCGCCTCGTCGCCGGGCGGGGGCGTCCGGGCGGTGGGCACGATCGGGGTGTCCCGTCCGACCGGTGCCGTGTCGGCGCAGGTGTGGTCCGGGTTGGCGGCCGCCCGGGCGAGCGCGGCCACCTGCGCGGCGAGCGGGTCGTCCGGCGCCAGGTGCTGCCGGCACAGCTCCTCGGCCAGCGCGAGGTTGTCGTGCGCCTCGGTGAACAGGCCGCAGTCGCGGTGCATCGCGCCGAGCCGGGCCAGCATCTTGATGCCGCTGGGGTGGCCGTCGCCGTACACCTCGCGGTGCAGTTCCCACGCGTCGGCGAGCCGGTCGCGGGCCACCTGGCACTGGCCGCGCGCGTACTCCACGGTGGCCAGGTCGGCGTGCGCGGCGAGGACGCGTAGCGACTCGGGACCGTCCAGGGCGGTCAGCTCGATGATGACCTCCTGGTAGAGCCGAGCCGCGCGGGACCAGCTGCCGACCCGGTGCAGCACCGCGGCGAGGGTCGCGGCGGCGGCCACCGTGCGCTCGTCGGAGCGGCCGTACAGCCGGGTGGTCGCCGCGTACGCGTACGCGGCCCAACCTCGGGCGGCGTGCGGGTCACCGAGGGCCACCAGCACCCGCGCCTGGAGGCTCGCGGCCTCGGCCAGCTCGGGCGTGGCGTTGGCGGGGCGGGGATCGGCGTCGGCCAGCGCGTCGGCGAGCAGCCGCTGGGCGCCGGCGAGGTCGCCGGTCGACACCAGGTGGTGCGCGTGGTCAGTCAGGTCACCGAAGCCGGAGGGCACGCCCCATCGTGCTCATCCGGCGACGGTAAGTACAAGTCCCGCGCCGGTCAGGTTTCCCGGAGTCGGTTCACCAGGATCCCGTGGTACGCGTGCGGCGCTACCGTCGGGGACATGGGAATTCACCGCCTCAACCACGCCGTCCTCTACGTCAGCGACCTGGAGCGCAGCGTCGCCTTCTACGCCGAGGTGCTGGGCTTCCGCCGGGTGCCGATGACCCCGGACGGCTTCCGGGGCGCTGCGTTCCTCCAGGCGCCCGACTCCACCAACGACCACGACCTCGGCCTGTTCGAGGTCGGCGCGGGCGCCGGCCGCTCCGCCGCCGGCCGGAGCACCGTCGGCCTCTACCACCTCGCGTGGGAGGTCGACACCCTCGACGACCTCGCCGCCACCGCGCAGCGGCTCGCCGCCGCCGGGGCGCTGGTCGGCAGCTCCGACCACGGCACCACGAAGAGCCTCTACGGGCAGGACCCGGACGGGCTGGAGTTCGAGGTCGTCTGGCTGGTGCCCGCCGACCTGCTGGACGACGCCGCCCTGTCGGCCCGCAAGCGGATCGGCCGCCTCGACCTCGACGCCGAGCGCCGCCGCTACGGCGGCCAGACCCGCGGCGGCATCGGCATCAGCGTCCCCGCGGCGAGGTGAGACCTTCGGCGCACCGGTTTGTCACCCACCACGACTCCATGATCGCCCGAAGTGGGGTAGAAACCAGGGCGTGATGAACGAGGTGCTGCGGGAGGTGCTCGTCCGGCACGCCGAGGTGTGGGTGCCCCGGGTGTCGGGGCGGGGGCGGCGCGCTGTCGTCGCGCTCGCGTACGGAGATGGCGAGTCCGCGACCGCGTCGGCGGAGGCGGTGCTCGGCGTGGTCGCCGAGTACGCCGACCGGCTGCGCGGACGGCAGCTCACCGTGCTGGTGCTCGCCGACGCCACCGAGGAACTGCCGGCCCGGCTCGGTCCCGTCGAGGCGGCGCTGCCGGCCGAGGTCGCCGTCCACCTGGTGCCGGGCGGGCCGGCCCGGCTGCCCGTCGCGCTCAAGGCGGCCGGCGCCGCCGGTGCGCCGCTGCTGTCGTACCTGGACGGTCCGGGCGCGACCGACCGGGCGGTGCTGGCGGCCGCCGCCGGCCGCTCCGCCGAGGTGCTCGTCGTCACCGAGGCCGCGCCGGACGCGTCCGTCCGGCCGGCGCTCCGCGACGCCGGGTTCCCGCTGGTGGCCGAGGTCGACCTCGTGCCGGGGGACGGGTCGCCGGCGCGGCGGCTGGCCTTCGGCACCGGGTACGACCGCAGCCTCGAGGCGTTCAAGGACCTGCTGTGGGCGGTCGACGAGTACGCCGGCGTGCGCTACCGCGACCCCGCCGACCCCGCCGGGCGGCTGCTGGACATCGCGCTCGACCCCGAGCCGGGACCGCTGCGCCGGGAGTTGCTCGCCGAACTTGACCGCTCCGGCCCGCGTACCGTCACCGAACTGCGCCGGCACGCGCTGACCGGCACCGTCTACCGGGCCGCGGACGTGCAACGGGCGCTGACCGGGCTGCTGCACTCCGGCGCCGTCACCCGCGACCCGGAGCACGGCCGGCTCGGCGGGGACGTCGTCATCGCCGCGGGCCCGCAGCCGTAGCACCGGGCTCTCCCGGACCCGCCCCATCCTGCGGCCCGTTCGGCCGGGAACCACCCGGCCCGGGTTCCGGTGGAACGGCCGGCGTCAGCGCCGACGGGGCGGGCGGGGCCGCGCCCGGGAGCAGCCGCCGGAACACGATCGACACTCCGGTGGCGATCACCCCGATGCTGAAGACCATCTGCCCGCAGACCGCCGCGCGAGCGACCTGCCCCTGGGCGTGCACGTCCCCGTACCCGATGGTGGTGAGGGTGGTCAGGGCGAAGTAGAGCGCGTCGATCCGGGTCTCCAGGTTGGCGAACTGCTCGGAAGAGCTGCGGGCAATGACGAAATCGGCCAGCGCGAAAGCCAGGACGCCGGCCACCAGGGCGACGGCGAGCTTCAGCAGCGACGGCACCTCCCGGGCGGCCGCGGTCCCGTCGGCGCGAAGCTGCCGGTGCACCTGCCGGGTGACCAGCCAGGCGATCGCCGCCACCAGCACCCCGGTGATCGTGCTGCGGACCAACAGCCGGGCCCGGTCCGGGTCGGGCTCCACCGGCACGACGAAGTACGCCACCAGCAGGAGCAGGCAGGCCAGCAGGGCACGGCGGCGCTCCCGCCGCCAGGGCCGGGTCATGCCGCGATTCTCCGTCCCACCGTCCGCCGGCGGGGTCGGTTTCGGCGAGTGCCGGTGCCGCGCCGGGGCGGCGGCGGTGCCGGGGTGCCGTCGGTCGGGGAGGCTGATCGCCTCGCGCCGCCGCCGGTGCGGGACACGGCGAAGGGACCCTTCCGCAGCGGCGGGCAGGGTCCCTTCGCCGTGCCGGAGCCGTCAGGTGCGGGACTTGTCCTGCTTCCAGGACAGCGGGCCGGGCAGGTCGACGCGGTGCGCCCGCGCCCGGGAGTTCCACGACCAGCGGCCGATCTTGATGCTCCAGGAGGAGAAGCCGTTCTCGGTGAAGTTCAGAATGATCGGGCCGTATTTCTTGCGCTTGCGGAACATGAGACCCATTGCGGGGCTCCCTTCGGTATCCCTTCCCTGCCGTGTCGAACCTGAACATGCCCGGACGGTCTTTCCGCGAAACCCGGCTGCTGCTCCACCGTGGACGGCCCGGCCGCCGGCATCAGCGCTCCCCGGCGGCTGTCCACGGAGGAGGCGGCCCACCGCCCGGTGGGCGGGCCCCGCCGGCCCGGGATCAGCCGGCCGGCGTGACGGCCAGGACGCGGGTGGCAGTGCCGTCGGCCTCCGTGATGTCGCGCTCGTGGCTGAAGCCGATCTTTTCCAGCAGGGCCAGGCTGGCGTGGTTGGCGTCGGCGACCGTCGCGTACACCACCGGCAGGGCGAGCGTGTCGAAGCCGTACCGCACCAGGGCCCGCGCCAGCTCCGTGCCGAGGCCGCCGCCCCAGGCCGGCTGGGCGAGGGCGTACACGATCTCGTGGCCGTCGACCTGGTCGGTGTGCTTGATCTCGGCGTGCCCGACGTAGCTGCCGCCACGGCGGACGGCCCACACGTCGAACAGGTCGTTTGCGTACACCTTGCTGAACACGCGGCCGAACAGCGCGCCCGCCTCCTCGGCGCCGAGCGGGCCGTCGCCCATGAACCGGCCCACCTCCGGGTCGGTGAAGAGGGTGACGAAGTCCTCGGCGTCGTCCGGACGGTACGGCTCCAGCAGGAGACGGTCGGTGTGCAGCACGGGGGTGGGCATCAGCGGGGCTCCCAGGCGTCGGGCAGGGCCGTCAGTCTGCGCACGTGCGCGGGGAGCCGGCCACTGACGATCTCGGCGAGGCTCACCTCGTCGACCACCCGCCGCACGGCCGCCCGGACGGCCACCCAGAGGCCGGGCAGGTTCTCCGCCGCGCCCTCATACCGCGTCTCCTCCGGACGGAGGCCGCGCACCCCGGCGAGCGGGCCCTCCACGGCCCGCAGGACCGCGCCGACCGTCACCTCCCGCGGCGGCCGGGCCAGGGAGTAGCCGCCCTCGGCGCCCCGCTGCGCGCGGACGACGCCGGCCCGTCGCAGGTCGGCCAGGACCGCCTCCAGGAACTTGCGGGGCAGGTCCTGCTCCGCCGCGATGGCCTGCGTGGAGAGCAACCGGGGGTACGCGGTGGCGAGGCTCAACGCCGCCCGCACCGCATAGTCACCGCGCGCCGAGATCTGCACCAGGCCATCATGCCGGGCGCCGGTCTCCCGCGGTGTCGGCAGGTGGGCGTGGGCGGACGACGCGCCCGGCCGCCCCGGTCTCCCGGCCGGGATCGGCGGGTGGGTCCGGCGGCTCGTGGGCCCGGCCGGGCTCGGGCTCGGGCCGGCCGGGCTCGGGCTGCTCGCGGGCGGCGCGGAAGGCACCCGGGCTCATCCCGACCTCGCGGGTGAAGAACCGCCCGAAGTTGGTCGGCTCGGAGAAGCCGAGGCGGCGGCCGATCCGCGCCACCGGCTCGTCGGTCGCGGCGAGCAGCCGTCGGGCCTGGAGGGCGACCCGGTCGTCGACCACCTGCTTGGCGCTGCGCCCGGTGACCGCGAGACACGCCCGGGTCAGGGTCCGGACCGAGCAGCCCAGGTGGGCGGCGTAGTCCTCCACCCGGCGGGTGTGCTGGTAGCCGCGCTCGACCTCCCGGCAGAGCCGCTCGAAGGTGATCATTTCGGCACGTGGTGCGGGCCGGACGGCGTCCGGCAGCATGGCCAGGCGGAGCAGCAGCACGGCCAGTTGGTGGCGGAGCAGGCCCGCCGCGGCGGCCACGCCCCGGTGCCGCTCGCAGTCCACCGCGAGCTGGCTGACCTCGGTGATGATGGCGTCCTCGTCCTCACCGGCCAGTTGGAGCCAGGCCGGGACGGCATCGGGGTCGACGTCCAACCCCCGCAGCGCCTCCGGCCGCCAGCGCACCACGGTCGCGTCCAGTTCGGGAAGCGCGCACCGGAGCACCTGGCCGGCCCGGACCCGCAGCAGCGTGCCCGGCCGGCACGGCAGGGCCTGGAAGTCCAGCTCAGCGCGGCCGTGCCCACCGGTGACCAGCACCAGCAGGTCCCGGTCCAGCAGGAGCGGACGTCGCCACGCCGGATCGGCCACGAGGTCACCCAGGGTGAGCGTCTCGATCTCAGGAGGCGCGGAGAACGGAACGGGGGAGGGCTGACCAGGAGAAACCATCACCTGCGACGGTAGCCCGGGGCGACGATCATCGCATCTCCGAGCGCGTATCCGCCGCGCCCGCCGATGCCCGTGCCCGCGGCCACGATTCCGGGTGTGGGTGGGCGGCGCGGTGGGACGGTTGGGGTTGTCGGGGCCGGTGGGGGCGGTTACGTTACCGGACGGTAGGGGCGTATCGCGAGAGGATGGGCATGGCGGATCTGTTCTCGGTCGAGGGAAAGACGGTCCTGGTCACCGGCGGTTCGCGGGGGATCGGACTGATGATCGCCCAAGGGTTCGTCCAGGCCGGCGCGCGCGTGGTCATCTCCTCGCGCAAGGCGGACGTGTGCGAGGCGGTCGCCAAGGAACTGTCGACGCAGGGGCACTGCGAGGCGATCCCCGCCGACCTGGGCACCGACACCGGCGCCGAGGCGCTCGCCGCCGCCGTGCGGGAGCGCTACGACCGGCTGGACGTGCTGGTCAACAACGCGGGCGCCACCTGGGGGGCGCCGCTGGAGGCGTACCCGGAGACCGCGTTCGACAAGTTGTGGGCGGTCAACGTGAAGGCCGTCTTCCGGCTCACCACCGCGCTGCTGCCGGCGCTGCGCGCCGCCGCCACCGCCGACGACCCCGCCCGGGTGATCAACATCGGCTCGATCGACGGCATCCGGGTGCCCTGGATGGAGGTGTACGCGTACTCCGCCACGAAGGCGGCCGTGCACATGCTGACCCGCAGCCTCGCCCATCAACTCGCCGCTGAGCACGTCACGGTGAACGCGATCGCGCCCGGCCCGTTCGAGAGCAAGATGATGGCGTTCGCGCTCGACGACCCGGCGTCCCGAGCCGCGATCGAGAAGCAGGTGCCGCTGGGTCGGATCGGCCGTCCGGAGGACATGGCCGGCACCGCCATCTACCTGTCCTCGCGCGCCGGTGCCTACCTCACCGGCGCGGTCATCCCGGTCGACGGCGGCATCACCACGCACGGCTGAGGGCCCCGTCGCCGCAGCGGCCGGCTGCGCGCACGGAACAGGCCCGCCTGGCCGCAGGCGGGAGGCTGTCCGCGTACGTCCAGGCAAGCCGGAGCCGCGCGGACTCGGCAGATCCGCGCGGCCCCGTTGTGGCCGGTTGTTCCGGTTTTTCAGCGGCCGGCGAGCAGCCGGTTCACCGCCGTGTCGACGTCCAGGTGCTCGGCCTCACGGCCGCGCGGTACGACGACGTAGGTCCGCCGCAGGAAGCGCACCAGGACGCTCCGCGGCACCTCGAACAGGGCGTTGCCGTCCGGGGACGACAGCGCCAGAGCGACGAAGTCCCCGCGCGGGGTGGCCCACGGCCAGACCCGCACATCGCCGATGCCGGCCGGCTCGTCGAGGCCGGTCACCAGCAGTTCCCGGGCGAACGACCAACTGACCGCCTCGCCGCCCGCCGATTCCGCATGGAACAGGACATGGACGGCATACGGGTCAGCAGGGTCGTAACGCAGACTTGCACGCACCGGCAAGGCCGTGGCGTCAGGTGCGACGAGCCTTAGCGACGTCTCGACCTCTACGGTCGTCGGTCGGATGACACTCATGGACGTTCTCCCCCCGGCACCGCTGCGGAACGCGCGTGTCCCGCTTTTCCCATACTCAGGTGCTGCTCCTAGCTACGCTCCGCCATACGCTGACTTCACCCAGTGGTGGGAAGGTGATCGGAACGTCCTCGAGAATGTGAAGATTCTTGTAGGATTTCCGCTTCTACCCAGTCCGCGGTGCCGCCCGGCAACGGGTGGTTCAGACGTCGACTTACTCCGGTAACGTCCAGTCCACGGTTGCAGTGACGGGCGCGCGCCACACTGGGGGAGGAAATGGTGACGAAGCGATCCTCAGTGGATCGGGTCACGCTGCCTAACGCGCCGAACGTCGCGCTCAAGGCAGCCGAAAAGCGGGGGTACGGGGTGCCGAACGAGCAGCGTGACCGGCCCGGTCGGCCGGCACGGGACAAGGGTGGGCCGTCCGGGGGGACGGCGGTCGTCACCCGGCGGGAACGGCCGCGCTGGCGGCAACGGGTGTCCACCACCCTCGCGCTCATCCGGGCCAACCCCACCGGCCGGGTGGCCCTCAAGATCTTCATCGCCATCGCCGGCGCGCTCGTCGTCACAATCGGACTGGCGCTGATCCCCCTGCCCGGGCCCGGCTGGCTCCTGGTGATCGCCGGCCTCGGCATCTGGGCGGTCGAGTTCCACTGGGCGCGACGGCTGCTCACCTTCACGCGACGGCACGTCCACAACTGGACCGAGTGGGTGAAGCGCCAGTCACTCGGAGTGCGGTTCGTGCTCGGCGGCGTCGGCCTCGTGTTCGTGTCGACCATCGTGTGGCTATCGCTCAAGTACAGCCTCGGCATCGACGTGGTGGCCCGGGCCCTGCACTACCTCGCGACGCACTGAGGGCCGGTTTTTGGTCCGTGCCGGCGATCAGGTAGAGTCGTCGGCGCTGAGGGCGATTAGCTCAGCGGGAGAGCGCTTCGTTCACACCGAAGAGGTCACTGGTTCGATCCCAGTATCGCCCACCATCGATATATGCAGGTAGTAAGCCCGTCACCGGAGACACCGGTAACGGGCTTCTCTGCTGTTGCCCCTTAAATTGGGAGCAGATTGGGAGCACGGCGCTCCCGCCCTTTGGCGGGCCTGGCGATCCCTATGGCGCGGGCCGGCGTGCATCGGCGCGCCGTGGCTCAGATCCGTCGGTTGGCTAACTCCACTAACGACCGGTTTGATCCCATCTCCCGCGGCCGCAGCACTGAAGTCTCCACCAGCGGACCTGCTCGATCTCTGGGTTCGGCTGCCAAGCCAGCGTTGATGCCCGGAAGCGCTTGTTCGATGGTCCTGCTAAGGGTTGTGCCGGGCGTCTTGCCACCTTGTGCCGCCCAGAATCGGGATGCTGCCCAGCTGATCTTGACGGAGGCCCTTCGCGATGATGCCTGCCGGTCGATCTCGACCCGTCGTGCAGGTGAGCACCTCCGTGGGGGTGATCGCAAGATCGACGTTGAAGTCGTGGCTGGCGTGGGGTAGTTCCTCGTCGAGGAGTTGAAGCTGGTGGATGGTGGTGGCGATGGCGGTGCCCTTGGTGACGAGTCCAGCCTCGGTGAGGAGCGCGATCTCTAAGTCGGAGTAGCCGGCGCCCTTGCCGACCCGTACGCCGTCCCGCCGGCTGACAGCGACGCTTCCGCAGACGATCAGATCCACCGGCCGCATGTCGTCGGGGCTGACTGTGGGGGCGATGTTCGGTGCGCCGGTGCTGGTGGCGGCAGCCTCAAAGGGACCGGTTAGAACGGTCGGGTCGAGCAGGTAGAAGGGCTTCGGCGTGGCGAGTCGCGGGACCGCCATGTAGAGCAGCTTGCCCTCTTGAAGAGCGCGTACTCGCACGGGCAGTTGGGCCCGGTCGGGATTGCACTCGATGACCCGTGCCTTCTTCCAGACATCCAATGCGGCGAGTCGGGCAGCGGCTTCTTCCTTGCCGGTGAAGTTAGGGATGTGACCGTGAACGCCGATGGGTGCGGCACCCGCGCGTTCAAGGAGATCCCAGACCCGTCGCCGAAGTGACTGCTTGGCATCGCCAATGCTGGTCACGTTGCTCCTCCTACCCGGTCATGAGGGTGAACAGTCGGTCGTTGAGGTCCTGGACCGAGGGCAGGTCGCGCCAGGGACGCAGTTGACGGGCCGCGGCGAAGGCGAGGTTGAGGCCGCCACCGGCGCGGGTCCGCTCGATGACCTCGATGGTCTGGTGCAGGTAGGACGTGGCGGCATCGACGTCACGATGAAGGATGCTGGCCAGGGCAAGATTGCCGAGGACTACGGCGGTCGACTTGCGGCGTGCGGCGATGAGTTGCCGAGCCTCCTCCAACGCTGTCATGGCGTCGGCCGGCTTGCTCAGAGACAGCCAGCAAGACCCCGCGAGTCGCGCGAGATGGCTGGGACAGAAAAGGGCAGCGGCGGGATCCCGACGATCTACCGAGGCGAAGTGATCTTCAGCGGCGCCAAGGGCATCGAAGCAGTCCCGGGCCTGGCCGAGCATCGCGTGCGCCTCGGCACGGTGCAGCTGGGCGAGGCCCGCGACCACATGGCTGTCGTTGCGGCTTACGGCGGCGGCGCGCGCCGTCAATGCAACGCCAGCGGTCGGTTGCTTGGTACCGTACAGAGCGAGATAGCTCTTGCGCAGCAACGCGTTAGCCTCGGTAACCGCGTCGCGGGTGTCCTGTGCGGCGCGGACCGCCTGGTCGAAGTATGCGGCGCTGGCGGCGTGGTCGTGACGCTGGGAGGCGTCCCACACGAGCTGACCCATCAGCGTGGCGGACTCGGCGACGGCTGCGGCGAGTTCACGCTGAACAAAGCCGTCGCCGGCGTGCTGGCGGAGGAAGGTTGCCTGGCCGTGTAGCTGCCCCGCCTCGACGAGCAGAAGCGTCGAAGGTGTCCGGTCGTAGCGCTCGTCGAGGTGCTGCACCCGCTCCCGTAGGTAGGCAACGGTGACCAGGTCGACGCGGCGGGGGTGCCGCAGCACGTAGTTGAGACGCTCGTTGGGCGGCGACGGTGGCTGGCCGACCTCGACCAATATGTCGGCCAGCTCCTCGACCGACAGCTTGAGAGCTGCAGCCAAACGTGGTCGGTGCCACGGCTGTGGATCAGTCTCTGCCCGCTCCCACCGCACGATGGTGGAGCGGTCGACACCAAGAACTTCGGCAAGGCGTTCCTGACTCAGGCCGATCGCCTTGCGGCGCTCGGCCAGCCGATGCCGACGCTTGCCCGCGCGCCGCCCTTCTCCGCCGCTGACCATCACGAATCCATTCATCCAGCTCACGCCGTGTAGCGCAAAGAGGATGCATCAGTTCTGCGTCATCGCCGCCCTGGGAACCGCATGCCCTCCGCGATTAGGTGAAGACACGGCGGCGATCAAGCCCGACCTACCGAGCGGGGGTGCGAGGTGAGCTCCGAAGAGCTAGATCCAACTGAGACAGCTGCCGAGGACAACCTCGATCATGGCTTGCTACCGCCGCATCGCACTTCCGCTCGCTTGTGGGTGATGCCCCATCTGCGTACTGCCACGAGGGCTGCGTGGGTGGGTGACCGGCGGCCTGCTCCTAGCCGCTGTAGTGCGGCGGTGGGTTCGCCTTCCCCCGGCGAGCCCACCGTTCACCGAGTTGGAAGGGGGTGGCGGCATGACGGTGTATGTCTCGCGTAACGCGAGGGACGACCAGACCTGGCGATCCGAAACCCTGACGCATGTTCCCGCGCGGCAGCAGGCGCATCCCCCTGATCCGCCGTTGCTCACCCATGTGTGGCGTCGGCTCTTTGAGCAGCGGGCCCGGGAGGGCGATCGCCGATGACTGGAGAGCAGCGCCGCGTCTTCGGGCGCCCGATCGCGAGGGAGCCCGTGGAGCACCTGCCGCTGCGCCCGCTATGGCTGTGCCGCCGGTGCGGGCAGCCGTGGCCCTGCGGATCGGCGAAACTCGCTCTCCTCGCCGAGTACCAGGACAACCGGGTGAGCCTGTTCCTCTACCTGGCCGGATGCCTGCACGAGGCGATCGACGATCTGCACCGGCTCAATCCCGCTGAGACTGGCAGCGCCGCTGAGGTATTCGACCGGTTCCTCGGCTGGCCCGCCCGCCACAACAACTCCCACGGCGCGTGACCACGGCCGGTGCCATCGAATCGAGGAAACGTGACCTTCGGCGGCACCGGCCGCATCAACGCGATTGGCCGGCCGCAGGGGACGCCGTGTCAACCATCAACCGGCATCGGACAGCCGGCTGCCGGCGATGTGCGGCCGCTGGCGATGTCCGCTCTCCAGCGGCTCTGAATCCCGTCTCGTCACTGTGCAGGTCCTCGCCGTCAGGAGCGAGGCGGCGAGCTCACCTGCCCGCCGCGAGCGAGCAACAACCCGCCAGGGTACCTAGCGTGGGCGACGCAGCATTACAGGTGCATTGCAAAACCTGTAATGCTGCATAGGTGCGTGCCGCCCTCACAGAGCGACACAACCTGGCCGGCTGGCGGCAAATCGGCGTGGACCCGGATGGCGCCAGCCCCGTCCGGCTGAAGGTGGGCCTGCGTCCGTACGACTATCTTGATCTTGTTGGTCGACTAGATCGGCCGATGTAGAAGCCTGTCGATCATATCGATTTGCTGTGGCGCACTGATTACCCTTTGCATCGGCTGTCCGCCACTCATCCCGCTGGCGACCTGGGCTGGCAGCCAGCCCCTGCGCCCTCCATGTCCGTCATTGGCTACCGTAGGCCGGCAACGAGTGCGTGCTCGCAGGCCGCGAGGAGATGACAACAAGCATGACCTTGATCGATGCTCGCCAGGTTGACCGCTACGCGCGCGCTTCCAGGCCGACGCACGACACGCTCGCCGTTCCGATGAGCCTGCCAGAGCTGGAGCAGTATCTCGCCCGGGCCGCTGACTTGCTGCGTGGGAGCGTCGACCAGGCGGACTTCAAGGCGTACATCTTCCCGCTGATGTTCTTCAAGCGGATCAGTGACTGCTACACCGAGGAGTACGAGCGGGCGCTGGCGGAATCGGACGGCGACCACGAGTACGCGTCGCTCCCCGAGAACCATCGCTTCGGCATCCCTACCGGCAGCCTCTGGGAGGACGTGCGCGTCCGCACCGAGAACGTCGGGCACGCCCTGGTGACCGCGTTCCGGGCGATAGAGAAGATCAACCCGGACGTGCTGTACGGCATCTTCGGCAGCGCCGCCTGGACGAATAAGGACAAGCTGCCCGACGCCAAGCTGCGCGACCTCATCGAGCACTTCTCCACCAGGACGCTGAGCAACGCGGTCGTCGAGCCGGACGTATTCGGGCAGGCGTACGAATATCTCATCAAGCGGTTCGCGGACCAGTCCAACAAGAAGGCCGGCGAGTACTACACCCCGCGATCGGTGGTGCGGCTGCTCGTCGACATCCTCGACCCGCAGGAGGGTGAGACGGTCTACGACCCGGCGTGCGGCACGGGCGGCATGCTCATCGAGGTCATCGAGCACGTGAAGCGCCAGGGTGGCCGGCCGCAGACCTTCTTGGGCAAGCTCTACGGTCAGGAGAAGGTGCTCGCCACCTCCGGTCTCGCCAAGATGAACCTACTGCTGCACGGGGTCGAGGACTTCAAGATCGAGCACGAGGACACTCTGCGGTCGCCGGCCTTCTACGACGGCGCGCGCCTCACCCAGTTTGACTGCGTGATCGCCAACCCGCCGTTCTCGCTGAAGAACTGGGGGGACGTGGAATGGGCCACCGACCGGTGGGGCCGGAACCGGCTCGGGGGCGTGCCACCCAAGGGATACGCCGACTGGGCCTGGGTCCAGCACATGATCGAATCCGCGGCACCGGGGACGGGTCGGGTCGCCGTCGTACTGCCGCAGGGTGCGCTGTTCCGACAGGGCGCCGAGGGGCGCATCCGCGAGTTCGTCCTGAAGGCGGACCTGGTTGAGGCCGTGATCGGTCTCGCGCCGAACCTCTTCTACGGCACCGGCCTGGCCGCGTGCGTGCTGATCCTGCGCCGACGCAAGGCCGACGACCGCAAGGGCAGGGTGCTGTTCGTCAACGGCGAGACGCTGTTCAAGCGCGGCCGTAACCAGAACATTCTTGAAACCGAGCACGCCGACACCCTGCTGCGGACCGTCCAGGCGTTCGCCGACGCGCCCGGCCTGTCGGCGGTCGCCACGCTCGACGACATCAGGGCCAACGATTTCAACCTCAACATTCCGCTGTACGTCGCACCCGCCGACGACGGCGAACAACGCACGCTGGAGCAGGCCCTGACCGACCTCGAAGCGGCTCACGCCGCCGCCCGCGAGACCCGCGCCGCGTTGGAAGCCGAACTGGCCAAGTGGGGTCTTGGCCCGAGCCAGGTGACGGCGTGAGCGTCCGCATCACCCAGCGCGAACTGGAGTCCTACCTGTGGGTCGCGGCCGTCGTGCTGCGCGGTCTCATCGACGCCGGCGACTACAAGCAATACATCTTCCCGCTGGTCTTCCTCAAGCGACTCTCCGATGTCTACGACGAGGAACGCGCCGCGGCGCTAGCCATTTACGGTGACGACGAGCTGGCCGAGCTGCCGGAGAATCACCGCTTCGCCATCCCCGACGGCGCCCACTGGCAGGACATCCGCGAGGTCAGCACCGACGTCGGTACGGCGATCCTCGCTGCCATGCGGGCCATCGAGTCGGCCAACCCTGACACCCTGACCGGCGTGTTCGGTGACGGCGACTGGGGCAACAAGAATCTGCTGCCCGATCGGACCCTCAAGGAACTCATCGAGCATTTTTCTGCCAAGACGCTCTCGGTGGCGAACCTGCCCGAGGACGAACTCGGCCAGGGGTACGAGTACCTGATCAAGAAGTTCGCCGACGATTCCGGCCACACCGCCCAGGAGTTCTACACCAACCGCACCCTCGTGCACCTGATGACGATGATGCTCAAGCCCGAGCCAGGGGAGTCGGTCTACGACCCGACGTGCGGCACCGGGGGGATGCTCATCTCCACGGCCGCCGAGCTGCGCCGGCAGGGCAAGGAGTGGCGCAACCTGCGCCTCCACGGGCAGGAACTGAACTACGGAACCTCGGCCATCGCGCGGATGAACCTGTTCCTGCACGGCATCGCCGACGGCCGCATCGCGCACGGCGACACACTCATCAAGCCCGCCTTCCTCGACGGCGCCCGGCTGCGCACCTTCGACGTGGTGCTCGCCAACCCGCCGTACTCGATCAAGGCGTGGAACCGTGCCGCGTTCATCAATGACCCGTACGGCCGCAACATGTGGGGAGTCCCGCCGCAGAATGCCGCCGACTACGCGTTCCTGCAACACATCGCCAAAAGCCTCGATCCGGTGTCAGGCAGGGCGGCGGTTCTGCTGCCACACGGCGTCCTGACCCGCGTATCTGAGGCCGCAGTCCGTCAGGCGATGGTTCGCTCGGATCTCGTCGAGGCGGTGATCGGCCTGGCACCGGGCCTGTTCTACAACTCGGCGATGGAGGCGGTCGTGCTCGTCCTCCGATCCCGCAAGCCCGTTGAGCGGCGCGGTCGCGTCTTGTTCATCAACGCTGTGCGCGAGTTCGCCCGAGTGCAGGCGCAGTCCTTGCTCGATGATCGGCACCAGCAGCGAATCCTCGCCTCCTATCGAGGGTCGGAGGAAGAGCAAGGCTTCGCGGCCGTCGCAACCATCGAGCAGATCGCCGACAACAACTACAACCTCGC
The DNA here is from genome assembly GCF_009707425.1 of Micromonospora sp. WMMC415. GTDB lineage: Bacteria > Actinomycetota > Actinomycetes > Mycobacteriales > Micromonosporaceae > Micromonospora. Next base: position 5,455,391 of record NZ_CP046104.1, on the reverse strand, counting down.
TATTCCGCTATACGTCAAACCGCTGCGCAGTGGACAGGGAGCAACCACCAGCGATCACATCGATGTCACGGTCGCCGCTTGGCGCGAGGCCGCCGCAGCGGCCGACACCGCCATCGACGACGTGTTGGCGCTCCTGCGGCAGGAGGTGACCCGGTGAGTCTCAACCTCGACAAGAGCACCTGGAAACGGGTACGGCTGGGCGAAGTGATCCGCCGCTCACGTAGGCAGGTCGATCCGGTGAGTAGTGGTGTGGATCGGTACGTCGCTGGCGGCCACGTCGACAGCCAAGGCGTGACAATCGAGCGCTGGGGCCAGGTGGGCGATGGTCAGATGGGCTCCACCTTCCGGTACGTCTTCCAGCCGGGACAGGTGCTCTTCGTATCGGCACGGCCGTACCTGCGCAAGGTTGGGGTGCCTGACTTCTCTGGCGTCGTCGCTGACAAGACCTACGTGCTGGACGCGATCCCCGAGAATGGGCTGCTTCAGGAGTTCCTGCCCTTTCTGCTTTCGTCGGAGGCGTTCGTCGAGTACGGAACCGCCGAAGCGACCGGATCCATGAACCCCCGGTTGCTGTGGGGCCCAATGCAGCGTTACGAGTTCGACTTGCCGCCACTGGACGAGCAGAAGCGCCTTGCCGATCTCCTTTGGGCTGTTGAGCGTCATCGACAGGCGCTTGTAGCTCGCTCCGAGGCACTAGGCACCGTTCCTGCAAGGTTGCTCGATGAGGTTCTGGCGTCTGTAGGCCGCCTTCGCCCGTTGTCCGGGCTGGTTGCCGCGATCGTGGACTGCGCCCACAAGACAGCGCCCACCGGTGAAGGGGGGTCCGCGAGAGTAATTGGAACGCGGGACATACGCAATGGAAAGATCTTGGTTGAGTCGGCGCGTCCGGTGTCTGAGGCAACTTTCCTCGCTTGGACCGAAAGGGCGGTACCACAGCCCGGTGATTTGATCTTTGCGCGCGAAGCTCCCGTTGGGGAAGTGGGAATCGTGTCCGAGGGGCAAAGGCTATGTTTAGGGCAACGGACTGTGCTCATTCGACCGCGTGATGCGTCTGACAGCTTCTTGTTGTGGGTCGTGCTGCGGTCGTCCGGCGTTCAGTCGGTCATCACGTCGAAGGCGGCAGGGTCAACGGTCCCGCACCTCAACGTGGGGGACATCCGAAACTTGGAAGTCCCGTGGCCGGAGGATGAAATTGCATCAGGGAGAGTGCGGGACTTAGCCCTATGCGGGCAAGCGGCGAGCGATGCCGCAGCATATGAGATTGCCTGTATCGATAGTCACATGAGAGCCTTGTCGGCGACAATATTCGGAGGCTAGGCATGACCTTCGACGAGGGCAATACCGTTCGGGACTTTGTGCGAGATATCGTTGCGTCGCCTGACATCCAGTTCGTGCCCGGTAAGCAGTTGCCGCGCCGGGAGGACGAGGTGCTGCTGGAGGGGTCGGTCAAGGAGGCCCTAATCCGGTTGAACCCGGCCATCGAGGCAAACCCGCGGCTGGCCGACGAGGTCATCTACCACCTGCGGGCGGTCGTCCTGTCCGCTCGGCGTACGCCGAATCCGGTAGTGGCGAACGAGCAGTTCGCCGCGTGGCTGAGCGGGCAGAAGTCGATGCCGTTGGGCCCGGCCGGAGAGCACGTCACCATCCGGCTCATCGACTTCGACAATCCCGAGCCGAGCGCCAACCAATGGATGGTTTCCACGGAGGTGACGTATCGAGTCGGGCGGGTCGAGCGGCGCTTCGACCTGGTGCTGTGGTGCAACGGTTTCCCGCTGGTCGTCGGCGAGGCAAAGTCGCCGGTCCGCCCCGCGTACTCCTGGATCGACGCAGCTGCGCAGATCAACGAGGATTACGAGGTCAACGTACCGGCGTTCTTCGTTCCCAACGTGTTCAGCTTCGCCACCGAAGGCAAGGACTTCCGGTACGGCTCGGTCGGCATGCCGGTCGGCCTGTGGGGCCCGTGGTGGGAAGAGGCAGACGACGACGCCCGGGCGCGGACCGGCTTGGCGGTGGTGCGCGACGCCGTCGAGGGCGTGCTGTCACCGGCGGCGGTGCTGGACTTCCTGCGGTTCTTCACGGTGTTCGCCACCGACAAGAAGCACCGCAAGATCAAGATCATCGCTCGCTTCCAGCAGTTCCAGGCGACGAACCTCATCGTGGAACGGGTGCTGCACGGCCGGATCAAGCAGGGCCTGATCTGGCACTTCCAGGGTTCGGGCAAGTCGCTGCTCATGGTCTTCACCGCGCAGAAGCTGCGCGCTACGGCCGGTCTGACGAACCCCACGGTGATCATCGTGGTCGACCGGATCGACCTGGACACACAGATCACCGGCACGTTCAGCGCCTCGGACGTGCCGAACCTCGTCTCGACTGACAGCCGCAGGGAGCTACAAGCTCTTCTCACGGCGGGCGCTCGGAAGGTCATCATCACCACCGTGCACAAGTTCGGCGAGGCGCCGGGGGTGCTGGACCACCGCGACAACATCATCGTCATGGTCGACGAGGCCCACCGTTCGCAGGAAGGTGACTACGGGCGCAAGATGCGCGAGGCCCTGCCGAACGCGTTCCTCTTCGGCCTGACCGGCACCCCGATCAACCGGCGGGACCGCAACACCTTCATGTGGTTTGGGTCGACAACGGATGAAGGCGGCTATCTCTCGCGGTACTCGTTCCAGGATTCGATCCGCGACGGGGCGACGCTGCCGCTGCACTTCGAGCCGCGCCTGTCGGAAATCCACCTTGACGAGGCCGCGATCGATGCGGCGTTCGCCGAGTTGGCCGAGCAGCACCGACTCACCGAGGCAGACAAGAGCACGCTGTCGAAGCGGGCCGCATCGCTCGAGGTGTTGATCAAGGCGGACGAGCGGGTCCGCCGGATCGCGGCCGACATCGCCGAACACTTCCGGACCAAGGTCGAGCCACAGGGGCTCAAGGCGCAGGTGGTCGTCTACGACAAGGCGACCTGCGTCGCCTACAAGGCGGAGTTCGACGAGATCCTCGGTCCCGACGCCTCCACGGTCGTCATGAGCCGCACCGCTCGCGACCCGGAGGAATGGACGGAGTACACCCCCGACCGGGACGAGTTGGAGCGCATCACTGCCCGATTCAACGACCCGGCCGACCCGCTGAAGATCATCATCGTGACGGCGAAGCTCCTCACCGGGTTCGACGCGCCGATCCTCTACGCGCAGTATCTCGACAAGCCGCTCAAGGAGCACAACCTGCTCCAGGCGATCACCCGCACCAACCGGGTCTACCCACCGAACAAGACGCACGGGCTGATCGTCGACTACCTGGGCATCTTCGACGACGTCGCCAAGGCGTTTGCGTTCGACGAGAAGAGCGTCCAGCAGGTGATCAGCAACATCGCCGTACTGCGAAATCAGCTCGGTCCGGCCATCCAGGCCGCGCTGGCGTTCTTTCCCGGCGTCGACCGCACCGTGGGCGGCTACGAGGGGCTCATCGCCGCACAGACCGCGATCAGCAGCGACGAGGCCCGCGACGCCTTCGGCGCATCCTTCAGTGTCGTCGCCCAACTCTGGGAAACCCTCAGCCCGGACCCGATCCTCTCCACCTACGCGGCCGACTACCGGTGGTTGACCGATGTGTATGAGTCGGTGCGGCCGTCGGACATTGCCGGTCGGCTCGTGTGGCACACCCTCGGTGCCAAAACGTTGGAACTTATCAACGAACACGTCACCGTCGAGGTGCCCCGTAGCGATCTTGACATGATCGTCCTGGACGCCCAGGTGATCGAAGACCTCATGACGGGCCGGCGGAAGGACGTCGACCCGGTCGAGGTCGAAAAGTGGATTACCGCCCGTATCGCCAAGCACATCGGTAATCCTGTCTTCATAGAACTCGGCAAGCGGCTCACCGCTCTGCGGGAGAAGTACGCCCACTCCCAGCAGGCCAGCCTGGACTTCCTCAAGGAGCTGTTCGCCCTCGCCCGGGACACCGTGGCCGCAGAGAAGGCCGCCGCCGAGGTGCCCCGCGAGGACCAAGGCAAGGCGGCGCTCACCGAGCTGTTCCAGTCCCTAAAGGGCAACGGCACCCCGATCATCGCCGAGAAGATCGTCGACGAGGTCGACGAAGTCGTTCGGGCGGTGCGGTTCACAGGCTGGCAGGACACCCGGGAGGGCGACCGACTGGTCCAGCAGTCCCTCCGCAAGACGCTCTGGACCAAGTTCAAGATCCGCGACAACGACGTTTACGAGCGTGCCCTCGGCTATATCCGCGAGTACTACTAACGCTGCCTGCTCGGCACAGGCGAAGGCCGCAAGGACGGCCGATGCTACGCACCGCTACCAGTCCTGGCGCCAGCATCTTCACATGCCTGATCTTCGCCCAGTAACCGCGCGATTTCGCGGAACGCGTCGTCGAGCGAGTCGATGGGAAGCTCGCCGTACTCCCACGCCTCGGTGTACCCGTCCTGCCGATCGACCACGAGCGACGATCGGGTGCGGCGCAGCCCACGGCTGAGGAGACCGCGGAGGAACGCTTGCTCCAGCTCGTATGCGCGCCCGCCGTCCATCTCGTCGCTGATCTCAATCAGCATCCAGCCGAACCGGCGCAGCTTCTTCAGCCGTGCCGCCGGTACATTCGTGATCCCAATCTTCCGCTGCTCCTGCCCTTCGTAGGTACGGCCAAGCAGGTACAGATACGCGGGCAGGGTCGGGCGGAACCCCGTGACGGCGCACGTGGGACATCCATGTCCGGTCCCGGCTGTCCGATTCGCCACTGACGTTGTCCAGAGGTGGGCTGGGTCGGTGCGGCATCGCCAGGTGAAGCGCCTGTGGGTGCCGGCGAGGATCTGATCAGGGGTACAGCCACCGTTGAGGGCTGGGTCGAGCTCGGCGGCGACCTCGGGGAACCGGGCGGCGAGCGAGTTGCTGCGTGACAGGCGCATGCCCGCGCAGCAGGGGCAGCCCAATCCGTTCGTCGTGCGGGAGTACACCTTGGCGGGCCAGATGTGGTCGGATCCCGCTGGGCACCGCCAGACGAGTGTACGGTCACTGCGGCTGACCACCTTGTCGGCGGTGAGCCCGTCGTTAAGGGCGGGATCGAGTTGGGCGGCGACCCCTGGGTAGAGGTTCGCGAGCGAGTTCGTGACCGACACCTGCCAGCCGGCGCAGGCCGGACAGCCGGTGCGGGCGGATGTTCGTTTGTCTACCGACACCCTCCACTCGTGATCGGGGCCCTCGGGGCACTTCCACCACACCGCCTCACCGCTCCCGGCGACGATCTGGTCGGGGGTTCGGTCCCCGTTCCTGGTGGGATGCCACTGGGCCGCGATCTCTGGTTGTCGGGCCTGGAGGGAGTTCGTCACCGATAGACGCAGTCCGGCGCAGCATGGGCATCCGGCACCGGCGACAGTCCGGGTTCGGATGATCGTCTCCCACTCGTGGTCGAAGCCTTCGCGGCAGATCCACCAGGCACGGTCGACGCTGCTCGTGCCGATCACATCGGCCGGGGTGCGGGTGCCGTTCCTGGTGGGGTGCCACTGCGCGGCGATTTCTGGGTATCGGGTCGCGAGCGAGTTTGTCTTCGACAGCTGCCGTCCACCGCAGGCCGGGCAGCCGGCGTCTCGGGCGGTGCGGCCGCACACCGGGGTCGACCAAACATGGTCGGTACCGGCGTCGCACCGCCAGACGGCTGGTGTCGCACTGCCAGCAACGATTTGATCGGCGGTGAGACCATCGTTCAGCGCCGGATCGAACTGCGCCGCGATCTCCGGAAACCGAGCGGCGAGGGAGTTCGTTGGGGACACCTTCTTGTTGGCGCAGTACGGGCAGCCGGTCCGGCCGCGGGTGCGGGATTTGGGGCTGGCCGGCCAGTCGTGGCCAGGGTCGACCGCGCACTGCCACCACACGAGCTTGTTGCTCTGCGCGGTCACCTGATCAGGCCGAAGCGGCCCGTTCCGGTCGGGGTGCCACTGCGCTGCGACAGCCGGAAACAGCGCGGCAAGAGAATTCGTGGACGACACCTGATTGCTCGCGCATGCCGGGCAGCCGGTCTTGTCGAAGGTGCGGCTGTTCGGCGAGACCCGCCAAGTGTGGTCCGGCCCCTTGTCGCAGATCCACCACAGCGGTTTGTTGCTGCCTGCAATCACCTGGTCGGCGGTGATCCCGCCGTTGCGGGCCGGGTCCAGCTGCGCGGCGACCTCAGGGAACAGGGCGGCGAGGGAGTTGGTGAATGACACCTTCTGGTTCGCGCAGCACGGGCAATTGGTGCCCATGGTGGTGCGCTGCACGATCCGCACCTGCCACTCATGGTCCGGCGCCCTGTCGCACAGCCACCACACCACTGTGCCGCTGCCGAACACAACGGCGCCGGGAGTCAGCCCACCGTTCTTGGTAAGATGCCACTGCGCGGCAACATCTGGGTAGCGGGCCGCGAGCGAATTCGTCACGGACACCCTCTTGTTGGCGCAGAAGGGGCAGCCGTTCCCGCCAGTCGTACGCGAAGCGATCTGCGCCTGCCACTCGTGATCAGGTCCCAAGTCGCACCACCACCAAGCGGTCCGATTGCTGCCGGACACGACGGTGTCGGGGGTTAGGTCGCGGTTCTTGGTGGGATGCCACTGCGCGGCAACGGCTGGGTACCGGGCCGCGAGGGAGTTCGTCACCGATACTCGTTGGCTGGCGCAGAACGGGCATCGTGCACCTGGCCGTGTCATGTTTCCTACGACGGCCTGCCACTCGTGGTCAGGTCCTTCGGGACACCTCCACCACAGCTTTCGTCCGTTCCCGGCTGACAGGGTTGTCAAGTCAAGTGCGGGATTGAGGTCCGGGTGAACCATCGCAACCAGCTGCGGGTACCCGTCCCGCAGAGTTAGGCCGCGCCGCGCCGGCGCCGCCCGGAGGGCCGGCACCGATCGTGTTTCGGAGCCGGCGGGCTGGGCAGTGCTGGCAGGGCCCAGCTCGGCATCCTCGCCCGAGCCGACGGCTTCTCTTTCCGTGGTTGGCACAGCCGAAAGGGTAGTCGCGTGGTGGGACACTTCCGTTCTCGCTGGTTCTGCGACAACCCAGCGGACGCTACGCCCACCGCGACCCGGAGAGTGGCGTCGCGCACCGCGGGTGATGTTCGGGACTGTCTGAAGATTGGACAGTCTCGTACACCTCCCCCTGCGTATGGAAGCGCCTGCGCTGCGGGTGGCTGGTGTGGGCGCCAGTATTGATGAAGACGATGCGTTGAGTGATAACGACCATCAGGTAGTCACGTTCGTAGGTACCTTGAGAGTCCTGAGGTGCTGGGCTGTCGCGGCGATGTGTCGGGCGGGGAGAGCGATCGCGGCGAGTCGGCGGGCGCGGGTGACAGCGACGTAGAGCACGCGAAGGGCTTCGGCGGTCTCGTGCACGGCGGGAGCCGGGCCGGCGGGCGCGGGGACCGCGCCGGCCGTCCATGCCGTGAGCAGGTGGGCGGTGCGCTCGTCGTCGGGGAGGAGCATCAGGACAGCGTCGGCCTCTTCGCCTTTCACTTGGTGCACGGTGTCGGCGCGGACTGCATGCCTACTAATCGACATCGTGGGCACGCCGGCGAGCGATGCTGCGCTCTTGGTGCCCTTGCCTTGCGGACAGGTAAGTGTCTTGCCCGAGGGCGGACCGCTGCCTGACAGGGGGTGCAGCGTGTTGAGAACTCGGCGGGCGGCGGCGCACCATTCGGCGGCGGGCAGAGCGAGGTCGGGTAGCTCATCGAGCGCGCGGGCGGCGAGGCGGCGCAGGTGGTGCGGATCGATGCCGTAGGCGCTGCGGAGGTCGGTGGCCGCGGTGGTATCGGCGTCGGGCATCCAGTAGCGCAGCAGCCCGGCCTGAAGGATCCGTTCGGCCAGGGCCCGGCTGCGTTGGTCCGGCGCTGTCTGACGGAGCATCGCGACCGCCCACGCCAGGGCGCTGGTGGGGTTGGCTGGTGGCCGTCGGGGATCGGCGCCGGCCCCGGGCAGCGTCGCGGCGGCGTGGGCGAGGACGAGGCGCTTGGTTGGAGGGATGCCGGCCCGGGTGGCGATGTCGTCGAAGGTCGACAGCTCCATTCCGCCGTCAAAGGGAATGAGGTGGATGGGCAGCTCGACGTCGTGGTGGTCGGCGAGAGGGCTGTCTGGGGTTCGCCGGCGTGGGGTGGTGCGCATGGTCGCGGCAAGGCGGCACACCGCGGTGGAGGAGCGCCAGTTGCCGGTCAGCTCGACCGTCTCCATTTGATCCAGTAGGCGGTTGATCGCGGGCGGACCGGGGTTACGGAAACCATAGATGGCCTGGTCCGGGTCAGCGATGACGAGGGTGGGAAGGCCCAACTCTTGGATGGCCAGTAGCAGGTTCACGTCGATGGCGGAGCAGTCCTGGGCTTCGTCGACGATGAGTTCACTGAAGCGGGCGGGAAGGGTCTGTTTGAGGAGACGTGCGTGGTTGGCCAGGTTGCGGTCGGCTGCGCGGCGGGTTTCTTCGCCGGTGAACAGCCGGTAGTCGTTGGCCAGTCGGGTGCGCTGCTGCTCCGCCAGGCGGCACACGGCTGTGATCTGCTCGTCGCTGAGATGCCGACGGCCGCCCTCGCTGCGGGCGCGGCCGGTCAGGGTCGCGACCGGTGCGGCGAACTTGCCTGGATAGCGGAACTGAAAGTCTGCGAGGTCGAAGGTGTGCCGTTGGCGGGGCTCGGCGGGGTCGGGCAGGTAGTCGATCTGGCGCAGTTGGCGTGGCGCATCGCGCCAGCTTTCCAGCCGTCGGAACGGTCGGTGGTTGGCGGCGTCGGGAGCCGGTAAGAACGGCCGCACGAGGAAGCGCCAGAAGAACCCGTCCAAGGTCATGATCGCGTGGGGGTGCTGCAGGAGGTCGGGACGGCCGAGCTCGTGAGCGCGGCTCCGGATCTGCGCCGCGGCGACCTTGGTGAAGGAGGTAATGGCGCGTCCGATCGGCTGGTTGCGTGGTGTTGCGCAGTGCCGGTTGACGATGGTTCGGGTCTTTCCCGCGCCGGGGCAGGCCACGACTGCGCGGGGGGCGGTGGCGGTCACGACCGCGTCCTGCTGGGCCGCGGCTATCTCCCGCTGCCGGTGCAGGTCGGCGATGCTGGAGAGGGCGGTCGAGGGTGTTGTCATGCCAGTGGTGCCACCAGCCAGGTCAGGGCCTCGCGGATGTAGGCCGGTACATGCAGCCGGTGGCCGCCGCCGCTAGTGTGATCGAGAAAGTCCTGCGCGAAGTCGCCCTTGCGCAGGCGTGTCTTCTTCATAGCGGAGATGAGGATGCGGGCCCGCTCGTCGGCGTCGGCGGCCTCGACGCGTGCCTTCAGCCGGGGTCCCGCAGTGGGGCGCTGCGCCGACCACGCCGGCCAGAAGGCGGCGTTGCTTGCCTCGAGCAGCTCCGGTTCTAGAGTGCTGGGCGAAGCGAACACGGCTGCGGTGTCGGTGGCGCCCAGACTATGGATCAGCCGGCGAAGGGCACCGACGGGGTCGTGACGCTTGCCGGGGTCAGTGTCGGTCAGCACCGCGACCCGGTTTGCGATGCGACCCGACGGTGTCATGGTCAGCAGCATGCGCAGGTAGGGGCCGAAGTCAACCCCGTCGATCGCGATGATGGTCGAGCCGACGAAGCTGGTCCATTCCCGGCCGGTGAACAGGGTGCGAGCCATCGCGGGCAGCAGGATCGCTTCGGCGATTCCCTCGACCAGGATGGTGCGCGGGCCGAACAGCATGCTGCTGCGGGTGGCATCGAGGTAGCGGTTGACCCGTGCCCGATCGGCGGCGACCAGGCCGAGCTCGGCGACCGCCACCGCGCAGGCGGTGAACTTCACGGGCGCCGCAGGGGCGGGTGGGTCGCTGGTGAGCTTCGGCGGCGCGGTGACGGGACGACGCTGGAGCACGACAATGTCATCGACGTCCGTGTGGGCGGCCAGCAGCGGCGCGTGCGTGGTCACCACGACTTGGATGCGACCCAGCCATCCGTTGTCACTTGCGCCCTGGGAGTCTCGCGCGGTGCGCGCGAGATAGTCCAGCAGCACGGCCTGTAGCTGGGGATGCAGGTGCGCCTCGGGCTCCTCCACCAGCAGGAGCGTGAGATCAGCCTGGGCAGCGGCGTGCAGGTGGGTCAGGACGGTCGCGATGTAGGCGAGGTTGGCGTAGCCCATGCCGGATTCAGCGAGGTCGCGCGGCTCCACCCCCGCGTCCGCCATCCGCATCCGCAACCCACGGACCAAGCTGGTGAGGTCGGCGCGACCATAGCCCAGGTCGGTGATGTGTTCGTGCGCGCCGCTGGTCAGCTCGGTCAAGGGCTCGTTGACCTTCTGCGACGCGCGCAGCAGCACAGGATTGAGCTCGATGCGGCGCAGGTGCTCACCGACCTCACTCTGGAAACGCGCCCGGTCGTGACGGTCGCCGGCCTCGTCGACGAAGGCGTCGTCGGCGAGCAGCCGCTCGACGATCGCCCGGATCCGGGAGTTGCCGGCCGGGCCCAGTTCCCGTGCAGCGTCGCGCAGTGGAGGAAGGTACACGTGCCGGAGCCGACTACGGGCCCCCGGGTCGGGGTCGTCGGCGACCGCACCGCTGCCGGCGGTCCAGCTCATCCGACCACGGGTCTCCGCCACGCCAGGGGGTTCATAGGTCAGCGCATAGCGTGCTGACGCCTCGTGCTGCGCCGACGGAATGAAGGCGTCGCTGTACGGCGCCAGTTCGGAGGCCGTGCCACGCAGGGTCATCCGCAACGTGAAGCTCGAGTGGTCGCCAGTGCGGCAGACGTCATCGCCGTCAGCCCACAACGACCGCCGGCCATCCAAGGGCTCGGTGAGCATGCGCAACGCGTCGGTCGTCCCCGACTTGCCGGCACTGTTTTCGCCCAAAAGCACCGTCACGCCGCACCGTAGCGGGATCCGGGCGTCAGCAAACGCGCGGAACCCGAACATCTCCAGCTCGGCCAAGTGCACCGCGACCTCCCTTGCCGCGCAGTGTACGCAGGCTGGCAGCTTTCGATGGTGTCGTCACCCTGCGCAGCACCTATGACGGTAGGGCCATGGCCGCAGCGAGGTGCGTCTACGTGTCTCGACGTGCGCCAGGTCGTCGAATTGGCCCAGGGCCGCCGGAGACGATCGCCTACACGACCGGCCGGCGCACTACCCACACGTTGTCCACCTGCTCTGTCCGGTACCCCAGGCTCTCCAGGGTGGGTCGGAGTCTCCGTCCGGCCCGGAACTCGTCGTATCGGCGCTGGCCGAACCGGGCGATGAGCACCTCGCCGAGGTCGATCAGCGAGATCTCGCCAGCGCCATCGATCAGCTCCTCGATCAGGGCGGCGGGGTCGGCCGCTGCCGACCCGGGTACCGAACCCGGCGGGGGCGGGCGGCCGGGCACTGTTCGGGCCCTTGCGGGTGATGGACCGTCCGTTGCGGTTCGTGTTGCCGGCGGACGATTCTCCGCTGCGGTCGGTACCGACGCGACTGGGGGGGACTCGGGCACCTCGTGTGACCGGACGACCGCCGGACGGGCTGCCGGGACCCGGCCGGCCGAGGCGCGCTGGCGGGCCGGGGCCGTCCACTTGCCGCTAAGATCGACTTCCCAGGCCCGCAGGCCGTCATAGCTGAAGCCTAGGAAGAAGTCGACGTAGGCATTCTCGTCGCGGCCATGCCGGAACTTTTCGCCGGGCAGGAAGAACGCGGTCAGCCTGCCCTCGGCGATGCGGATCCGGCCGGACGTGGGCCCAATGATTTCCTCGATTACCCCCGGTACGCGGCTAAGCGGATCGGGCCGACTCCAGAATCCTCCGCTCCAAGTGCCCAGTTCGCTGAAGTGGGTCAGCGGGCACCACTCCGGTTCACGGCCGAACCATTCATAGCTCCACTGCCGGTTGGCGAACCGGGACAGTGGCCGGGTCGCCTCCAGGTAGTGACGGATCCTGTCCTGCCGGTGTTCCTCGCCTCTGCGCCAGCGCAGGAAGTGCAGAATGTAGAGGTAGTAGTTGGCTTCGAGGCTGTCGGACACCTCGGCGATCGAGCTGAACCGCTCCAGCGCTCGCATCTCGTTGTACTCAGGGAGCCGACGGTACGCCTGAAACCAGGTGCGTAGGTCAGCCTCCGACGGCCGGTTCACCCGCATGGCGTGGTCCAGGCACTCGGCGATGGTGCGCAGGGTGCCCTCGTCCATCCGCGACCAGTCCCGGTTGCCCCGCCGCACGTAGGCCCGAGCCAGCGCCCGGCCGATGGCCGCTTTCTCCGTCGGGTCGTCGAGCTGTTCCCGCCACTGCTGGATTAGGTAGTCGATGTTGCTGTAGAGAGTCCCGATTCCCTCCTCGCAGCTGCGGAAGTACCAGCTGTCCGGCGGGCCCCATGGGCCGGCTCGCATGGTCCGGTACTGGTCAAGCAGGTCCTCAGCGGCGGCCAACTGCTCGGCGACCCAGACGCTAGTGCTGCCCTCCGCGTTGATGAGGTCGGGCAGGCTTGCGTGTCCAGATACCTGCACCAGCCGCTCCAGCACGTACAGGACGAGCTGTACGGGGGTGATGTATGCATGCTCGCTGTCTGGCGCCGCTTTGCGGGCCTCTTGGAACGCATTCATCGCGCCCTGGAACCGGGATAGCACTTGGTCCAGCAGCGCTTGGACAGTGATCGGCTGCTTCTGGGTCAGGATGGCCTCGACCGAGTGCTCGATCCACAACCGGCGTACCTGCCCCAGCGTGTGCAAATGTAGTGGGTCCCGGCCCTCGGATAGCTCGACCGCTCGCAGCAGGTAGCGCTCCGCGACCTCGAAGCTGGACTTCATCTCGTAGATCTGGTGTCGTCCGAGATGGTTCCAGAAGTGCGGCTCGTTGGGGCAGTGCTCGGTGAGCTGCTGCAGGACGTAGTGAGCAGGTGCTGGTGACGGCTTCGACATGGTTCTGATCAGCTCAGAGAAGTTGGAGCCACCGCGGCTCGTATCGTCGGCCCGGATCCGCCGGACGAACAGGTTCTCCAGCAGCCGTTGGGCCAGGTGATTCTCCGGGCCGAGGTGGCCGGCAACCTGGCCGATCAGGTCCACAGACAATCGCGGCAGGTTGCGCCGCCAGGTCTTCGGATCGTCCCCGCCGAGCAGCTCCTGCAGCACCTGCTCGGCGATCTGGGGGTGCATGAGCCGCAGTTCGCCCCGGTGAAACACCGTGATGTGCCGCAGGTCATCGCCGAGCAGCTGGCGCAGGTCCTCGTCCTTGCCCTGGTAGCTCGCCTCGTGCGCCCACCGGCCGCTTATCCAGAATCGGACGAGGTGGACCGAGATGCCGATTTGCGCGTACCGGGTGACCAGCGCCAGGAACAGCGCAACCCTGCGCTGCTCGGGGGTGAGCCGGTCCACGTGGTGCCGGACGAACGTTTCGATCCCGATGAAGTTCCGCTCGTACGCGCACAGTCCGAAGAAGAACGGGGACAGTTGCTGCGGATGAGTCGGTGTGACGGTGGCGTCCACCGAGCCGAGCCGGGAGATTAGGTCCCGACCGGCCTGCGTTTCGGCCTGGGGGGCGTACGTGCGGGCGAAATCCCGCCGTTCTCCGGTCGGCATTGGATCGAGCAGCCGGTGCAGGTGTCGCTCGCCGCGGCCGGCGTGGTGGGTACCCGCGTTAGTCCGGGTTACCCAAAGCTCGACGACGGGGATGTTGCGGCCCTCCAAGCCGGCGCGCAGGTCATTGCGCTCCGCGTCGGACAGCTCGGCGGCCTCGACCAGCAGCAGCAGCGGCCGGGAAATCCGACGGTAGAGCTCCTCGATCCGTTCCACAGTGCTGCCGCTGTACTGCTTTAGCACCAAGGTCGGGTGGGTGGCGCCTAGATCCCAGGCGAGCCGGCGAGCCAGGGTGGTACCTCCAGCCCCCGGCGAGTGGGCCAGCTCCACCACGACCGGGCGGTGGGTATCAACCAACACCTCTTCGACGTCACGGCGTAACTCCCGGTACAGCTCACGGGGCAGGTCCAGGCCTGCGGCAAGGTCCGCCCAGGTCGGCGGTCGTCCGCGCCAGAAGTCGTCGCTGTCCCGACGGCGGTGCGTCGCCTCCGCCAGCGCCGCCGAGTGCAGAACCTCCACGTCGACGCCGAGCCAGAGTAGATCCTGCGGGCTGAGCAGTACTCGCCCTTCGGCACCAGGAACGGTGGCCTCGGGCATCACCCCGCCCACCGGGAGCACCGGGGCCAGCGCCTCTAGCAAGCCAGCTATGTCCGGTCTGCCGCCGTCTCCGGCGAGCCCTACATCCAACCAGTGGACGTTGCCCTCGTACCGCTCGTCGATGTATTCAACGATCCGGTCGATCTTGGGATCATTTTGGCCGGAGCGCAGGACCAACACCGCGGCCGCCCGGTTGGCGGTCTGCCGCGCGGTGCAGTCCACGACCTTCCGGAGCAGCGGCAGATATGTGCGCCGCCACCCGGCCAGCTCCTGTGGGCGCGGCTCGAACCGGGACGCCCAGCCGTTGGCGTACAGCCAGACCGTCGCGTCCCGGGGCCGCTCGGGGGGCAGCGTACGACCGGCTTCGGTCACCGCACGCCGGGTGTGAAGCCCGGGCCGGAGGATTGCCGATAACCCGTCTGCGTCGCTGCCCGGGTCGAGGTCTATCACCACGCCCCACCGACTGGACGCGAGGTTGCCCAGCTCGGGCCGGTGTATCCCCTCGTCGGCGACCAGAAACAGGTCAAGTCCGCTCTCCTCGGCGCTGAGGAACGGCTCGAACAGCTTCTGCGCCTCGGCCACGGGTACCGCTGGGGCCGTCGGCGGGTGGGCTGCCTCCACCCTGCGCCGGCGCTCATGCTCCTGGACAAGCTCGGCCCACTCATGTGGGAAGTGCCGGAGCAGCAGGACTTTGCTCGCCCAGGCCGCATAGAGGAAGGCTGAGGAGCGCAGCCGGTCGTCGCCCGGGTGGTCGGTGGGCTTAGCCGCCCAGTTGAGCCCGGCGGCCACCCGGGCCAGCGGATACTGCAGGTCCCAGACGTCCAGACGCCGGCCCTCCAGCGTCTCGAGTACGCCGTTGGTGCTGTCGCGGATCTGCTGAATCAGCTCCAGGGTGCCCTGGTCTGCCGGAAGCAGGAGCACCTGCGATGCCAGGCTCACATCGTCGACCGCGGAGAACACGGGCAGTGGCGACGGGGAGCTGGACTGCCGGATGCCGTTCAGATAGGCGGAGACCTCAAGGTAGGCCTGGTCGTACAGGAGCGGGGCGTCACGGTCCCAGCTCAGATCGATCAGCCAATAGGCCAAGTTCCGGGTTTGCTCAGAACCGGTGACCACGATGTTCTTTAGGTGCAGGTCTCCATGGCAGCGACCGCGGAAGACCGCGGCCATTTCGCCGTACAGAGGGCGGTCTGGGGCCCACACGCGGTGCGGGTTGGGCAGGTGCTCGCCGCCGTGCACGAACAGCAAACCATCCCGGGCGTCGGCCCCTGCAGCCGCACGCTGCAGGGCCTCTCGCCGCGAGGTCTCGCCGAACATTCCCGGTACCCACTCCTCGAGCACCTTGCCAATGTTGGCCCGGTAGTCGGGCAGGTCGGCGGCGTTCAGCTGAGCGGCGAGCAGCTCGCTGGCTACTTTGCCGCAGACGCTGCGCTGGTCCCGGTAATCCACCGCGTCGGCGGTGCGTATGCTGCGTAGCCCGGGCCCGGCGATCTCGTACAGCTCAGCCCGTACCGCGTCGTCCGAGACTACGGTGACCAGTCGTGGTACCCGCCGGTCGGCGAACTCGGCGAGCGCCTCATGGAAGTCGCGGTGTGCCGAGGCCTGGTCGGGAGTGCTCGCGTCGGAAACCTTCAGGATGTAGTGGCCGTCGATCCGGTCCCGGGTGCCTGCAGGGCGACCGTCGGAGATGTCGCAGACCAGCACCAACGCGTCAGTGAATCCGCCGCCGAGCATCCCGATCCGCACGATCCCGGTGATCGCCGGATGTCTGCTCTGCAATAGCGCGAACGCCGCCTCCTCACGGCATGCGGTGACATCTTCAGCTACCGCGAGTCGGCCATCGTTCACGCCACGAGGTTAGCCCGTAGACCCAAAGAGCGGAAAGCTGCAACCGCGTCGAGTACCCCGTATCAGCCGATCTGGTTTCTGCGCCGTCCTATGCGGAATGGCATGTACCGGCAGAGCCCAGCTCGCGCAATACAGCCGGATGAGATCTTGAACGGCCCCGGTCGACGTTCTCCCAGTCCAGCCTCCGTCGGCAGGCGGTGGCACACAGCGTCCGGGCTATGACGCCTGGCCGATTCACCGCTGATCCGAGATAGTCCTGGCTGACATGTACCGACTGAGGATCGCCGCTGCGGCTTGCAGCACCAGCGCGGTCCGCGGCGTGTATCTGGTTTAGCGATGTCTCGCAACTCGGTGCCTTCTGTTTGGGACGATCGCCGAGAATGCCCGTGACGAGCGGGCCGCCGCACCCACGGCGGACTCCGCACGGCGGACCGCAGCCCTAAACAGATGTCGGTGACAGGCCCGCCCTGCCAGGATTCCGGCATGCTCGTCACCCTGACCCCTGGCGTCGACCGCGATCGCGTCCTTGAACTGCTCCGGTCCGCCTCCATCGAGATCAGCAACAACTACGGCAAGCAGGATGGCTACGTACGGTGGGCACTGGACGTCGGCCGGATGCTCCGTGGCCAGATCGCCCGCTCCGACCTAGACCAGCTCCTGTTCACGCCAGCCTTCTACCGGCTTGTCGATCCGGTGCTGATGGGTACGCCGCAGGGCTTCCAGCTGCTCGAAGCCGAGATCTCCGAACGCCAGGCCGCGCTCACCTCGGCCTTTGAGACGCTCCAGGAGCAGATTGGGACATGGACGGCCACGGCGGGCAAAGTTCTTGCAGTTGTGGACAGCAGCGTGTTCCTGTCCCACCCCGCATGGACTCAAGACGACGACCCGACGGCGGTCATCGCGAGCATCCCGTGGGCAGAAGAACTCGGCGTTGGATGTGACGATGTCCTGCTCGTACTTCCGGAGGTGGTGATCCGGGAGTTCGACCGGCTCAAGGAGTCAGGCAACCAGAAGTCCCGGCATCGGGCCTCCGTGACGCTGGCCGTTGTCGACAAGCTGCTGCCTCACCCCTACGGCACGGTGACGATCCGTCTCAAGGACAACGACTGGGGTGAAGTGGCCGAGCGCGGTGAGATGCCGCGCGGCGCGGTGCAGCTGCGGATGTTCTACGACGATCTTGCGCACCGTCCGCTTTCCGACCCGGACGCGGAGATTGTCGATCGCGCTGTCGCGGTGCAGACCCTCGCAGGCAAACCGGTCCGGCTGGTGACGATGGATACCGGAATGGGGCTCAACGCGCGCCGGGCCGGGTTGCTGGTCACGAAGCCGGCGAGGGAAATCGAGACGCCGCCGGCCGAGGGGCAGTCGACACGGGCACGTCGCCGGGCAGCGGCCGCGGCCGCGGCCGCTGAGGAGACAACGCAATGATCCGCCGGCGTTGGGGCCGGTAGACCTGTGGTCTGGATCTGGTGAGGCGCTTCCTACCGGCGCCCTTCTTCCGGCGGATCTTGATGGTAGGTGACGGCGAAGGGCCCCAATCGTCGGACCGGCCAGGAGTTGTCGGAGTCGGGCGGCATGATTCTCGTCGAACACACCCCCGACCGCACGCCCTACCGCGGTGGGTCACGATCACAGAAGATGCATTAGTCGCGAATGTCGAGCCGGTCTGGGAGCGCGTGACCCGTCAGGCGGAAGTGCTTGCTGGCCGAGAGCGGGAGGTGGACGGTGGCATCGCAGTTGTCGTGGCTAGACAGCTCCCGGGCGGAGCAGCAGAGAGTGCGCGAGCTGCTGAACATGTTCAGCGAGCAGGAGAGCCGCGACGAATTGGGCATCGGGCAGGTGCGTGATGCATTCGGTGATCTGCTGTTCCCCGGAACGTCAACGTTGCACACGCGTGCTCGGTACCTGCTGATCGTGCCGTGGTGCATCCGGCAAGCCGGCCGCCGGCCGGACCGCGATCAGGCAGTGGAGCTGGACCGGGTGGAGCGTGTTGTCATTTCGGCGCTGCGGGCGGCGGGTGCAATCGATGGCCTTATCGGGCGGCGCGCGTCGACGGGCGTCAAGACGCTGCCGTCCACAATCTATGCATCCGCGTTGCGTTGCTTTGGCATCGACAAAGGTGGCGAGTTCCTCGCCGGAGTCGGTGATCCGGAGGCGGCGGAGCTGACCGAGCTGCGGACGAGCCGATGGCCGTCCGCCCTGCCGCCACCGCCGGCCGGCTTTCCCGAAGCCGTCGGCACCGGTTTGGACCTGACGCTGCCGGAGGCGGACTGGCTGCGGGAGCACATCATGACCAGCACCGCCGGCACCCTGCTCGCTCATCTGCTTCAGCCGGGCAACCGGCCGGAGGACGACGCGGCGGCGCCCTGGCGGGCCTCGGCGGCCGGCTCGGCGCCGGAGCGGGTGCGGACCGACCTGGAGTACGCCCGGGCGTTCTCGACCTGTATGCACGGAGCGGCGCTGCTCTACAACCTGATTCTCGCCGAGGAGTACAAGAAGGCGGGCCATGACCGGATCGAGCCGCCGGACTACCGGGAGGCGCTTGCCCGCTGGGCTGAGCGGATGGCGACGGTCGCGCCGTGGGACCGAGCGGACATGTGGAGCCGCCTCATCGCAATCAACCCGCGCATCAACACCAACCTGCGCGCGCGGGCGTTTATCGAGGCCTGGATCGACCTCGTACTCGCCGGTCGGGCCGAGGGCGCGGCCGATGACGTCGAGTTGCGGGACCTGGTCGCCCGCCGGGAGAAGACGGTGAAGAAGACCCAGTCGCGGCTGGTCAACAGCAAGTTGCTGCGTGGCTGGACGGGCGCGTCAGGCAGCCGGCAGCTGGTGTACCGGTGGCCGCAGGTGCGACGCATGCTGGCCGACATCCACGACGGCATGGAGGCGACCGGTGCTGTTGCCGCCTGACGGACGCGCACTGCTGACCGATGTACTGCGTCCGCCGCCGGGGTTTCGGCTGGACCGCGCCGTCGGTACCACGTTCACGCTGGAGTTGGATAGCCTGCTCACCGCCCCGCTGGCGTTCGCCGCGCACGCCCTGCGGGACCGGGATGATCCGATCTCGATTCTGGAGGGCGTGCGGCGCTGCGCTGACCGGATCGATGTGTTCTGCCAGGCGGGGCAGATCGCGGCGCCGCCGGGCAACTCCAGTCTGCTGCTCCTGCTCGAACAGGCCGTTCACCCGGTGCGAAGTCCTCGGCCCGGGCGGCTCTTCCATCCCAAGATGTGGCTGGTCCGATACGTCCGCGATGGCGATCGGCTGCTGCGGTGCGTCGTGTTGAGCCGGAACCTGACCAACGACCGCAGCTGGGATGTCTGCTTGACCCTGGATGGCGTGATCGGCTCGCGGCCGGACGCGCGGAACACTCCGGTGGTCAAGCTGCTTCGGCATGCGATCGACCTGGCCACGCAGCCAGTGCCCGAATCGCGGCGGGCAGCGATTGAGGAGCTGCTGGAGCATCTTCGGCGGGCCGACTGGGAACTCCCTGAGGGCTTCCTTCGAGACGAGTTGTACTTCTATGCGCTCGGCGTGCCGCGAACTCGGTCGCCGAACTTCGCCGGTACTCGGCATCTGGTGATGTCGCCCTTCGTGGGCGCTGACGGCCTCGACGTCTGTGCCCCGGGCAATGGTGAGTTGACCGTCATCGGGAGGCAGGAGGAGCTGGACCGGTTGCCCGAGGGGACGCTGGACGGATGCAGCGTGCTGGTGCTCAATGACCTCGCGGCGCTCGACCTGGATGACGAGACCGGGCCGGCACGGCTCGCGGGGCTGCACGCCAAGGCGTATGTCGTCGAGTATGGGCGGCGTGCCCGGGTGATCGTCGGGTCGGCCAACGCGACCGGCGCGGCGTTCACGGGCAATGTCGAGCTGCTGGTGGAGCTGGTCGGATCGCGGGAGCGGCTTGGCATCGACGCGCTGGCCGGCGAGGGCGCGGATCTGCGGGCGATCCTTGAGGAGTACGAGCGGCGCGACGTCGTCGAGCCCGACGAGGACACCGGACGGGAACTTGAGGCCTACCTACGCGATATCGCCGCCGTCCCGTTCCACGCCAGCGTCGGCACCGACGCGGAGCCGCACGAGCTGCACGTACGCGCCGCCGGGACGCTGTCGCCGCCGCCCGGTGGGCGGCTGACGGTCGCCCTGCTCACCCGACCGGACCTTGTGGCGGAGCTGCCGGGCGACGCCCACTTCGGTGGCTTGGCCACCACGGAGATCACCCGCTTCCTCGTGCTCACCGCAGTGGCTGCGGACGGCACGACCAGACGAGCGGTGACGATCGCCAGCCTGACCGGCGACCCGGCTGACCGCCTTGACCGGGTGCTCGCCGAGCAGATCAACACACCGGACAAGTTCCTGCAGTTCCTGATGCTGCTGCTTGGCCTCGGATCGTCCGCCGAGGTGATCGGTCCTGCGGGCGCGGGGGGAGACACCGGGCTATGGCGCCGAGGCGGCGTCGGCGTCGGCGTCGGCGTCTTAGAGCTTCTGCTCGCCGCGCTGGCGGACCGACCCGCTCAGCTTGACGAGCTTGCCGGCCTAGTCCGGCAGCTGACGGCCACTGAGCGGGGTAGGGCGGTCCTGCCGGAGGGCTTCCTGGAACTGTGGCAGCACGTTGACCAGGTCCGTCGTGAACTCGCACAAACCGGGGTTGGCGCATGAGAGGGCTCAAGGACTTCCAGCGGGACACCGTCGCGTACCTGCTAAACCGGTACTTCGGCACGGATCCGACCCGTCGGTTCCTGGTCGCCGATGAGACCGGCCTGGGCAAGAGCGTCGTCGCAGGCGGTGTCGTGGCGGCAATGATCGATCGGCTCCAGCGCGATGATGCGGTAACGCGCATCGACATCATCTATATCTGCTCGAACCAAGACGTCGCCGCACAGAACCTGGCACGGCTGGCCGGGCCGCACCACGCCACGCACCCGATGTCCAGCCGGCTCACCCTCCTCGGCCGCGAGTTGCCCCGATTCACACCGCAGGCCCGCGGCGGGAAGCCGGTCAACCTCGTATCCTTCACACCTGGCACCTCCTTCGCTCCCGGCTGGCAGACCGGCACGGCAGCGGAGCGCGCCATGCTCCACCACCTACTGCGCAACGAGGGTTGGGATGGCTGGCAGCGCAAAGCCGCCCTGCGGATCATGCGATGCACGACCCGATCGTTCGAACGGTTTCAGAACCGCTGCGCCAACTTTCCCCGCACCCTCACCCACGGCATCGACCCACGCGTGCGGAACCGGTTCCTGGATCGCGCCCGCGCAAAGGGACTTCTCGACCAGTTCGACGAGCTGATCGCCGACATCGGGCGGCGGTCGGCGTTGACCGACTCCGAAAACGGCCGATGCAAGACTCTCGTCGGCCGGCTACGTGGGGTGCTCGCTGAGGCCGGCGCCCACGCGCTCGAGCCCGATCTGGTGATCCTCGACGAGTTCCAACGATTCCGGAACCTGCTCGATCCCGAGCTGGGTGGCGAGGCCGCCGAGCTGGCGCACCACCTGTTCAACCACCAGGACGCGCGCGTCCTGCTGCTGTCCGCCACCCCATACAAACCGTTCACCTACGCGGAGGAAGCCGCCACCGACGACCACCACGCCGACCTCAAGCGCGTGCTCAACTTCCTCTGCCCAGACCCCGAGTGGCACGACGCTGTGCACGCGGCGCTGCGCGCCCACCGCGAGGCCGTCCTCGCCGGAGCCCCGACCGGCGCCGCGGGCGACGATGTCCGGCGGCTGCTGCTACGGGTCATGTGCCGCACCGAACGCCCGGCCCTCGGCCGCCACGCGATGCTGGCCGAGCACATCACCCCCGCCGCTGGCGTCGATCCGACGGAAATCCGCTCGTTTGTCGCCATGAAGCGGCTCGGCGCGGCACTCGACGCCCCAGTCCTGCTCGACTACTGGAAATCGGCGCCATACTTCCTCAACTTCCTCGAGGGCTACCAGCTCGGCGACCGGCTGCGGGAGGTTATAAAGCGCGGGCTCGGCGCAGAGGTCCGGCAACTGCTCGACCGGGCGCACCTGCTCGACGCCGCAGCCGTCCACAAGTACGCCCCAATCGACCTGGGCAACGGCAAGTTGCGCAGCCTCGCCGCCCAGACCGTTGACCGCGGCTGGTGGCGACTGCTCTGGCTGCCACCGTCCATGCCGCACTACACGCTCGGACCGCCCTTCGCTGATGCGGCCCGCCAGCAGATCACCAAGCGACTGCTTTTCTCGTCCTGGAACGCCACGCCAACGGCAGTTTCGGCACTGCTCAGCTACGAGGCGGAGCGCCGGGTCCGAGACCGGCACATCGAGGCGCCCCGCAGCAGGTTGGACTACCGGATGAGCGACGGACGGGTGGCGTCCATGAGCACCGTGGCACTGTTCTGGCCACACCCCGTGCTCGCGGCGGCCTCTGATCCGTTGACCGCCGCCCGCCGCGACCCGGATCGGCCTCCGGACCTGGCAGCGATCGAGTCAGAATGCCGCCAGCGGCTGCTCGCCGAGGCACCAAACACCTTCCGTGCCGCAGGACACGCCGGGGAGCCGCAGCCCTGGCGTGCCGTTCTGGGCTGGCCCGGTGCCAACCCTGGTGTTTTCCTCGATACGGCTGTCGAGGCAGCCACCACGGGAGCCGACCCGGGGAATGACGCGGACAAGGACAGCTACAGCGGGCTGGTCCGGCATTTCCAGGAGGCGCTCGCCGCAGCCTCCGCCGGCGGCGAGCCGATCAGCGCCAGCCCGGACGCTGTCGTTGACGATCTCGTCGCTATCGGGCTGCACGGCCCCGGCAACATCGCCTGGCGGGCGCTCGGCCGGCTCGTGGACGACGAACGCCGCGTCACGCCTCAGGGGCTGTGGCGGGCCGCGACCATCGTCGCCGCCGGCCTGCGGAGCCTGTTCAACCGTCCCGAGACGATGCTCCTGCTGGACCAGCTTGGCCTGGGCGATCCGTATTGGCGGGCCGTCCTGCGCTACTGCGCCGCCGGCGGGCTCCAGGCCGTCCTCGACGAGTACGTGCACACGCTGCGCAGCTCGGCAGCGGAGACACCGCTGGACGACGAAGCCCTGCTGGCGATCGCCCGTGACGTGAACCGGGCGGTGACGGTGCACTCGGCGCCGTACTCCGCTCTGGACCCGCTCAACCCCGGCAGCCGGATTTCGATGACCGGTCGATTCGCGCTGCGGTACGGCGGCCGCGGCGACGACGAGACCAACACGAAACGTATGACCGGCGTTCGGCACGCGTTCAACAGCCCGTTCTGGCCCTTCGTCGTCACCACCACAAGCGCCGGCCAGGAGGGCATCGACTTCCACACATACTGCTCGGCGGTCGTGCACTGGAACGTCCCCGCCAACCCGGTGGACTTTGAACAGCGGGAGGGCCGGGTGCACCGCTTCGGCGGCCACGCAGTACGCCGCAACATCGCCACTCGCCATCGCGCCGACGCGCTTCGGTCCGCCCACCCCGACGTATGGAAGGCGGCGTACGACGCGGCGCGGCAGCAGTCGCAGCTCGGTGACATGGCGCCATACTGGGTGTATCCGGGACCGGCTCGCATTGAGCGCCACGTGCTGCCGCTGCCACTGAGTCAGGACCTCGCCCGCTACGAGCAGTTGAAACGGGACTTGGCGCTGTACCGACTGACATTCGGGCAGCCGCGCCAGGAGGACATGCTCGCGTTGCTCACCAGCGCAGGCCTCGCCGATCAGCAGGCAGAGCGGGACACTATTGACCTTCGACCTCCGACGCGCTCGGCGCGAAGGAGCAGGGTGAGATGACCGGTCCTCTCGCGGCAGCGGCTCCAGCAGCTCGCCTGGTACCCCACCTTCCCGAAAGCGCAGGGACGTCATCAAGTGCGGGGACGGCGTTCGAGCCACAGCACCCCGACGGTGAACGCCGTAACAGCGGCGAGCGTGGCGTAGGCGCCGCCAGCGTGCTTCATCCAAGGAGGCAAGAACTCCGAGGAGGCGTTCACGGCGATGCCGGAGGCGGCGCTGACCGCGGCGCTAATCACCGTGCCGGCGAGAATGCGCGTACCGCGGCTGTTGCGCGCAGCAGGCAAATTGTCCCAGTTGTTGTTTGCCAGGTCGATCACCTGCTGCCGGATGTGGCTAATCAGCGCGTCGTACTCCTTCTGGCGGGTTACGTCGACAAGAGCTTGGCGGTGTTCGAGGAGGGCCTGTTGTACCCGGGATGCGTGGCCAAGGATTCTCGCGCGGTCTCCGGTGGAGCGGGCCGCTGTCCAGGCCAGCCTTTGGTAACGGAGGGCCGCGGTGGCGGCGGCGCCGCGTAGCTTGTCGGCGAGTTCTTTGCGGGTGGCTTGCTTCGCCCAGGCCCGCCGATCGGCGGCCAGCACCGCTGCCGGGTGGAGCATCGCGGCGGTGGCGACGTATGACGACGGCAGGGTGCCATACCGGCTGCGCCAACGCCAGGTGGTCATGCCTTCCGCTGCGGCACCGGCTATTCGAACGACCAGCATGAGCAGGACGCCCCAGGCGACCCCGGCCACGTAACCCAGCACGTGCGTGACGGCGTACCACGTGCACAGCGCTCCGACGATGATTCGGATCGCCCAGATGACGGCCTTCGGAACCGGCTCAAGCCAGGGACGCTGGCGGTTCAGCCGTTCCGCCATATCGACGGCCGATGTGTCAAGTATGACGCTGATGCAGAACGTCCCTAGCATCAAGAATCCAGTAGCGACGGAGGCCAGAACGCCCTGCCACCAAACGGTCATATGGTGGGCCGCGTAAAACACCCGATTCATGATCAGTCCTAATGCAAGGAAGGGGACGCTGCGCATCGCGACGTTCTTGAACTTGGTGACGATGTTTGAGTGAACTGCGTCGAAGACGACCACTTTCCGCGCCGCGGCGGTTACCTTGCGCCGCTGCTCCTTTGGCAACCAAAGCTGGTGCAGGACTTTGCGTTGCAGGTGCCAACTGAGCCGTACTTCGTCTCCGGGGGAGTCGTCATAGTTGGGCCCCATGGTCCAGCGGCGATGGAACTCGTACAGGCCCGTAGACACGTGGCTCCCCCTCGTTCGCCTGACCCTGTTCACTGTGGCACCGAGTCGGCCAGCGTCAGTATGCGTGACCGTTGGCGTGTTCGGAGATGGCCGGCTGGCTGGACTGCCGTTGTCGCAGGTCAGCGACACCACCTAGAAAGTCGGGAGTGCCGATCTCCGCCGGGTATAGGGCAGTGATTGCCGCGGCGAAGAGCCGGCCGATGAGCCGGCGGGCAACGCTCGCGGCGATCATGGTGGGGATCAGCCGGCGCTTCCAGCTCGACCGCCTCATGGCAGTCGGGCGGCGGCCGACGTGCTGCATCCCCCTGCGACTGTCCTATTTCTACCTTCCTTTCGGTGGCGGTACCGGCAAGTTGCTTCGCTCTCTTGTGGAGAGCCCGCAAGTTGAGGCGGTGAACACGGCAGTCAATGCTCAGCCTATGGTCTGTTCACTGGTCGACCCTTGTGGTGGAACATGATCCACTCCAATCGCTCTGCGGGGCAGTCTAGGTCCATCTGGTTGAGTTCGGCGCTCCAGGCGTGCATGCAGCGGACGTAAGAAGCGTATCGACGGGACCATCTTCGGTCTTTGGCAAGGAGCTTGAGGCTGATGCCGAGGCTGTTGTTCAGGGTTGCTAGAACGCGATCGTCGAGGATCAGCGGCTGCCAGCTTCGGCCTGGTTGCAAGCCGGCGAAGGCGAACCATTTGGTGAAGAATGAGCGGCCGATTCCGGGCAATGAGAACTTGGCGTAGGCGTGGACAAGGTCGCCATCGCGGCAGCGCTCGGCGGCCATCCGCAGCTGGCGAGCGCAGTCGCTCGCCGCCAGAGCCGCTGGTGTGTTGCGCAGGCTTCGAGTGTTGGAGGTTCCCGACCCCCAAGCCATCACCATAACGAGTGCACGCCGTACCTGAAGCGGGTCGTGTAGGTGGGTGGTGCCGAGTAGTTCCTTAAGATGATCCCGTGTGACCCTTCGTCTGTCGGGTGTCTGCGCTCGTTCGCTCCACCGATCGTCGAGCAGCACCGATACTTCTTCCGGCGAGCCTGCGAGCGCGGCTTCCCAGGACGACGTGATGTACGGGACGGGTTCTTGGCGCTGCCCATGGTACTGACGGACGAGGATAGGAAGCCTGGCAGGCATCGCGCAGTTAACGGTCACGACGAGATTGTGTACCCTCCGCCCGACCCCTCCGCATGGCCATTCCCCGGCGGACCGCCGCAGTACGCCCCTGCGCCTTCTCACGGTCAGCTGCGATTGGCGTGCTGCGACGAGAAGAGTGCGCACCGGCTTAGTCCTATGTTGCATCGGGATGACCCGCCAGGATCGCACCTGGCGGGCCGTCCGATGTCACTCGGGAATCTCGGCGGACCCGCGCTGAGCCGGCTCCAAGACTTCACGGCGGGCGTTTCGTGTCGCCAGCTCGTCGGCCCAGCTCGTCCAGCCAGGCACCGCACCGCCATGCCCGCCCTCACATTGAGAGCGTCACAGAGACGGTGAAGCCACTCAGTCAACGGAGGGGGATCACTCTGGCCGCTCTCACCGCGTCGACGGGTTGACCGCCTCCAAGCCGGCGCCGACGACCACCCAGAAGGAGAAGATGAGCATCGGTACGACCAAGATGTAACCCATCACCAGTCCGGCCTTCGCCATGCCGTCGCCGCGCTTGCCCGTCTCCCTGATGTCGCGCAGTGCGGCGTGCCCGAGCAGCACCGCGATCACCGAGAAGACGCCGAAGGTGCAGCAGCCGGCCAGCAGGCCGAGGATCGAGAAGATCAGCGACGCCACCGCGAGCCCGGATGTGGGCTGCTGCTGAACCACGTACATCGGCTGAGGGCTGACCGGCGCGCCGTACTGCTGTGGGAACGGCGGCGGGCTGACCGGCTGGGGCGGGTAGCTCTGTTGCGGCTGCTGAGCGGGGTCGGGCCCGGTGGGCGGCGTGATCATGAAGGGCACCGTACCTAGGGCGATCGAGGGACACGTCGGTCGTTCGGGCAGGGGAGTCGACCACTCGGCGGTGAAAGTGGGGGCCGGTTGACTCGGCCCGCATGATCGGAGCATGACCCGAAGGACCGCTGTTGTGGCCGCAGTCGTCGTTGTATTCGCCATGGTGGGGTGTAGTGACAGCGAGGATCAGACATCCTCAACCGGCTCGTCGTCGGCACCCGCTGCTTCATCGACTAGTCCCACACCTTCCTTGACGGCATCGTCGACGCGG
This sequence comes from Micromonospora sp. WMMC415, assembly GCF_009707425.1. Lineage (GTDB taxonomy): Bacteria > Actinomycetota > Actinomycetes > Mycobacteriales > Micromonosporaceae > Micromonospora. The sequence continues at coordinate 5,428,246 of NZ_CP046104.1, read as the reverse complement.
CGAAGTCTTGTTACAGAGGCCGAGTTGCGGGAGTTGCTGCTGACCTCAGAGGACATCGGTCCTGCCTGGCAAAGCGACAGCGCCGAGGCGCCAGGGGAGCAGAGAACCAGCAATCAAGCCTGCAGTAACGCCGAGCGCGACCTCTACAACAAGGGCAGCGCTGAAGTCGTGGTCACTGCCGGTTGGGTGTTCTACGGTGGTGAGCAAGCCGAGCGCGTCGACCACATCGTCAAGGTTCATCCCGCTCGCGGTGCTGCCCGTGAGATAGCCCGGGTCCGTGAGAGTGTCGATCGCTGCCGTACCTGGCAGGCCGGCGGTGTTGCCCCCGGATACGCCTTCACCATGTCAATGGAATTCGCTACCGCTCCACAGGTGGGAGATGAAGCGGTCGCTTGGCGTTACAACGCTAAGACGAGCCTGGCCCCTGACGTTGCCACGACTTACAGCGTTCTCCTGCGGGTGGGTGAGGTTACGTCGTTGGTCCGGTATACGCCGAGCACGCGGATGCCGAGTTCGGCAGCCGAGAAGCACCTGCATGGGCTTGTCGTCGCTGCCATGGCAAGGGCAGAGAAGGCCATGTAGGCCGTCAGTATCTTCACGATGCCCTTGCACAGTGCTCCAGCGGCCGACGTTAGCCCGCAACCGCCGCGCCGCGTCGTCGCGGCCTAGATGACTCGGGTACTGAGCTTGGTGTACCAGGTCGCGATGGACTTCTGGTACCCCTCTGGTATGCGCAGCGCCGCGACCTCGGCCTGGGTGAAAAGGCCGACTTCCTTGTGCTCGTGGCTGACGACGGGTTCAGCGGCGGTGCCGACGTGGCAGCCGTACGCGATGATCAGGACATCGAGGCCGTCGCGGATGTGGTACTGCCAAGCATCGAGCAGCGGGCCGCAGGTCACCTGCCAGCCGACCTCCTCGGCGATTTCCCGGACCACGCACTCGGCCGGTTCCTCGCCGAGCTCCAGCTTTCCGCCCGGCAGCTCCCACTCGTCGCGCTCGTTGCGCAGCAACAGCACGCGGCCGTCGCGGACCACGACGCCCTTGACGGAGACGGGGAACAGATGCGGCTGGTAGCTCACCGGGCGCTACTCGATTGGCAGCGAGCGGGCGCGTGCCCGTTGCTCGGCCCGCAGCGTGGACAGCGCTCGATGGAAGGGACTGTGGCGGTTTTGGTCGAGGTTGAGCGGCAGCACCAGCGAACCGATCTCCCGGACTCGTAGACGTGGTCCCACGGCACACCCGGAGCCTCGGCGTTCAGCACGAGCGGCGGGATCCGATCCGGGATCGGCAGCAGGCTCAGCCAGTCGACGTCCACATAGTTAACGGTTTCGCGGGATCCGAGAAATGCCGGCCCTCGTTCGGCTCGGACCGGACGATGGCACGTCCGATCAGACCGCGGTACTTGCCCTGCACCAGCAACCATGCGTCAGACCCGGCAGCGATGTTGACCCGACGACCGACGCTCCACGTGTCGCGCTTCGTCCCATCGCGCCGAACCTGGGCTACCCACTCGTCGTAGTCGTGCCAAGCCCACCGCTGGGGGTTCCAACCTAGGAGGATCGCTGGCATACCCGCACCTTCCCGAGGTCGTTCGATGGCGTGATCCTAACCGCGCAGCCATTGACAGCGCCCGCGCTAGAACCGCCCCACGACACTCTCGGAGCCACGAGCACAACCAGCCGACGAGAGCGATCCGAACACGCCCTCACGAACGTACGCGCATCCGCTCGAACTGCGCTAATCCAACTGCTTCATACGAGAGACTCCCGTTCCCTGATATGACGCGAATCCGTCCGGGTCGATTCCGGCGGCCCTGTAGCGAGCCCACGGATCTTGTTCAGCTCCCGGAACCAAACGCGTACCGAACCCAGCCGCATTGATCGCGTTATCCTCAGCCTTCGTGATGACATAGCAGGCGAGGCGGCTGTCAAGTACATCGCGAAGCTGGTTGATGTTGGCAGGCGGATGATCGAGCAGGTCCCGGATCACGAGGTGGACCGGCTCGCGGTGCTCGATTACGAGCCCGCACTTAGCTTGTTCTTTAACCTCGGCGCCCGTGTGGGGCGCTGATCCTGTGTGGACTCGGCGTGTCATGGAGACGTAAACCGGCCACCACCTGATGATCCTTCACGTTCCCTGCAAGGACACGAAGAACAGAACAGGTGGTGGCCGTGGCCACGATTCTGGACTACCTGGGTGGCCTCGTGTTGCCCGACACGCCCACGCCCGACACGTCGGCGGTCGGGTCGGCCGAGGATCCAGCAGCGAGGTTGGCCGGGTTTCGTCGGGACTTCTACCGGTGTCTGCCACGTCGGGCGGACGCGTTGTTCGAGCTCACCGACGCGCTGCTGTGCTCGGGAGGGCCGGTGACCAGCCTGGTCGACCTGTCGTTGGCCGCCGAGCACCGCCGTGGTCACGGCGCCCTGTACGACGCTTTGGGCGCCGGCGGGATCGATGTCGCCCGGCTGCGGGTGACCCTCGCAGGGTTGGCGCTGCCCCGCGCCACGGACGGGCGGATCATGCTCGCCGTTGACGTCAGCAACTGGCTGCGCCCGGACGCGGCCACCAGCCCGGATCGGTTGTTCTGCCACACCTACGGCCGCGGCAAAGGCTCCGCCCAGATGATCCCCGGCTGGCCGTACTCGTTCGTCGCCGCCTTGGAACCAGGCCGCACGTCGTGGACACAGGTACTCGACGCGGTGCGGCTGGGCCCGGCCGACGACGCCACCGCGGTCACCGCCGACCAGCTCCGGCAGCTGATCGACCGGCTGATCCGTGCCGGGCACTGGCGCCCCGGCGACCCCGACATCCTGATCGTCTGTGACACCGGCTACGACACCGCCCGGCTGGCCTGGGTGCTGTCCGACCTGCCCGTGCTCCTGGTCGGCCGGATCCGCTCGGACCGGGTCCTCCGGTTTCCCAAGCCGAGCAGGCAGCCGGGTGCCATCGGCCGTCCCCGCAAACACGGCGCCGAGTTCGCCTGCAACGACCCGGCCACCTGGCCCGCGCCGCAACACACCACCCTCACCCCGACCAGCCGCTACGGCACCGCGCAAGCCGACAGCTGGGACCAGCTGCACCCCAGGCTGACCCGCCGCACCTGCTGGATCGACCACGACGGTGACCTGCCGATCATCACCGGCACCCTGATCCGGCTACAGGTCGAGCACCTGCCCGGCGAGCGTGACCCCAAACCGGTGTGGCTGTGGTGCTCCGCCACCAACGCCACCACCGCCGATGTCGACCACTGGTGGCAGGCCTTCCTCCGCAGATTCGACCTCGAGCACACGTTTCGACTGTTCAAACAGACCCTGGGATGGACTCGGCCGAAGATCCGCACCACCGAAGCCGCTGACCGGTGGACCTGGCTGATCATCGCCGCCTACACTCAGCTACGCCTCGCGCGACCCCTCGTCGCGGACCTGCGTCGACCGTGGGAGCGGCCAACGGCACCTGACCGGCTCACTCCCGCCCGGGTCCGTCGGGGGTTTCGGAACTTGCGCCCGAAGACCACCCTGCCCGCAAGTGCGCCGAAACCCGGCAGACCAGGTCCTGGACGCCCGTACGGATCACGAAACCGTAGACCAGCACCCCGCCACGACGTCGGTAAAACCGTCAAGCGTGACCTGAGCATCACCGCACGTAAACAGCGCACAGGTTAAAGATCAAGTTCAAGGGAAGACGCTCCTCGTCCCGCTGGACGTCGGCGGTCACGGGGCATCGGGGTGGCGGCGAGATCGTCGCCGAACTCGCGGAGCACCCGGGCGTCCAGCACGATGCCGAGGCCGGGCTGGGGTCACATAATCCGCATTGCGGGGCATGCATGCCGGGTGCTGCTGCTCCTGCCGATCCCGGCCATGGATTGGGATTTGGGTTCCCGGATTAGTACCCCCACGTACTTGACCAAGACGTGTCGAGTCGTCGCGCCGTCGAGAACTGCCGGCATGATGAGCGGTATCGCTACAAAAAGGACAAGGCCGATCATCTCCGCATTGCCAATCGAAGGGCTGGCAGGCTGGGCCGTGCCAAGGCCGGAAGATCCGGGTGTCGAGAGCCTCACGTCTTGCGAGAAGTGTTTACTCTTTGCGTGTGCAAAGTTACGCAGTCGTGGGGGAGGATGGCGTGCGTGAGGAAGCCGTAGCCGTAGAGACCGGCTCCGTTGTAGTGCCACTACACGTCGATGGGCACGTGATTTACCTGGCTAGCGCGGACCTGGTGCCGGCCATGAGCAGCGACGAGACGGAGGTGGCCGCCCGTCCAGTCGACCTCGACAACGCTCTGGCCGCACTCACGGCCTTCGCGACCAAGGTCGGGGACCACCTCAAGCAGGCCGACGTGAGCCGTTTGACCGTCGAGTTCTCCTGTGAGTTCGGCGTCGAGTCGGGCAAGTTCGTAGCGATCGTAGGCAAGGCCTCGGCGAAGTCGGGCGTCAAGGTGGGCCTTGAGTGGGACAGAACCCAGTCTTAGCGGCTGCTGCGTATACCGGCTGGGAGGAGCTTCTGCAAGCGGCCGTGGTGGCTGTTGAAGTTCCGTCACTGCCGGGAGCGCAGTCGGCGCACGGCACCGGCTTCATGATCGCGCCGGGCATCGTTGCGACTTGTGCGCACGTCCTTGCCGACCAGGAGGAGCCGCTGCCTGACCTCGTCAGCGGTCGGGCCGTTCATGCCGGCGTCGAGTTGGTCCTGGGAGTCTCGCCGGAGTTGTGCTTCCGCACGCCTGCTGGATTGGACTTGGCGCTGCTCCAGGTGAAGGAAGCTTCAGTTTCAGATGATCTTCCCGCAGTGCTGACGAGCCCTGTTGTTGCGGTGGGGGATCCCCTGTGGACTTATGGACACCCTGATGGCCTGTTTAGCGCCGGCCAGCCGGCAAGCCTTGTGTACGAGGGTGAGTCGCGGCGTAGCGAGCGGGACCCGCTGCGGATGCTGCGGGCACACGGAACACCGCTAACCAAAGGTTTCAGCGGTAGCCCTGTGGTGAACCGCCGCACCGGAGCGGTCTGTGGCATGGTCTGCACCTCCTCCGCCACTGGCAGTGCACACATGCTGCCCGTCAGTGAGATAGTCAGCCGTTGTGAGCCGGCACGTGTTGGCCTGTTGACGGCGCAGGTAGACCAACGCCGGTGGCTTGGGTCGCTGACTGATGAGCAACTCAGCGCCGGAAAGTGGCGTTTCCCTGGTCCTCAGGTCCGCGCCTATCTGACGCTTGCAGCCCGCACCGCCGCATCTCACCCCTATCACTTGCCGCCCGGGATTCCGGTGCCTCCGCTGTCTGCGGTTTACGTTCGTCAGGCAGCTCGGCTTGACCAGACGGACCAAGCCAAGGCAGGCCCTGCGCGGGCGCAACCTGCAGAGATAGTCTTCGACGGCGAAGAGGACGCCTTCCTCATTGGTGGCGCCGGAGCGGGCAAGTCAAGCCTCTTCCAGTTCACCGTCGCTGATCTCGCGAGACGGCGCCGGGACGGCGAGGTCAGCGAGGTCCCGGTTCGCGTGCAGGCAACGGACGTGCTGACCGCGCCAAGCCTAGGTGAGGCCATCGCGCGGAGCGTTCGCTCGGACTTCGGCATGCTCCATGGGAAAGGGGGGTGGTCTGCGGAGTTTTTCGAGCAGCGACCGGTGCCCGCAGGTCGATGGCTCGTCCTGGTCGACGGGCTCGATGAAATCATGGACCCTCGAAAGCGACAGCACGTGCTGAGAGCGCTCACGGAGCGCCGGTCGGCCCCTGACTGCGCTCACCGCTTCATCATCGCCACCCGTCCAGGCGCTACCGCCAGTAATGCGAGCGAGGGATGGAATCCCCGGCAGTATGAGCTGCTGGCCTTCGACGAGGAGCAACGCCTGCAGCTCGTGCAGGGGTGGTTTGCTCGGCTAGAGGTCGCTCGTTCGGAGGAGGCCGCCACCCAATTCTCGAGGGAACTGCGGCGCCTTGGTTTGGACGACCTGGCTCGGAATCCGCTCATGGCGACGATGCTGTGCCAGCTGTTCATCGCTGCTCCAGACCGCCGCCTGCCCGCGGGCCGCACGAGGATCTTCCAAGACTTCGTTCATCTTCTCCGCGAACGCCAGTACAGCGACGCCGACGGCGGCGTCCGGCAACAGCTCCGCCGCGCACTACGCCGCTACGGCGCTGACGCCGAACAGGCAGGCGAGAGGCTCATCGCCCTTGGGGACGCGCTGATCGGACGGCTCGCCGCCGACCGGCTAGATGGCGACACCACGCCAGCTGTCGACAAGCTTGACGATTGGACCCGCGACCTGCGTGGCACCTGGGTGCCGGAGGTGACCTGGCGGGAACTGCTCGCCGACTACCTGCGTGGCAGCGGCCTGCTACTGGCACGTCGTGATGACTTCGTCTTCCTGCACCAGACGATCCAGGAGTACCTCGCCGCGCAGTTCATTCCCAGCGACCGCGAGCGGAGCCATGCGGTCTTTTGGGACCTCTTCTCGCGAACTGCTGGCGGCAAGGCGCTGGCCCCGATCCCGTGGCGGCAGTCCTTTGCACGGTTCCTCGTCGCCGCATGGCAGCAGCCCGAACCGATGGCAGCCGCTTTGCGCTCTTTGGCCGCCACCGGGGGATTGAACGGCGCGCTGTTCATCACCGCTGTCATCCACGACGGCTGTGAAGTCGGCATCGACACCGTGACCGCTGCGGTGCACACCCTCGCCGTTGCCGCCCGCGACAGTCGAGGGTCTCTCGACGACCGGCACCTAGCCATAGCCACCTGCCTGCGCTTGGACCGACAAGCGGGACTGGACCTAGCTGTCAGCCTCGTCACCGACGGGCGGCAACACCCCGCGCTACGTACTACGACCCTCCACACCATGGCGTCCCTCGCCCCCAGCACTGGGAACCGGATCAGTCAGGGCGCTGATGCCGCAACCACCGCCGGCGACCAGTGGATCATGCAGCAACTAACCCGACTCGACGGCGTTGATTCTGCGGTCGTCTTATCGGCGGTAGCTAGGGACGCGGCATTCGAACCAAGGCAGCGGATCTGGGCCGCCGATGCACTTGCGCGAGCGGGCGGCGATCGCGGTTCTCGACTTCTCGTCGACCTTGCCAACGATACGGCCCTCGATTCAGCCGAGCGTCGTGCAGCCGCCACAGCACTACATGCGCTTAAGGATCCTCGAGGTGCAACGCTGTTGCGCAGGCTCGCATTTGACGAATCCGCCGTGAGCGCGGAACGTCAGTTGGCCGCCCGGACTCTCAGGGATCGACCACAAAGCCGATCCCCCGTGCGGCGATTGGTCTACCGGCTAGGCCTGAGCAAGGTCCTCAATATTGTGCCTACGGTCAGCGAGGTCCTCGAACCGCTCGTCGCCACTCACCGAGAAATCCATCCCAGCGCGGACGTGCGGATCTTGCAGCAAGCGTTTGATGCGGCCGCCTGGTGGCATTCCGGGCAATATCGCAAGTCGGGCGACCCGTACATCACCCACCCGCTTGCGGCAGCGACGATCCTCGCCAATCTCGGCATGGACACCGAGAGTCTGGCCGCAGCCCTTTTGAGCGGCACGGTTGAGCACACGGCGTACAGATTGGAACAGTTGCGCGAGGAATTCGGGCCCGAGATAGCGATGCTGGTCGATGGGATCGCAAGGCTAGACAACATTCCCGTCACAGAGGATGATTTCTATACCGCCCGGAAGGTCGTCGTCGCCGTCGCGCGTGACCCGCGGATACTCGTGATCAAGCTTGCTCAGCGCCTGCACAACATGCGTACGCTTACCTTCATTGCTCGCAGCGAGCAGGAACGGATTGCCCGCGAAACCCTGCACTTGTGGACTCCGCTGGCTCACCGGCTCGGTATGAACGCGATCAAGTGGGAGCTGGAGGATCTGGCGTTCGGGACCCTGTTCCCGAAGCGGTACGAGGAGATCAACCGCCTGATCGGGGAGCACCAGCCGCAGCGCGAGGCGCTGCTGCGCCAGGTCACCCAGAAGGTGGGCACCGACCTGAAGGCCGCCAAGGTCAAGGCGGAGGTCACCGGCCGGCCGAAGCACCTCTACTCGATCTACCAGAAGATGATCGTGCGGGGGCGCGACTTCAACGACATCTACGACCTGGTCGGCGTGCGGATCCTGGTCGACACGGTGCGGGACTGCTACGCGGCGCTGGGAAGTACGCACGCCAACTGGCAGCCGGTGCCGGGCCGGTTCAAGGACTACATCGCGATGCCCAAGTTCAACATGTACCAGTCGTTGCACACGACGGTCATCGGGCCGACCGGCAAGCCGGTCGAGATGCAGATCCGCACGTACGCGATGCACCGCACCGCGGAGTTCGGCATCGCCGCGCACTGGAAGTACAAGGAGCACAAGGGCACGCAGATCGTCGGCCCGCCGGCGCACATCGACGAGATGACGTGGCTGCGCCAGTTGCTGGACTGGCAGCGGGAGGCGGCCGACCCGAGCGAGTTCCTCGACGCGCTGCGCTTCGACCTGTCCAGCCAGGAGGTGTACGTCTTCACCCCGAAGGGTGACGTCATCCCGCTGCCGACGGGGTCGACGCCGGTGGACTTCGCGTACGCGGTGCACACCGAGGTCGGGCACAAGTGCATCGGCGCCCGGGTCAACGGCAAGCTGGTGCCGCTGGAGTCGACGCTCTCCAACGGCGACGTGATCGAGATCTTCACGTCGAAGTCCGACACCGCCGGTCCGACGCAGGACTGGCTGGGCTTCGTCAAGAGCCCGCGTGCGCGTACGAAGATCCGCCAGTACTTCAACAAGGAGCGGCGCGAGGAGGCGATCGAGGCCGGCAAGGACGCGATCGTCAAGGCGATGCGCAAGCAGGGTATGCCCCTGCAGCGGATGCTCACCTCGGATGCGCTGATGGCGATCGCCCGGGACCTGCACCTGGCCGACGTGGCCTCCCTGTACGCCGCGGTCGGTGACAGCCAGGTCTCCGCCCAGTCGGTGGTGCAGAAGCTGATGGCCACGTACGGCGGCGAGGAGGGCGCGGCGGAGGACATCGCCGAGACCGCCGTCGCCACCCGGCCGCCGCGCAGCCGGGCCAGCAGCCACGACCCGGGTGTCGTGGTTCCCGGGGTTAGCGAGGTGCGCATCAGAATGGCGCGGTGTTGCACGCCGCTGCCACCGGATGCACTCTTCGGGTTCGTCACCCGTACTGGGGTCGTCAGCGTGCACCGGGACGACTGCGCCAACGCCGAGGACCTGCGGGCGCAGAGCGAGCGGGTCGTCGAGGTGAGCTGGAAGCTCACCAGTGCCTCCACGTTCCTCGTCGCTATTCAAGTCGAGGCGCTCGACCGGCGTAGGCTCCTGGTCGATGTAGCCAAAGTGCTTGCCGACGAGCATGTGGACATCCTCTCCGCCACCGTCACCACCACCCGCGACCGGGTGGCGGTGAGCCGGTTCAGCTTCGAGATGGCCGACCCGAAGCACCTGGGCCACCTGCTGGCCGCCGTCCGCAATGTCGACGGCGTCTTCGACGCATACAGGGTCGTGTCTGGGGGATAACACGTACGCCAGGAGTGACTAAAAGGGCCAGTGCGTCTGCCGACTTGGGCGTTACTAGGCGGAGTTCCTCCGAGTTCAGGCGAGGGCAAGTGTCGTGGTCACGAGGGGTGAGGCGGAGCTTCCGACGTATGGCCGGCAGAGTTCCCACGTCCCATTGCCGAACGATCGCACTTGGAGGAGGACTCCTCACGTGACCACAAGGCGGTACCGCAACATAGTCGTCACTATGGGCTGGCTGCTCGCCTTGTAGCCATAATGCGCGTCCGGCACGGCCGTCGCTCACGCAGCGATCCCGGGACCTCCTGCCCCTGTTCGCGCCAATTCCCGATGCTGTCCCGGCGGTCGGGAATGGCATTCTGAGCAGCGAGGACGCCCTGCGCCGCATCGAGGCGGCGCGCGTCGGATCGCCGGCTGGAACGCCCGTGCCGACGAACGTTGGTGCCACCCAGCGCTCGACATCACGGAGATCTATCGCTGGGAAGACGAGGCGGTCATCCCGTCCGTGGCCGGTCCCGCATGCTCGTCAGGGCGGACTCGTCGACGGCCTGACGTGGCTGCGGGATGACCGATGCCTGCTCGCCGAAGCGGAAGTCGAAGAGATATGCCCCGCCGGCGCCGCTGACGCACAGACCTCCGTCGGGCGTCCAGCATGCCGCGTTGAGAGCGCCGTTCACGCGCATGGAGGCAATGTTCTCGCCCGTGTCCGGGCGCCAGATCCGCAGGACGCCGCCGCTGCTCGTGGTCGCGAGGTAGTCGTCGCCCGGGGAGAAGGCGCACGCGGTCAGACCGCTCACGCCTCCGGTAAAGGACAGGATGAGCTGCCCGGTGCGTACGTCGATGATACGGACCTTGCCGTCCCCGGCCGCGGTTGCCAGGCGGTCACCCGCCCTTGAGAACGAGCAGCCGAGGACCGGCCCCACGTGGTGCACGAAACATTGGAGCAATCTGCCGGTGGCCGCCTCCCAGATTTGCGCAGTCTCGTCCCAACTCCCGGTCGCGAGTAGTTGGGCGTCCTGCGACACTGCACAGGCGCTGACCCAGTTGCCGTGGTTGGCCAAGAGGTGCATCTCCCGCCCGTCGCGGCTGTCCCAGATGCGCGCGGTGTGGTCGTTGCTCGTTGTCGCGATCCAGGATCCGTCAGGCGCGATGACGCAAGCGGAGACGGACCCGAGGTGGCCCGACAGCGTATAACGGGTTTGTCCCTGGACCAGGTCCCACACCCGGGCGGTGCCGTCCGAGCTGGCGGTTACTAGCCACGACCCGTCGGGGGCCACCGCACAGCCGTGCACCGCAGTCGTGTGCTGGGAAACGACGTCGTCGATCGATCCGTCAGCGGCGCGGCGGACGGCAGCGGTGCCGTCCTGGTGGCCCGTGACTACGAATCTGCCGTCCGCCGATGCCGCACAGGCGTTGACGGGACCGGCCCCCGAGGGTTGAAAGAGTTCGTCCCCGTCCCGGGTGGCATCCCAGATTCTGGCAGTGCCGTCCCAGCTCGCCGTGACCATCCAGCTGTCGTCGGGGGCGATTGCGCAGCCGCTTAGACGCTCGCTGTGCCCTGCCAGGACGCTCGTGCACTGCTGATTCGCGGTGTCCCAGGTCCGGGCGGTGCCGTCCCAGCTGGCGCTCATAAGCCAGCGGCCGTCGTGGGAAATTGCGCATGACGTTATCCGATCGCGGTGGGCGTCGAGGACACCGAGGCATCGCCCGTCGGTGGCATGCCAGAGCCGCAGGGTACCGTCCCACCCGCCGGTGACGATCAGGGAGGCGTCGACGGAGACCGCGCAGGCCGATACTGGACCGGAGTGACCGGACAACGTGCGGCGGCGTTCACCGGTGGTCGTGTCCCAGATCATGGCCCTACCGTCGTTGCCGCAGGTGACGATCCAGTCGCCGGTGGCGGCGATTGCGCACCTGTTGACTCGGTCGGTATGGCCGACGAGTGCTGGCCCCGGCGCACCGCTCGGGAGCCGCCACATCCGCGCGCCGCCCCGCGCGCCGATGGTGGCGAGCCATTCCCCACTGGGTGAAATCGCGCAGGCGGTGGCCGGCTCAGTCAAGTTGACGACGAGGGTTTGAGTCCCGGTGCTGGAGTCCCACACCCGGACCGTGCCGTCCTCGCCAGCGGTTGTGATCCACAGTCCGTCGGTCGAGACTGCACAACCGAGTACCTGCCCCCGGTGTCCGCTCAGCGTAAGCTGGGTCTGTCCGGTTGCGGTGCTCCATACGTGCGCGGTCGCGTCGCTGCCCGCCGACACCACCCATGCTCCGTTAGGGGCCACCGCACAGTCGGTGACGAAGCTGTCATGGCCAGCCAACACCCGCACGACCGACGGATGTCGATCGGGCGGAAGCCATCGGTTCTCGAGGCGAGGTGTGGTGCTGAGCGACGCGCGGTATGCCACCAGCAGCGGGTCTAGTTCGGGTGCGCCGTCGAGCCGGCTCATGAGGAGTGCCGGGTACGAGTGTCCGGGCGTGATGGGGGTGAGGGTGTGTCCCTCCCTCGCTAGCGTCGCCCGCAGGGTCGCGGCGGTGGGATCGTCGACCCGGTGAAGGTCCGCCTCGACCGCGGCCACGTCGTATCTGCGGCTCTTCTCCGCAACCCAACGGAGATCGCACACGAGAGAGACCAGTTCGGCCGTTTGGCGCGCCTCCGCGAGGTGGTAGCACACCTGCCGCCAGAGGTATTCGGCTTGGTCAGGCAGAAGCCACCAGGGTTGGGCGCCGCCCGACGCATCCGCGTAGACGGGGAGGGCACGCCGGGCCTCCCGCAACAGCAGGGCGTTGAGCGCAGCCAGCCGCTCGTCGCCGCACTGGTGACGCAGGTACAGACGGATCACGTCGTGCAGCCGGATGGTACCGATATCGCGGTGGTAAATGGCGACGAGAGAGAGCTCGGATAGATCGTTGCAAAGCTTTGCGATCGGTCCCGGCGCCATTCCTCCAGTCGCTCCCCATAGCGCCTCTAGCATGCCTGGGGGGATGTCCACGTCCTCGCCGAAGATTCCCAGCTCGAGGTATCTCTGTCGACTCGTCTCCGGCAGCAGCGACAGGCTCGCCTGCACCGTGAGGTGCACCGCCCGGTCGCGGCGCTGTTCGACGCTGACATCGAGCGATGACGGGCCCTGGTCGGAGAGTTGCCGTATCAGTGAATCGCAGGCTTTCCCGAGTGGAATGCCATCGCGGAGCGAGCGGCGGAGCGCGGCGTTGACCATCGCCAGCAGCAGAGGCCAGCGGCCCGTGATGCTGAGCAGCTTCTGGGTGGCGTGGGCGGGCAACGGTGGCAGGTTCGCGTTCAACAGATCCTTGGACTCGATCTGCCTCATCTGGTCGACGCGCACCGTTTCGGCATTATCCGGAAGGAGCCCGGGAATCCGGGTCGTGACGAGCCGGGTGGCTTGTTTACCGCCGAGCAGAAAGGGTCGGAGCTGTGCAGCGTCCCAAACGTCGTCGACCACGAGGAGCGTCGGTGGTCCGTCATCGAGCAACTGTCCGAGCCGGTGACCTGCCTGCTCCGGATCCGAGAAGCTCGGACGCTCGCCGGTCAGATGCTCGCAGAGATCGTTGACTCGCGCGGCGAGATCGGGCCCGTGCTGTTCCTGGCCAACCGTGACCCACAGCAGGCCGCCGCGGAACAGTTCGCGGACCTCGGGGCGGCTGCACACGAGCGCCGCTAAGGTGGTCTTCCCGAACCCGCCGGCGCCGTGCAGCGCCGTCGTGACCCCGACCGTCTGTCCGGTCGCCCCGGCGAGCAGGCGGAGCGTCTCGGCCACCAGTTCGGGGCGGTCGATCGGCCGCCGATTCAGAAACGGCGCCATCCAGGGGCGACCCGACGCGGCCCGCTGCTCCGCCCGGGTCGCGACAACCACCTCCGGCGCCACGTCGGGCTGTCCACCCACGCCGCGCCAGGCCAGGATGGCGAGCCAGATGCCGATACACAGGACCAGCCCGGTCACCCACCAGCGATACTCGCTGAAATCGAAGGCGCTGGTGGCGAGGTTTATCAGCGCCGCGACGGTCAGGTCCAGGATAACGACGATAGCCGCACGCCCCGCTGGCCTTGCGAACAATGCAGCCCCCTATGCCCTACGGGAACCTCGGCCGGTCACAGCATCATGTACCGCTGCGTCCAACCCGGCCATCGCCGTTCGTTCATTGTCCTCGGTACAGTCGATCGGCGCGATCTGCGGTTGTCACGTATTCCAACTGGCGGTCGCCCGCTCGTTAGCCGGGACCTCCCCAGTACGCGTGGAGCTAGCCGCCGGCGGCCTGCGGGACACTACCCAAGCGCGACTCGTGCGGTCCAAGGCCGACGCACCAAGTCGTCCTCAACCTCGCCGGAACCAACGACACCAGCCAGCTCCTAAACCATCCTGCCCCGCCGCGGGCACCGGCTGCGCGTCACCGATCAGAGGCTGAGCCACCTCCTCCGTCGCAGGAACGAACAACAGTCGACGAATCTCCTCGACCGATGTGAAGTCCAGCCAGGCTGGGCCCTGGTAGGTAGCCCACAGGCACTCGGCCGGCGACGACGGAGGGGGCGGCGCGTTGGCGCAGGGCGTGACCATTGTGGTCAAACCCGGGGCAAATTAGGTAGGACTCGAAATCCGTCGCCGTGCCTGCCTCGACCACCTGGCTGGCTGAGATGGCCCGTGGAGCCGCAGCGGCCGCGTTTAACAAAATCCATGAGCGGGCCGTGTAAAGGCGTGCCGAGCCTGATTCGGCGTCGGGGCCCACATCGAATCCGTCCGCCTACGCGCCGATCGACACGGTGTCGAGGTCGGCCCGATCCGGCCGCCACTGTTCTCGCTGGCCCGGACGCTCCGACAACCAGCCCGGCGGCAATCAGCCCGCGCCGTGGACGGCGAACGCAGCCCAGTGCCGCGGCGCCGCGAACGGACGCCTCCTGTACCGCTCATCCGTGCACCGCCCGGCCTCGGACCGGAGCGCATCCGGTTCGCCGGCGCCGCCGGCCTGCTGAAGATCGAATGCCCGCTGCTCCCAGAACAGATAGCGATCCATTTCGCCGGCAGCCTGATGCGCCCGCGCAACGATCTTGGTGGCCAGCAAGGTCTCTGCCGCGCCCCCCGGTGCGACCGCCGTGGCCCACTGGACTAGATCGGTTGCCGTGCTGGTGCGCATCCGGTGCTGGGCCGCGGCCAGCGCACCCGACACGTTGCCCAGCCTCCACGCGGTCTCAAGATTCAGCTCCTCATAGAACCAGCTCATTAGCAGCGCCGTCGACAGGTCAGGCACAGGCCGCAACGTCGTCAGCAGAGCCGGTGCGCCCGCGGCCAGCAGGGTTTGGGTCAGCCCGGCGAGCTCATCACCTGGCTTTACCTCGTGTCGGCCGCTGTTGCAGGCGCTCAGGACAGTCAACACGCCTGACCAGTCGAGTGACGCGAGCTGGGCCAGGGTCACGAGCTGGGCTGTCTGCTCCGCCCCCGCCAGCAGCAACCCGGAGCGTTCCGGTCGGCGCTCGTCGAAGTAACCGTGGCAGGCGAGATGCACTAGCCGCGGCCGATTCGCCGCGGACAGCGTCGCAGCTAGCCATTCAAAGGTCACGTCGGTACCGGTGACCGCTGTGGTACCGAGCCGCGTCGCCGCGATGGCGCATTCGACGCGGGCGAACGTCAGGTCGAGCGTGGGGTCACCGCCAACGACCGCGCCACGGCCTCGGGTGCTTCTGCGCTGTAGGCGAGCGGTACGTAGCAACGACGCACTCGGCAGCAGCACCGTGCCCGTCCGCGGCCGCCCGTCCGCGCTGAGATGAAGCGGCGCCCGATGCAGCGCGTCGTGCGGGACCACGTAGAACCGCCCGTCGCCGACGGCATCGTCCAACGCCTGAACAAGCTTAAGGTAGGTGCGATGGGTCAGCAGACGGTCCCAGGCGTCGTCCGCGTGGTCGGCGAGAATCTCCAGCATCTCAAAGTATCCGGCGGTCTCGTTCGGACCGAGCAGCTCAATGCAGTCGAATCTGCCCTTCACGAAGCGGAACAAGTACAGCGATCGCCCGGCGAAGAACTCGACGAGGGCGGCGCCGTCCTCTTGGGTGAGCGCGGCGAGCACCTCGTCTGCGTCCATGGGTTCGGCGCGCCGATGGGCGACCAAGGCCCGGTTGTCCTGTGCCAGCTGTTCCCACACCTCGGCAATCTGCGCCTCGAGCGGGCCGATTTCCTGGCTGATCTCCCAGAGCCGCTGGGTGCGTGATCTGGTGTCCTGGGACCGGGAAACGTCTGGGGTCCGCCTGATTTCGGCCCGCATCTGGCTGACCCGCTGCCACAGGTCCGCCTCTCGCGCCCTGACCGGGTCATCACCCACGTCGTGGGTGACGGTGCGGATCGAATCCAGCAGCATCCGCGCCTTGCTGCGCTCCAGCAGCGCGAACGCCTCCGGCGCCCGATTCAGCTCCACTGCGAGCGAGATGGCGGCGTCGTACGGGGGAATGATGCTGTCTTGAAGTCCCTCCGGCCCCAGCGCCCAGCCGGCGATCCGGCGCAGTTCTTCGTAGGCGTCGCAGGTGGCCCGCAGGTGGGCGAAGGTCTCCGTGCTCCGCTCGTCGCGCGCGCCGGCTAGGGCGGACAGCGCGTTCTCGATGAACAGCGTCAGGGACGGGCTGTCGGTCGAGGCGCGCAGCGCGGTGAGCCTGGTGACGAGTTCCGGCAGTTCGGGGTGCGTGGGATCGCGTTCGCAGAGATGGATGATAAGGCGGCTGAGCCGGCGCGCGAGCAGGTGTACCCACATAGCCTTGTCCGTCGCTGCGTCCTTCGGGTCCGCGCCGTCGGCGCTGCGACTGCCGCTGTCGTCGGAAGCGGAAGGAGCGGCAGAAGCGTCGGGCGCGGCCGGGGAGTCTGCGTCAACCGCAACCTGGACCGCGGCGATCGATCGCCGCAGATAGCGTTGGGCGAGCTCGTCCGCGCCCGCCTCGGCGCATAGGCCGAACGCGATGCTATCCAGTACCCCGGCGTCGGACTGGAAATCGTCGGCGGGCCGGCCTTGCGCCGCCAGGTGATTTCGGATCGGAGCGTCGATGAGGTCGGCGAGCGCGCGTGCTCGGGCGACGTACTCCAGCTGCGAGAACTCCGCGTGCTGGCCACGGGAGAGCAGGCTCGCGAGGTTGGTCAGGGCCCCCTGCTCGGTGATCGCGTTACCGAGGACATGCGCCTGCATCCGAGCTCGTTGCAGCATGTCCCAGGCCCGCTCCAGATCGCCGGTGGACATGTAGAGAAATCCCAGGCTGGACCATACCCGGGGCAAGAGGTGGTGGGCCTGCAACTCCGCGAACGACGCCTCCGCCTGCCGCAGGGCCTGATCGGCCTCAGCGTACCGGCCTTCGTGCAGGAGGACCTCGCCCTGCTCGGTCTGGTCGTGGCCCATCTTGGCCAACAGGCCAATCTCGAGGATCGGGGGCAACCGATGATTGTCCGACGGGAAGAGCTTCCAGGTATTCTCCTCGATCTCGCGAACGCGCTGCCGGAACCGCGTTCCGTAGTGGTCGGAGTCGATTTGCTCGGCGGCGACCCGGTGAATCAGATCGTGCGCACGCCTGAACGCTGCCGCGGACGCCGCCGCATCGTGGCCGCGCCCCACGACGGCCAGGTTCTCGTATGCCTTGAAGGCGTCGTAGTCGCAGCCGAGCCGCTCGAACTCGTCCGCGGCGACCCTGCAGTGCTCGATCGCCGCCGCCGCGTCACCCTGACGAGCGAGCTCCAGGCCGAAGTTGTCAGTGATGATGGCCCGGTCGAACGGTTCGAGGTTTGGCTGCGCCAGCGCTTCCCTGTACAAATCGGCCGCACGGTCGTCACCTTCCGCATGTAGGAACCGAGCGTAGTTCTGCAGAGCATGTGCAAGACCGGATCCGGGCCCGTGGGCCTGTGCATACTCCACAGATTTCTCGAAGTACCCAACGGCGGCGACTGGGTTATCGTCGGCAGACTCCACCAGCGCCAGCCCTTCGAGCGCCCCGCTTGCCGCGTCTAGATGCCGCAGCTCAGCGGCGATCCCGAAGGCCTGTTTGTAATGGTGCCGGGCGGCGTCGAACCGCCGCATCTGCCGCGTGCACTGCCCAAGCATCCGATGAGCCGCGAAGATCGTCATCGTGGGCTGGACGCCCGGACGCTCGTGCTCATCGATCACATTAAGCAGCAACGGGTAGGCCAAGGCGTGCTGCCCATCGCGCAGCAGCTCCATCGCGGTCGCGACGGCCTGCCGGAGCACTTCGTCGGCCGAAATGGCGGGGCGACTGTCGCCGGGTCCGCTGTCTTCGGAAGGTGCGGGCTTTGCCATGGAGAGGAAGCTACCGCCGGTATACAGAGCGGCGCTGTCGGTTTCACGGGGGATCGACACACTGGTAGGTCGGTCCGTACCGTACGGGACTATCGGCCGACGAGGTGAGTGTGAAGTGCGAGAACAGATCTTGGCTGCGCTGTGTCTGGCCCTGCCGCGGATGCGCGCCGAGGCCGCACAGCGCGACGCGGCCGGCGTACTTGAGGAGCTAGTCAGTCAGGCCCGCGGCGGTGCCGACGTGGCGCAGACGCTCCTTGAGTTCGCTGCGGCCTGGGACATCGAGGTCGACGTGGACTCACAGTCTTCGCGGGCCGACGTGATGCCCGTGCTTCCCGGCGTCTTCGCCGCGCGCGCATTCGTGCAAATTTACCGCTGCCCCGGCCAGGCGTGCTCGCGGCGGTGGGTCCGGCAACCCGCGATCGACCCGCCCGAGTGCGCCATCTACGGCCCGCGGCTTAGCAAACCGGACCCACTGTCATGAACGCTGTCCTCGCAGAACTCGGCAAGAAACTCGCCGACAAGTGGGTGACGCTGCTGGTTTTGCCGGGCCTGCTGCTCGTGGCCACCACGGTGCTCGCGGGCACGCTGCACCACAGCCACGCCTTCGATTTGCACCTGCTTGTCACTCGCGCGACCGCGATGACGAAGGCGGTCGAGCGTGCCGGTGGCGTCGCCGTTGCCCTCCTACTGGTTGTCGTCCTGCTGCTGGCCGCGGCCGGGGGGCTGCTGGCCCGCGCGTGCGGCGCGGCGGTCAGAGGGCTGTGGCTCGGGGGATGGCCGTGGCCGCTGCGGAGGCTCGCGGTTACATGTACGCGACAAAGATCGACCCGATGGGCGGATGCAGCCGACCGCTTTGCCCTTACTGCGCTGGCCGAGGTGCCCGACGCCGACGCGGTCGACGACGCGGCCCGCCGACGCAACGCCATCGGGGTGTCGCCACCGAGGCGGCCCACCTGGATCGGTGACCGGCTGGCCGCCGTCGACGCGCGAATCAGCCAGGAGTACAGCCTGCAACTTGGCATGGTATGGCCACGACTGTGGCTGATCCTGCCGCCGGACGCACGTACCGAGGTGCGCGTGGCCGCCGACAGCTTCGACGCCACAGCCCGGCTGTCCGGCTGGGGACTGCTCTACCTCATGGTGGGGTTCGTGTGGTGGCCGGTGGCGCCGGTGGGCGCGGCTGTACTCCTCTACGGCTGGTGGCGTGGCCGCGCCGCCGCATCGGTACTGGCTGACCTCCTGGAGTCCGTCGTGGACCTGCACGGCGCAGACTTGGCCCGGCAACTCGGTCTCGCCAGCGAAAACGCGCCGCTGTCGCCCACGCTCGGCGCCCGGATCATCGACATCGTCCGCAAGGGCGCTTAAGAAATAAGAATGATGTCGGATACAGGCTGCATGTTGGTTGATCTAAATGGTGAGAAAGGGCGAGTGGTCGCGGCGCTGGAAGGACTGCCCGGCGCCGTACGGGCCGCTGGCGAGGACCCCCGCGGTGGCGGCATCAGTGGGGTTGATCCCACACGACGTACTTCGCCGACCACGACATACGCAACCCGACGGACCCGAACCACCCCGACCCTCCGATCACGATCCGGGACCACCACCCGAGGCGCACTTCTCCCAGCTGCGTGAGCAAGGGCTGCTCACGAGCCGGAGTGACGCCCGACGCGGCGCGCAGCTTTAGGGTCCGCTGGGATGGCCGCTGGCAGGTGCATCGCGGGCCCAGCTCGGGGCATGGCCGATGGCAGCTCCCAGGGCATGCGGTAGCTTCTACCCTCGATCACGGGGAACTGCATCGGGAAGGGTCGAATCCCTGTCGCTTCGCCGGCTGGTACGCGCGAGGGGTGACAAGACCCTTGCCCCTACATCGGAGGCAGGTCGTGAGTTCCTACACCATCACCATCGCCGCGGACGATCCCAGCCGCGCGACCACAACCGTGACGGTCGAGTTGAACGGCGCTACCGCGCGCATCACCGAGCTGGTCGTACGCGCCGGTGAGGGGGACGGGCTGAGCGCCGGCCAGATTCCCGCGGTCGATCTGGACCTGCTGCTGAGGGCGGTCACGCCTGCCGTCGGCGGACAGCAGGTGTTGACGGTGTCGGCTGCTGCTGCGGCCGACGAGGCTCCCGCTCGCGTACCCGATGACGAGGTGGCCGTCGCCGACAGCGGAGCGGCCCAGCCTGTCGCCGCCACCACGTCCACCGCCGATGGGCCGACTCCGACCGGTCCGGTGAAGAGCGAGGCGACCGAGGCCTCTGTTCCTAATCAAGCATCGCGAGCGAAAGCACCGGCCGCCGGCGAAACCCGGTCGGGTGGGCGGAAAGCCGCGGCAGATGCCAAGGCCAGGACCGCAGGTCGGAAGGCCACCAAGCAGACAGGGAAGGGCGAGCCGTCCCCGGGCACGGGTCGGGTGTACCGGCGGTCACCGGATGATCTGGCGTCGGTGTACCAACAGGCCGGCAATGTGGCGGCGGTCGCCGATCACTATGAGGTGCCCCGGCACACCGCCCAGGGGTGGATCCGTACGCTGCGCCGCCGGCAAGCCAGCCCAACCGAGTAACAGCACCGGGTGCCGGCACACAGCACCGTCGCCTCGCGCTGTCTGGGACCGGTGGCAGGCCGGCCGGTCGGTTCGCTGGCCACCACGAAGTCGACGGGCGGTCGCCGGGGGGAGCCGGCCTTTGGCCGCTCAGCGGGTCCTCTTCGTCGCCCGCTTGCGGGGGCGGCGTCAACAGGTCGGCGATCGCCGCGATCGCGGACGGCACCAGGCGGTAGTACGCCCAGACGCCGCGCTTCTCGCGCTCGAGCAGGCCGGCCTCGGTGAGGATCCGAAGGTGATGACTCACGGTCGGCTGGGAGAGACCGAGCGGCGCGGTGAGGTCACTCACGGGTGCCTCGCCCTCTGGAGCGGACTGGATCAGACTGAGCAGTCGGAGCCTGGCCGGGTCGGCGATTGCCTTCAGCACTCCCGCGAGCCGCTCGGCGTCGCCACGCTTGATCGGCTCGCCAGCAAGCGGCGAGATAGCAGGCATGGCAGTTTCGCAGTTCCCACGTCTTCCATCGTTCCACCAACACTGTCGATAGGCCGGTGGAACCAGGACTGTTGCTCCGATGGCGACCACGAGGCCGGGTGCGAGGATGCTGGGGCCGGGGGCGGCGAGGGGTTGCGAGCAGCCGCTGCGCATCCTCAAGGGGCGTCAGGGACGCTGCGACGACGTGGCGTCGCATGGCGAAGCCTCGTCCGCGCTGCTCACGCAGCATGCTCGTAGTCGTGGAGAACCTCCGCGGAGGCGTCTTCGTGTATCGAGGCGATCTTGTCCGCGGTCGGTGAACTGCGCGGGCAATGGTCATTCGGTTGTGAGGCGCGACGGGGTTGTCTCAGCACGGGGAAGGCGCCCTGGTCGAGTTCCTTGCGTCTAGGTGAGCGCACGGCTGTAGGCGCCGGGCATCACCCGCTCGCCGAACAGCGCCGCGAGTTGGGTGAGGGCCGGAGATGAGGACTCCGACAATGCCCGCCTGCAGAGCATGCTGCAACACCTGCAGCTCCTGACCTAGCCGGGCGGTTGTCGTTAGGTGCAGCGGCATGGCCGCAGGCAACCCTGCCTGCGGCCATGCCGAAGCCCGCCTTCAGCCTCCACACTTCGGCGACTTGCCCGAACCGCGCGATCCCGCCGATCGACGCTAGCGAGAGGCCTTTTCGGCCCGGCCCTGTCGAGCCCACATCTGATGTCCGTCCGGCCAGCTGACGGCCGGCCCGTCATTGGCGTGCAAGCGTCCCTGCTCGTCGAGTTTCACCGATGTGGGCCGTGGGCCGTTCACTGATGATCGCCACGTCCGCGAACGGCCACCATGGGCCGGACGCCAGCGCGGCATCTCGGCATCCCTCCCACGCGGGGTCGGGGGCTGCTCCGAGCACCGTCCGGTAGGTGTCGATCGCGGCGAGGATGACCAGGTCGGGGTAGTAGCGCCAGGCGGCGTCGGAGACCGGTCGTCGAGGTCCGGCAGGCTGTAGCGCACGACGGCGCGCCCGTCGTCGTTCTGGTCGACGAACCCGTGATCGTTGTCCCAGTACCAGGCGGGATGCAGCGTGTACCGGCCGGTGATGGATTGGCCCAGAGCCCGCCACATGGGGGAGAGGACCAGGTCGTAGGCCTGCCGGACGGCGCGTAGAACGGGGGTGCAGCGCCGCGCGTTCGACCGGCAGGACGGGCGGCACTGGTACGGGCGTTCCATCAGGTCGTAGCGTTCGTCCATGCCGTCATAGCGCTGCTCCCCGTAGTACCCCTCCCGCTCCATGAAGGAGTGGAAGTCACCAAAGGCTCTGCCCCGTTCGGTCTCGCTTGCCCGCTGCCACAGCGGGGCGCGTGCCACCGACAGGGACCTGTTCAGCACCATCCGGCGGACCACATCAACCAGCGGCGTGTGGCCATGGTCGACAAGGTGCTGGAGGTGTTCCAGCGCGGCCCAGGGAGACGGGCACCAGAGAAAGCGTGCTGGTGCTGCATGGCAACCGTCAGACCGCCGCCGCTCCTGGCCGATAGCGCCATCGCCGCGCTCGGTCTCGCGACCAACGAGTTGTCCACCCCAGATCTTCGCCCGATCCAACAAGCCACCGTGATACCCCGATACCTCTCTCATTCCCTCGGTCCAACCAACGGGGCGGAGGTACGTCGGCCAAGCGACGGGAGTGGCGTTCAAAGCCTTGGCGATGCTCTTCGAACTCCGCATCACCGAGTACGGATGGACGCGCGAGGCGTTCGCCGTAGAGGCTTGAGTCTTCCTGCCGTTAGGGCCGGCGGGTAGACCGGAATGGCGTCGTCGGGTGCATCAAGTGTCCGGAAACCCGAAGCACCCGACGACTGCTACTGAGGAGTTCACCCGTGACTTGTCGCAGTCCGCCTAGAACTCTGGGTCCTCCGGATCTCCGCAGTTGGAGACGTGTGTGATGGTGGGACTTACGGGGAAGCGGGCGAGTTCATCGGCCGTGACCTGGTCCCAGACGTGGAACTCGAGGTTAGCGGCGTGCTGGGCGTTCACCCAGCATATGAACTCCCTGCCGGTTGGTATGTGCACCCGCTCGTTGCCCTGCAGTACCCAAGATCTACCGCTACTCTCCCGCAAGACGATCGCGTCGGAGGTTACCTGGCCGGGAGACAGATCCCTTGTAGCGGGGCGGGCTCCATCGCAGACGGCGTCAGGTGCGTTCTCGGGTTTGACGTGGGCGGCGCCTCGGTAGGCGGTGATGTCGGCGTCCCAGTCCACGGCGTAGTGGCGTGCAAGGCACAGGTAGGTGCCGCCGTCGCGGATCGGTCGCATGATCCTGTCGTCGGTGGTGAACAGCCAAGCGTTACCCGTGCTGTTGCGCACGATGCGCGCGGGGGGAAGACCTGTGTTGCCGCCGCCTCCGACTGGCCTGGTAATGCCGGCGTACAGGGAGTCCTGACAGGCCGCGTTGATCGACCAGGTGTAGCCGGTTCGGCGGATGCAGGTATGGCCAATGTGACGGCCCAACCCGTCCACTATCGGCTTCGCCGCGTAATGCTCGACCCTCAGCGGGACGGTGCCCAGTGAGCCCCACACCGACGAGTCGACAAGGTCGACGGCGATCTGGCCCCATTCAAGCCACTTGACTAGTTCGCGGGCCTTGAGCAAGCCGTTGGCGCCGAGGTCTGCCTGCTGTGGCGTGATCGCGCCGCGGTTGGCGAGATCCGTCAGCAGGGCGGTGAGGCTTATGTAGAAGTTCTCGTAGTTGAAGCAATTGAACAGGGCGAGGGCGAACTCCCGGGCGATGTGAAAGTCCGTCTTTGCGGAGCTGGCCCTGACTGCGTCATACGTGCACGCAACGAGTTGGAAGACACGCTGGCGGAGAGTCGGATCGGACAGGGCTGGATCAAGTTTGTCCAGTACCACGCCGAGGGTCTTGTCCAGCGCGACTCGCGCCAACGACCGCAGTCGGTCAGGCTGCATCTCGACCGTGCCGGCGGTGCCGGCTGGTACGGCGGCTGAACCGGTGTCACCAGGACCGAGGAACTTCGCGCCGGCGGTGTTGACGGTGGTGAGCGCCAGTGTGATCAGGTCTGTTTCCAGGCTGTCGTCGCCTGCGACGGTGACGTCACCAGAGTAGTGGGCCAACTTCTGGATCGTGCCGGTGTTGTTGCGGAGTTGGACCTTGACGTCGGGGCCCCAGTTGCTGCTGCCGGCACCGGTCTGCACACAGTGCTTGATCAAAAAGCCCGCCGGCGGCACCGGGTTACCGGGCAGGTTGAGCAGCGCGCCATCCAGGTGCGCCTCTGCGCCGTTGTGCGTCCAGCGATTGGTATCGCCCTGATGCGACCACGGCTCATTCGGGCATCCAGGTGCAGGAAACCTGTCTCCGAATAGAATCGAGGCCGCCGGCTCCAACACCCAGTTCGCCTTACGGACGGCCCACTCCAGCACCGACAAGTCGTTGACGTGCCCGGTGACGGCACCACTGATCGGATCGACCCGAACATCAGCGCCCACCACTGGTTCTGCGACCGTTCGATGGGCGTCACGCCAGTGCAGCAGGTATGGCTGCCAGTCTTCCCCCGCGAATGTGGCCGCGAATTTGGCCGCCGGCACCGTGACCTCGGCTCTGTCATTGCCACCCCGCCACTGCCCGTGGATGTGGAAGTCCGCCATGGGGTAAGCCGGCCCGGGAAGCCTCTGTGGCGGGCTAGGCAACGGACGGATCTGCAACCATGCGCCGCCTGGATCGTCGATGATGCCCGCCGGTGCATGCAGCGCATAACCGTCCCGGGCGACCGTGGTCGGCAAGGACGGGTAGGCCCACCGCCAGCTGCTGTCGGCGGTTCGTACCGGCATCGGCGTGAGACAGCTTCGGCCGATCAGTTCATCCAGCCTGCCCTTCCCGACACCGGCCACGCGCTCTGGCGTGATATGGCGCAGTGTGGCGAAAGGCCGGGCGTCGACGAGCCGCTCGGCGGTCGGACGAGCGAGCTTGAGTAGGCGCACCAGGTCATCGACGGAAGCAGACTGCAAGTCCACCTTGTCGGAGGCGGCGCAGTGTTCGGACGAGGGCGGTGGCGTACCGGGCGGCGTGGCGCAAACCTTTCCCTCTGCCAGTATCCGATCAAGCTGCCCAGGGCCAATCCCTTCCACCACACTCAGGTCGCGCGCCGACAGATACGGACGGTTGTGCACCACCCGCTCGGCCACCGGCGGCGCGACAGCCAGGACGGAAACCAGTTCCGGCACGTCAGCATGGTTGAGATCGGTCCGGCCTTCGGAGCAGGTCATGACGATCTCGGGCAACATTGCGGCTGCCGGAGGCACCCTGACCGGCTCTGCGGCTTCCGCCTGCGTCGCTCCTGACACCGTCAACAGCGACGCAGCGAGCGACACTAACGCGAGTTTGCTGGTGACCCTGGCAACCCCTGGTTCCACCATCTCCACCATCCCTCGTTAACGCGAAGAGGACTCGCACGACGCGGAGAAACCGCACCGTTTCGACATAGGGGGAGTGTGTCGCGGCAGATGTGAAGCGACATCGTTAGATCGGCCGGAATGAGCTGACTGTGCAGGCTCGGTAGCTCTGAGCATTGGAGACGTTTGAGGGCTGCAACGGCAGTAGTGGATGTCGTGTAGCCGAGGGTGTCTGCCGTGACGCGGGAAGCCTGACCTCACCGACCGCCGTACTCCATCGCTTCAAGAGACCCGGCCACGGCGGCGCTCGCGGGTGACGCCGACGTGGCGTTCGAGCATCAGCGGTGGCGCCACCGGGTGCGATACGCACGCGCCCGGCCGGACATGACTGTCTACGACGTGCCGCTGCTGCTTGGCGACGACGGCGGCCATTTCGGCGACCCGCCGTGAACGGACCGAGCGCTGCAAACCGTGCCGCCGTCAACCACCGGACCTGGGACTCAGCCTGCAAGATCCGCCTTGTCAGGGGCTCGATTGCGACGCCCAGAGTAGGACGTCGCGCCAGTCCGCACGGGCTGCCTGGCTGTACTGGCGGACGAGCCGCCAGTCGCCCTTGGAAAGGTCGAGGATGGCGTGGAGGACCTGCTCGTACGGTGGCGTCAGGGGTAGCTCCTCGGGTGAGGGCAGGAGGTGGCGGACAGACTGCGCGTACTCGTCGGAGCCGGCGGCAAGGCGCTGCTCAATCGACTCGGGCAACGGGCTCATGCTGGTGAACCCTGCCAGACATCACCTCGTCGGCTGCCAGCACGTCTGGTTGCGACAGCAGCGCCGACGCCAGGCGGGCATACCGCCCCTCCCGGCCGCCGATCCAAGCATCTGCCAAGGGACGTTGGGACTGGGTGCCTCGAGTCGCGGGTCTGGGTCTCGTCCTGTGGCCAGTGCTCGACTGGCGGCGGCTTCGTCAGACCCGGTTGAACCGGTAGAGGACGCAGCTGTCGGGATCGCCGACGTACCAGTAGAGCCAGGGATCGGTGCGGCTGCCGGAAATGTTGAGGTCGGTGCCGTAGCCGCCGTTGTAGCCAGGCGGGGATTCGAAAATCAGGTCGATGTCGCCGAACGGGTTGTCCGCTGGTTCAAGGAACCACTTTCCGGGGCCGGACAAGGGCGGGCGAGACTCAAAGCCGTCGGAGTTGTCCAGACCGCTGGCGGTGAGTGTGCCGTCCGGACGCAGCTCCAACCGGCCGCCGTCGTCCGTCGCGTATGAGCCGGCCAAGTCAGCCGCCGTGATGCCTGCAGGGCGTTCGGTGCCGCAGCCGAAGTAGTTCACCGGACCGAAGACGACCCAGAAGCCGGTGCAGGCAATAACCAGGGCTCCACAGGCGCCGAGAACGGCGACGATCACTCCGACGGAGACGGCGGCGGCCGTCCGGCCTGTGTTCACCGGCGCAGGATACGACAGGGCCGATGCCGGCCCATTTCAACGGTCTGGGCTTCAGCGACCTGCTTGCCAGCCGGCACCCGTGGCGCCATGCCCCATCGGTCATGCCGGTTATCTGCCCGTCGGGTCGCGCATGTTGCCCTTATCCGTCGTCGTCGGCTCCGTCGTAGCGGTACACCGGCGGGCTGTCCTCTACGGGGTCGCGGACGTACCGGTGCTCGACCGGCGGACGGGGCTGGTCCTCCGCGCCGATGTAGAAGCCGGTCTGCAGGAGCAGCACCACCTGGGGCAGCTCTCCCGCCTCACCGACCTCGATCGGCGCGAGGCGGCCGTCGGCCGGGCCGCCCAGGAACCAGGCCTCCACGGCGGGCATCAGCGACTGCCCAACGCGTCGCCGATCACGGACCTCACAGCGGCGATCGCCCTGATGAGGCTCCCGCCGCGTTGACCGCACCGCCCATCCGGGTGTGGTCATTCCGCGCCGTCAATCTGCCCTCTCGAGGTGACCGTCGTCCGTCGGGCCTGTTCATGCTCGTATCCTCTCGCCGCCTGCGGGCAACCGGGAGTGACGCCCTGGAGCACCTCATCAGCAAGCACGGTGGCGCGCTGCCCCGAAGGGGCGAACTGTGGATGAGGCAGTGCCCTATGGACGGCGCAGCCGCACTACGTGAGCAGCGAGCTTGGAGGCGGCCCGGGCGTGACCACGTCTGGAGGTGCACCGATAGGTTCACCGGCTTCCTTGGTCCTGTGGCACAAGGGGATCAGTATTGATCTATCAGGATGCTGTGGGGAGGGATTCCATGGAGCCGTGGACTTTGGCGCAGGTGGACCAGTGGCTGAATTGGATCCACCAGCACCAGGACGAGTTCGACTACCGGTACATCTACTTCGCGTATCTCGCGGCGCGTGTCCCCGAGCCGCTGGGCGGCGAGATCACCACGACGGTCCACCCCGACGGCAGTTGCCTGCTTCAGGCCGGGAGCCATGATCGCGGGCTTCGGCTGGCGGACGAGCGCGAGCGTGCCTTGTTCATCGAGCATCTCGAGAGGCGATATTGCGGCGACCGGTATCCGAACATGCAGGAGTGGGAGACGGCCGAGCACAAGGCCTTCCTCGAGGAGCGAGCCCAGTGGCGGCGACTCGGCTAGCGGATCTCGCCGATTCAAAAAGCCGCGGCGGTCCACCTCTTCCCAATCACGGTCGGTGATGTGTGATGACGATGCGGTGATCGTCGTGTTTGACTGGGATCTATGCGGTCGGGGGAGACGCGGCTGGCGATCGACTGGGGTGCTGCCAGCACGACGGCGGTGCTGGCGTGGCCTGACGGGACCTGGCAGCCGCTGAGGTTCGGTGCGGAACCGGCGTTGTCCAGCGCGGTGTTCCTGTCCGAGGACGGCAGGATCGTCACGGGGCAGCCGGCCTGGCAGGCCGCAGTGACGCGGCCGGAGCGGTTCATCCCGGCGCCGCGCCGCTCGATCGAGCAACAGCTACCGGTGGCCTGCGGCGAGATGGAGGAGCTGGATCTGGTCGCGGCGACGCTGCGGCAGGTCGCCGAGCACGCCAGCAGTGTCGCTGGCGGCGAGGTAGCCGATGTGCGGCTGGTCGTGCCGGCGGGGTGGGGGCCACGGCGGCGCACCTGGTTTCGGCACGCGGCGCATCGGGCGGGCTTGCCGCAGCCTCGTCTGGTGGAGGCGCCGGTGGCCGTAGCGAACCATCTCCTCGCGACGGGCGTGCAGCTGCCGGTCGGCTCGTATGTCGTGGTTTGCGACGTGGGTGCCGGCGCGGAGGTGAGTGTGCTGCGGCGCGGGCCAGCCGGGTTCGAAATTCTCTCCACCCTGGCCGACCCGATTGCGGGCGGGTCAGCGGTCGACGACGCGTTGACCAGTGCGCTCACCGGCGGCGACGTGAGCGGGTCGGTGTCGGATGGCTCGCGGTGGGCGCTGCTGGCCAGCGTCCGCGCCGCTAAGCACGCCCTCGCCGAGCATCCGGCGGTCACCGTGCCGCTGCCGGACGGGCCGGCAGTGGTGGTGAACGGGACGATGCTGGAGCAGGCCACGCGGCCGGTCGCGGAGCGCATCGCCCACCTGACCGTCGAGGCGATCGCCGCGGCGGACCTGCAGCCAGCCGATGTCGCCGGCCTCTACGTGGTGGGCGGCATGGCCGCCACGCCCGCAGTGGAAAAGGCCCTAACCGAAGGCGTCGGGGTGGCGCCGACGGTGCTCCCCGATCCGGCGCTGGCCGCCGCCCGCGGCGCAGCGGACGCCGGCGCCGCAAGCATCGAGAGCGAGACGGAGGCAGTGGAGTCACCGGTGCCGCCGGTGCGGCGAGCGGTAGCCATCGCCGTGCCGGGCTTCGCCTCACTGGGCCTGGTGGCGCAGTTCCTGCTCACCCCGGAGTGGAACGGCGGGTTCCTGCACCGGTGGGCTCTACTGAACTGGGGCGAGCTCGCGATGGCCGCCGTGTTCGCGCTCATCGCCGCACTCGGGGCGGGCACCGTGATCGCCTCCGCGCTCGCCGCCCGCACCAGCGGCGAACCGATGTCCCCGGCTGCGCAGGTCGGCACCGGCATCCTCGCGTCGGCGTCGCTGGGCGTGGCCGTGGCCGGCCTGTACGCGGTAGTCGGCAGCGTCTACATCGGCCAAGAGGTGGCACCCTTCCTGCGCTGGACGCTGCTGCCGATCACGCCCGTGGTCCTGATAGCCGCGGTGATGGCGGTGGTCGCCGCCCGCCAGTGGCGCACCCCCCACGGCGGCTGGTCCCAACTGCTGGCGTTCCCGACCCTCTCCGTGGTGACCGCCGCTGTCGGCATGGCGCTCATCCAGTACTCCCTGACGGCAGCCCGGTGGCCCGAGCTGGTGCTGTGGATCGACGCCGCCGGCCGTCTCGGCGGCCTGCTCCTCGGCATCGGCGTGGTGACAGCGGTCGTCTCCACCCCGCTGCTGCGGCTGATCCTCGCCGCCCCCCTCGCAGTGATCACCGCAGCGATCGTCAGCCGACCCGCATCCGGCATCCTCGGCGTCATCTACGCCGCCGCAGTCGCGGTGTGGTGGATCCGCCAGGTGTGGACACGCATCATTCACCCCGCCCGACCGCCGGTGCGCACACCATGACCGCGTGCGCACCCGCATGTCATTGGGGTGGGTGAGATGCGCTGGCCACGCCGGGTGGCATCCACCCTACTTCTCGCGCTGCTCGTGCTCCTCCCGCCGATAGTGCTGACGAGAGTCGTCGGTCGGCTGGCAGACGACTGGCCCGGCATACAGCAGTGGGTGAAGCAGCCACTGACCGAGCACACCCTGACCGTCGCGGTGACCGCGACGGCATGGGTGATCTGGTTGATGCTCGCCGTCACGGTCACCGTCCGGGCCGCCGCCCGCGCCCGGGCAGCAGCAGGGTGGCTCCGCAAACTGCCCCTGCCCACCCCACTACAGGCCACCGCCACCGGAGTCGCCGGCGCCGCCGCGCTCAGCGCCGGCGCGCAAACCGCCGTCACCGGCACCGCAGCCGAGGATCCGCTACCCGCGACCGCCCCAACCCTCGACCACCCAGCCGACACCGACACCGCCCACCTAACCAACGTCGGCGACGCGAATGGGGTGGAGGTGCCGGGCGGCTGGCTGCCACGAGAGACCGCCGAGCAGGTCGCCGCCGCAGCCGGGCTGGTGTGGCTGCGCCGCCGACGCGCCTACCAACCCCACCCACCAGACGGAGCACGGGACGACGCCGACCTGGCACCGTTGCCCGCCACCGTCACCACCGTCCAAACCGCCCTCACCGCCCCCACATCACCGGCCACGGCCACCGGCACCGCACACCACCAGCCCGCGGGATCGATCGCGTCGCTTCCCCCGGGCCGGATAGCCCTAACAGGCCCGGGTGCCCTCGACGCGGCCAGAGGCATACTGGTCACCACCGTCCTTACCCGGCTGCGCCACCCATCGCCGGCAGCGCCCCTCGTGATCACCCGCACCGCGGCGACCATGCTCCTTAGCCCGGACATCTCCCCACAGGAACTGCCCGGCGTGCGGGTCATCGACAACGCCGAGGCGCTCATCGCGTCATCGCCCGCAGCCGAGGACGGTCCCACGCGAGAGGAGACCAACCGCTCAGCCGCGTCCGACCGGCCGGTGGTGATCCTTGAGTCTTCACCGCAGTCCGGACCGGTCGCGGCGGCGCTGACGGCCGGCACCGCCACCGCCATCATCCTTAGCGCCGCCAACGCCGACGCGATCTGGCACGTCGACGCCGCCGGTCACACGGTCGACCCGCGTCACCCCAATTGGGCAGGGCTGCGGCTGTGCGTGCTCGACCCGGCGGCCGCCACCGACTTGCTCACTGTGATCACCCAAGCGCACCCACCTGACACGCGCCCAGGCGCCGTTCCACGAGCCGCCACGGCAGCGGCACCTGAGCGACCGCTCATTCCCCGCCAGACAACCGGGACCCATCGAATTCACCCGCCGCCGCATGCCACCACTGGCCGGCTCGACCTGCGGGTTCTCGGCGAACCAACACTGCTCGCCGACGGGACGCCTGTGCCGATCCGACGCAACGCCGCCCTGCAGGTGCTGGTCTTCCTCGCCGTGCACTCCGATGGCGCCACCACCGGGCAGCTCGTCGAAGCGATTTGGTCCGGCCTGCCCGCCCACCGGCTCACCGGCCGCCTCTACACCACCCTCAGCGACCTCCGATCGACCCTGCGAGCCGCCGGCGGACTCGCCGCCCTCAGCCACACCGACAACCGCTATCGCCTAAACCCCGCACACCTGGACGTCGACCTCTGGCGACTGCGCACCCTGGCGGCGCACGCCGCCACCGCCCTCACCAACCCGGCCGCCGCGTGGCAAGCGGTCGTCGACGCCTACACCGGCGACCTCGCCGCCCGCCACCCTTGGCCATGGCTCGACCCCGCCCGGGAGGCCACCCGCCGTTACATCCTGGACGCCTACGCCGCCCTGGCCGCCGCCGAGCCGAACCCGCGACGCGCCCTCGAACTCCTTCAAGCCGGCATCCGCGTCGACCCGTTAAACCAAGCCCTGCACCAGCGGGCGATCGGAGTCCTCACCGCCCTCGGCGACCACGACAACGCCACCGAACTGGCCGACACCTACGCCCAGCGTCTCACCGCTGCGGGACTCGCACCCGCCAACGTCCACCATCCCGGGCTGCAGGCTGGCGCGGAGCCGATGTACGGCCGGTAGCTGTCACGCAATCGGTCTCCGCCCGTGCCACCGCTGATGGCACTGTTGATCATTTGGTGACGCACCGTACGGATTTCGAAATGTTCTTGCGTAGGACCAGGGGCATTTCGTTCTGTTTGCCCTGGCTCTCGCGGGTGATGCTTGTCGTGGTAGGACTGGCATCTCACGGAGTCGACGGTTGCAAGCTCCGAACCTAGCGTCGATGATTCGTTCGCATCTGCTGGTTGCTGAACCGAATGGAGCGCGATGTTGACGGTCTTCAACCTGGAAGATCACCTCGAAGACGACGAGGAAGAACTACTCGAAGCGCTCGGCGACGTGCTGATCAGCGAAGGCATCGGATTCGGCAGTGAGGATCCGGACCGCCGACGACGCTTCGCTGCGCGTTGGCTCGCCGATCGACAGCAAGACCTCAAGGAGCACGTGTGTCCGCACCAGATGACACAGACCCTT
Organism: Micromonospora sp. WMMC415; assembly: GCF_009707425.1. Taxonomy (GTDB): domain Bacteria; phylum Actinomycetota; class Actinomycetes; order Mycobacteriales; family Micromonosporaceae; genus Micromonospora. Next base: position 5,395,990 of record NZ_CP046104.1, on the reverse strand, counting down.
CTGGCGGACCGACCGGGCGCACTGTTGATGGAAGTCGCCACCGTAGCCGATGTCCTGGCCGCCGCCTACGGGCGGCCGACCGCGAGCGTTGTTGCCCTGATCCTCGTGCGGCGCGGACTGGCGACTTTCTGCGACGGCTACATGTAGGACGGAGCGCCTCAGATGGTTTCGGCCCATGGTTCCCTGGCGCAGGCGGCGTACCAGCGGCTCATGCCCACCGCGGAGGGTGTCCGTTCGCAGATGGAGGATTACGCGGAGCGCGCCAGCACAGCAGCGCGGGAGCACATTTTCCGGCTGGTCACCGGCCAGCCGAGTGGTGCCGCTGATGCCTTGGACGCCTCTCTAGAGGAGCGGAAGCAAGATATTCAGCAGGCGCTGTCGACGCTCCGTGTGCCGTACGACGACCACAAACGATTCCTTCAGCTCGGCATCACGACCGAAGACGACGTGATCGCCCAGCTTTCCCCATTTCCGGACGGATCCGGGCTGGCGCTCATGTCCGATTCGCTCGCCGGTCTTTGCGGGCTCTACAGCAGTTACGTGGCACTGCTGTTTTCACGGTTCAACCGCACCTCACTGCCGCTGCGAGTGTACGAGGCGATCAGGCTCGCCCGTGGCTCATGGAAAGATGATGCAGTCGTCGCTACAACACTCCGATGCTTCTATCTCCACCATCGCACGGCCGCCGAACCGATGATGAACGTGCTGAACCTACACGACACGGCCCGGAGGATGGTCGAGTTCTTCACCGACTACGCCATGTTCTTCGTGTTCGCGCATGAGTCCGCACATCACCTGCTGGGGCACGCGCCTCGTCCGAGCGGCTTCACCACGCACGAACGGCTGCGTACGGCCGACGACCAGATCGCCAACGAGGAGGCGGCCGACCGGCTCGGTATGCAGATAACCATTCGGCATGCCGAACGTCGCGGAAGTATGGATATCGCGGTAATTGGCGCGCTTATCGCGATCTGGTCGACCGGCCATCTTGAACGGGCGACTTTTCTACGAACCGGCTCCACCCACCCGCCGATGGAGCGACGGACACACACGATCTTGAGCGTGACCCCCGAACATCTAAGGCTGCGAATTCCACGTATGCTAGCCACCCTTGACTGGGCTGGCAAGGTTGCATCCGACTTCCGGAACCAAATTCAGCCCGAATGGTGGTCTCATACCTTTTCCCGCCGCAAGAATCGGCTGATGCGCCCTCCTACCGCGGAGCAGCTTTCACACCTTCGACAGCTAGAAATGGTGCAATGCCAACCCAGAGCCGCAGCGACACTGATAGAACAAGCAACATGGACATCAGCCGAGGCGCGACATGTGTCGAGACTACGGACTGCGTCCAGTTCCGGGGAACTCGAACTCGCTCTTACTGGCCTCGGCGTCCGGCCGTCACGAGTAGCCGAACTCCTGGACCGTGACCGACCGCTCACATATAGCAAGTTGAAGCGTTCGCTCGAGAAGAGCCTGATGCTCCGCGCCGACGCGGGAACGCGAGAGTCGGACCTTCTCAGCACTGCATTGGCATCAACAGCTGCTGCGTCTCTAGCACGGCTCTAAAAGTGTGACGCTTCGATCAAGGTCAGGTGCACCCACATGCCGCAGAAGGTGCGCGGTCGGGCGGGCTGGCGCCTCGTCGGCACCAATAGCCAGTACGAGGGGCGGTCGTCCTACCACGTCAGGTTGAAAGGCGATCGCCCTCGTCGCGTCCGGAACCTGTACCTCGCCGCGAGCGGCCCGCTACAGCACCGTCGGGAGGGGTTCGACCCAGCAGCTCCGTACGTGGGGTTCGACCAGCCGTAACGCCTCCTCGGCATCCGATTCGGTCAGGAAGACCCCGACGTTGTGCCGGCTCCGGCGGCCGTCCTGCTCGATGACCGCCGTGAGCACGTACACGGTGGCGCGACGCTCCCGGCGTATGCCCTTGGGCATGCCGGCGAGGACCGCCTCCGCTACCTCCTGCGGCGAGGCGGTGTCGAGTTCGGCGCCGACGCCCGCCAGCGGCTTGGTCGGCCACACCGGGTCGTACGGTCTGAAGGTGTTGAACAGCGACGGCTGAAGGCGCGACAGCACGCCCTCGCTCCACCCGACGGCGAGGGTGACGGCGTAACCGGTCACCCCCTCGCTCTCCAGCATGAGCACGCGCGCCGACCCCGGGCGATGGCCAGCGATGTCTGCCTCGATCTCCGCGGCCTCGTCGTCGGTCGCGCACCGGATTACCAGGCCGCGGTACCCGCCCTGCATCCGCACCGCCTCGATCGGCTTGAACAGCACTTCCACTGTCGTGGGAAGGCGCCGGTCGTCGCCGGGCATGTGGTCCGCGCGCAACAGCAGTTGGCCGTGTGTCGCCGAGTACGACCACAGCGCGAACAGGCGCTCGCTACGAAAGAGTTCCGTACCGGGGTGAAAGTCCTCGTCCCGGTGCAGCCACACGCTGGACGTCACACCGTCACCATCGGCCAAGTGGGGGCCAACAGTCAAAACTCACTACGACCGAACCGCTCAGAGTTCATCAGCGGTCGTTCGCGTCTGGCCACAGGACGATGTCACTCGGCACGGCGGCGACCCTACTCTCGATACTGCCGAATTGACCTCTTTAAGGATCAGGGCGGCCCGCAAGCGGGCCGCGCCGGCCGGGCCCCGGCCTGCTGGCGATCTCCGGCCGGCATCGGCCGGGCCGGCCGGGAGACGAGGGCATCCAAGGCAGGCTCACAACCTTCCGGCTCCCAACTTCTTGCGGGCGAGCGCCTGGTATGTACTCACCGGCTCGGAGAGCCCAGCCCTGGCCTCACGCCAATCGGTCCTCGACCACTGCTTCTCGCGGGCCCTGCCTTCTAGGCGGACCAGTTCCCGGTCCAAGCGTGTGGCAGCATCCACGATCTCGCGGTCCTCAAGGAGCCGCACCTGGGCGAAGCATGCGCTAAGACGGTCTTCCAGATCCCGAGCTTCTGCCAGGATTTGCTCCTTCTTTGCGAGAGGTGCCCGCGCCAAGGGGCCGAGGTACAGAACGAATGCATGGGTAGCAGCGAAGAAAGCCGCGAGCCGCTGGGCTCTGTCAGCTCGTTGCTGACGGCGACGTTCGAGGGAGTACTGAAGCCCAACGACCGCCATGGCCACCACTGCCGAAATCGAGGAAGCAACGAGAGCCGTTCCGGAGCCGGTCATCGTGCCAGGTTAGGACAACAGAACCTCGGGGCTCCGCCCCGAACCCCGACCCTCCTCCGAGATCAGCCGCGGATCACCTCGCCGGGCACCACAAGGCCCGCTCTGAACCCATTAGGGCTACCAGCCTCCCCGGACGGGGCCTACGGCGAAGAGGCCTAATCGGGCCATCGCGGGACTCTCCGGCGGCCATCGACGCCGGTCGGAGCGTCCCCGTCAGTCAGTGGGAGGCTCGTACGAGAAGTCGACCTCGAAGGCGCCGTCGCGCTGGACGGCCATGGTGAACCCGTACCACGGGTCGCTGCCGTCGTCGATCATCACTTGCCGCAGGTCGATGAGCAGGTCGGTGATCTCGTCGACGGCCTCGTCGGGGTTGTCGTCCCACGCGAAGTAGAACGCTTTGCCGTCGGGTCCCCGAAGTTCCAGGGACGCGTTGGCGTAGTCGACGTCGGTTTCGCCGTTGACGATGATGGTTTCCGCGTTGTCGGGCAGGACCGACAGCAGGATCTGCCCGATGCGGGTGATGATGTCGCTGTCACGACCGTCAGGCACGACGGCACCTTTCATGGATTTCGGAATCGGTGGGTGCGTTTGGGGCCGTTGTCGATCTGTTCGGTGATGGTGAACGCGGTGGGCCGGGTTGATGCTGAGTTCGGATCGTAGTGCACCCGGCCCTCGACCCGGACGGTCTGGGAGCCGGCGCCGGGGGTGGGGTGGTCTGGGTCCAGGGCCCGCGCCCACCTGTTCTCCATCCGTTTCCAGGCGGACAGGTTGAGGTTGGAGTCCATCGCCACGAGGTTGATGCGTTCGCCGGGGCCGCGGAAGATGTGGGCGAACAGGTGGCCGCCCTGGTCGGTCGACTTGCGGAAGGGACGGCCGGCGACGCGCTGCTGGTAGGCGTTGCGGTGCCCGTCCACCGCTTGCAGCCGGCCGCTGAAGTGGGTGACCCGACCCTTGGAGTCGGTCTTGTAGGTGTAGCCGGTGGTGCGTTCGACGTAGGTCGTGTTGGGTTGGAGTTTGCGCCGGTTCACCGTGCGGTTCCACGCTCCGGGCTGACCGGCGTTGAAGTCGATCCGGGCGCGGGTGCGTGGGGCGGGGATGACTCGTCCGGCAGCGCCGATCGGTCCACGGGCATTCGGTGCGCCGCCCGGAGTCGCGCGCCGTCCGCTTCCTCGCCTGCCTCGGCCTCTAACCATTGAGCACCGCGTCAACGGCCATGCCGATGAGCTGATCGAGGATCATCGAGGTGATCATTTTGAAGACCGGGATTTCGAGGAGTGAGGCGCCGAACGTCACGGCGGCGGTCGCGATGGCCTGGGCGATCTGCACGGCAAGGATCGCCAACTGCACAATCACCTGGATCTTGAGGGCGAGGACGACGCCGGCGCAGACCATGATTCCCGCCCCCACGAGGGAGGCGCCGGGGATGCCCTGGGCGAGCGCGTTCGCGGGGCTGTCGGCGCCGTTCCACCACGCCTGGAAGGCTTGGGCCGCCTCGCCCTGGTTGTTCGCCCAGTACGTGGAGGCGGAGGCGAGGGCCGCGGCGCCCGCGGCTTCCATCTTCGGCGCGAACTCCACCCACAGCTGCCCGAGCTGGAACAACCTCTCCTCGTCGGAGGTGGGCCAGTCGTAGCCGAGCATGCCCAGGATGGACACCAGTTCGCCTGGTAGCTGCAGTCCCATGCCGGTCAGCCGAGGCTCTCGCCGAGGGTGTTCAACGCGGCGAAGGCGTCCGCCTCCACCCGTTCGTAGGCCTCCGCCACGCCGACGAGGTCGTCGCCGGCGGCGGCCAGTTCGTCGGCGACGGTGTGCCAGCAGTCGAGTGCCCATTGGGAGACGGCGGTGTAGGCGGTGCCGATGTAGGTGCCGATGGTGTCGTCGCCCCAGGCGCCGTCGTAGGCGGCGGTGGCGGCCTCGAACGCCGCCAACTGCTCCAGGAAGTCTTCGCCGCTGGTGGCGAGGTTGTTGCCGGCGGTGAGGATCGCCTCCGGTTGCACGTCGAAGCCTGGCACCCGTTCCCCCGATCGTGTGACGGACTGTGGCGGCACGGATTCTATCGGCCGGCCTCTAAGCTTGTTCTTTAACCTCGGCGCCCGTGTGGGGCGCTGATCCTGTGTGGACTCGGCGTGTCATGGAGACGTAAACCGGCCACCACCTGATGATCCTTCACGTTCCCTGCAAGGACACGAAGAACAGAACAGGTGGTGGCCGTGGCCACGATTCTGGACTACCTGGGTGGCCTCGTGTTGCCCGACACGCCCACGCCCGACACGTCGGCGGTCGGGTCGGCCGAGGATCCAGCAGCGAGGTTGGCCGGGTTTCGTCGGGACTTCTACCGGTGTCTGCCACGTCGGGCGGACGCGTTGTTCGAGCTCACCGACGCGCTGCTGTGCTCGGGAGGGCCGGTGACCAGCCTGGTCGACCTGTCGTTGGCCGCCGAGCACCGCCGTGGTCACGGCGCCCTGTACGACGCTTTGGGCGCCGGCGGGATCGATGTCGCCCGGCTGCGGGTGACCCTCGCAGGGTTGGCGCTGCCCCGCGCCACGGACGGGCGGATCATGCTCGCCGTTGACGTCAGCAACTGGCTGCGCCCGGACGCGGCCACCAGCCCGGATCGGTTGTTCTGCCACACCTACGGCCGCGGCAAAGGCTCCGCCCAGATGATCCCCGGCTGGCCGTACTCGTTCGTCGCCGCCTTGGAACCAGGCCGCACGTCGTGGACACAGGTACTCGACGCGGTGCGGCTGGGCCCGGCCGACGACGCCACCGCGGTCACCGCCGACCAGCTCCGGCAGCTGATCGACCGGCTGATCCGTGCCGGGCACTGGCGCCCCGGCGACCCCGACATCCTGATCGTCTGTGACACCGGCTACGACACCGCCCGGCTGGCCTGGGTGCTGTCCGACCTGCCCGTGCTCCTGGTCGGCCGGATCCGCTCGGACCGGGTCCTCCGGTTTCCCAAGCCGAGCAGGCAGCCGGGTGCCATCGGCCGTCCCCGCAAACACGGCGCCGAGTTCGCCTGCAACGACCCGGCCACCTGGCCCGCGCCGCAACACACCACCCTCACCCCGACCAGCCGCTACGGCACCGCGCAAGCCGACAGCTGGGACCAGCTGCACCCCAGGCTGACCCGCCGCACCTGCTGGATCGACCACGACGGTGACCTGCCGATCATCACCGGCACCCTGATCCGGCTACAGGTCGAGCACCTGCCCGGCGAGCGTGACCCCAAACCGGTGTGGCTGTGGTGCTCCGCCACCAACGCCACCACCGCCGATGTCGACCACTGGTGGCAGGCCTTCCTCCGCAGATTCGACCTCGAGCACACGTTTCGACTGTTCAAACAGACCCTGGGATGGACTCGGCCGAAGATCCGCACCACCGAAGCCGCTGACCGGTGGACCTGGCTGATCATCGCCGCCTACACTCAGCTACGCCTCGCGCGACCCCTCGTCGCGGACCTGCGTCGACCGTGGGAGCGGCCAACGGCACCTGACCGGCTCACTCCCGCCCGGGTCCGTCGGGGGTTTCGGAACTTGCGCCCGAAGACCACCCTGCCCGCAAGTGCGCCGAAACCCGGCAGACCAGGTCCTGGACGCCCGTACGGATCACGAAACCGTAGACCAGCACCCCGCCACGACGTCGGTAAAACCGTCAAGCGTGACCTGAGCATCACCGCACGTAAACAGCGCACAGGTTAAAGATCAAGCTAAGGCAGAGCGGGCACACAGTCCCTTGTGGCCCTTGGGTGTGGGTCCGCTGGGCGTGTGGCATGTTCGTACGCTCAAGGGCGGCCGAGCGAACAGGGGGAGCGGGTATGCGTCCGAGCAGTGAGGGTTTCGCTGAGATGCTGGACCAGGTGGTCGCCGCCGCGGGCACGGTGCAGGAAGCAGCCACCGGCGGCGCGGAGCCGGTGCGCACGAGCGCGGCGAACGGCTGGGTCGAGGCCGAGGTGGGTACGGACGGGCGGCTCGCCGCGCTGACGCTCGATCCGGGGCTGAAAGGGCTGCCGATGGAGCGCGTCGCCGCCGCGATCGTCGAGGCGGTCAACGCGGCCCTGGACGAGCAGCAGGCCCAACGCGGCCATGGTGTGCCGGCGGTGGACCTGTCCGAGATGATGGCGCAACTGAAGCAGGTCCAGGAGGCAGCGGTCCCGCAGATGCGCTCGTTCGTGGACGCCATGACCCGCGCCCATCAGGACGCCGCCGCCCGCGCATCGCGACAGTAGGCCTCAAGGCGGCGAGGCCTCCCAACTGGTAAAGGGGTCATTCCGGCGAGACGAGTCGTGGGGCGGGCGTGAGGTTGAGCCGACCGCTGCGCTTCGGCGAGAGCTGCCGCCAAGTTCACAGCCGGTACTCCGGGGCGATGACGGCGCAAGTCCTCGGCGGCGTGCGGGGCGCGGGTGCGCACCGAGGCCGTGCCGCTCGCGCCAGGATCGCTCGACCACCGGAAGGGCGGGTGGCTCTCGATCTTTCTCGGTGATCTGGAAGCAGTCCGTGGCTCGGCATCCCTAGGCCAGAGACGCTTCGGCGCTGGCCCAGGTCCCCAACCCGACACAACGCGCCCCATGATCGCTGAGTTCTCTTCTGGGCCTGCCTGGGTGCGGCTGAACCCGTGAAGCACTACCCGTCCGCCGGAGCAGCACGCCGCCGCCTACCGCCGCAGTGTGTGAGCCACAGGGCGCTGACCTCGGGTTGTGAGGTCACGTGAGGTGGTGTGAGGTGCTGTCAGCCCGCTGACCGCCGCCACCGACGTCGCCCGCCCATACCGTCGATTCGCCACCCGCGAGCGGCAGCGGATGCCGGGGCGGAGGAGACGGGAGGTAGGCGATGAGATCACGCGCATCATCGGTGGCCGCCCTACTCGGCTACGGGATCCTCATCGCCGCTGTGCCGGCCACGCTGGTTCACCACATCGGACTGCCGGACGTGGACCTGCCGTCCACCGACGCGGTGCGAGCCATCATCCAGCAACCTGTGACCAGCGGGTTCATCCTTGCCCTCACTTACGCCGGAGCATGCGGGATCTGGGCGCTGCTGGTCGCCACCGCCGCCGTGCGCGGATACCACCGGCTCGCCCGCGCGTTGCGGTGGCTACCGGCGGTGCGCTTGCCCGGCCCGCTGCAGCACCTGGCCGCGCTGATGCTCGGCGCCACCGCCGTCACCGCCGCTGCCAGCGCCGCACCCGCCCACGCCGCACCCGACGCCACCAACAGCGACAGCACACACCACCCGCCGATGCGGCCCGCCGGTCCCAGCACACCGACCCAACCTGCTGCCGCCTCTGCCAAGAACGCTCCCGCCACCTACACCGTCGCCCGCGGGGACACCCTGTCCGCAATCGCCCAGCGCTGCCTCGGCGACGACGACCGCTGGCCGGAAATCTTCGCCCTCAACCGCGGCACCCACTTCCCCGACGTGGGCGGGACGCTGCGTGACCCTGACCTGATCTACCCCGGCTGGACTCTCGACCTGCCCGCCGACGCCACCGCACCGGCGAAACGGCCGCCCCGGCCCACCCCGCCTCCCACCGCGCAGCCGTTACCCCCGTCGACGCCCTCACCCGCCACCCCGCCGGGTGCCGGACCAGCAGCCACCATGACGCCGCACCCTTCCGGCGCTGGCGCGCCCACCGCCAGCCAGGCGGGCCCTGGCACCGCATCCCCGCCGGCCACCGCCACCACCGCCGACGTCTCGGACAGCGACACCGGAAGGCCGTCTCGCCCCGGCGTGTCCCTGCCCAGCGGAAGCTGGGTCGACGTCGGCCTCGCACTGGCCGTCGCCGCGGCCGTGGCGCTGGTCTGGGCGCACCGGCAACGCCGACACTCGCCCCGCCGCCCCTCGACCGCGTCCCGCATGGACGACCCGGACCTGGCCCCGATGCCGCGCGTGGTCGGGCAGATCCGCCGCGGCCTGCGCCGCACCGCCGACACGCGCGACACCACAGGCCACGACGAGCACGACACCGTGCACCTCGGCGACCAGCCCGTCCCCACCGACCCCGGCCTCGATCCCGCCGGCCGTGTCTCCGACGGCGCTCCCACTTTCGCCGCCGGTTCCGATAGTGCCGCCGGGCGGCCGTTGGCGCCGGCCATCGGACACCCAATGCTCACGGTGTGCCCGCCGGCCGGGCTGGGCCTTGCCGGGCCCGGCGCGCACGCCGCCGCCCGCGGCTTCCTCACTGCCGCCCTCGCCGCCGGCGGCGAAGACCACCCCGACGCCCGCACCCGGGTGGTCATACCGTCCGCGACCGCGGCGACCCTGCTCGGCGCCGGAGGCACCGTGCCGCGCACACCGAGGCTGACCGTCACCGCCAGCCTCGACGACGCCGTCCGGGCCCTCGAAGAACAGGCGATGCACCGCACCCGCCTGCTCCACCAGCACGACGCCGACACCATCACCGACCTACGCGCCACCACCTCGCACCCCGAACCCGTCCCGCCAGTGATGCTGCTCGCTGACGCCGACGCCGTCGACCACCACGACCACGCCCGCGTCGCCGCCGTGCTCGCCCAAGGCCACCGCTTGGACATCCACGGCGTGCTCCTCGGGCCGTGGCCGCCCGGCGACACCGTCACCGTCGCCGACGACGGCACCACCACCCCCGCCGACAGCGGTACCCGTTCCGGCTCCCACCCCGCCGCCATCGGCCGGCTCACCGTCCTGCACCCCGCCGAGACCGTCGACCTGCTCACCACACTCGCCGAGTCCCACACCGGCCAGCCGCCAACTGCGGCCCACATCGATTCCGTCGTGTCGGCGCCGAGCGCGTCCGGGCCCTCCGTCGGACTGCCACCACGAGTGGTGACGCCGCAGCCCGCCAACCTGTCACCGGCCGAGACGGCCAGCACGCCTGCCACGCCCAACCCGACCGCGTCGGGCCTCGGCGACAACGCCGACCGCAGCCACCGCGACAAGGACACCGACGCCGCTGACATCGACACCCCGGCCGGCCAGCACCACAGCCACGGCGCCGAGCCCGATGCCGCCGCTGACGCCGCGCACACCGGCGACACACCCGACAGCAATGCGGACCTCCATCCGGGCCGGGTGGAAGTGAGCGTGCTCGGCGCGCCCGGCATCGTCGACCCCGCGACACCGCCCCCGCTGCGGAAGAAGTCCGTGGAGGTGCTGGTGTATCTCGCGGTGCACGACGGTATCGCCACCGTCGAGGCGATCCTCGACGATCTGCTGCCCGACGCCCCGGCCAGCAAAGCTCCCGGACGGCTGTACACCTACGTGTCGGACCTGCGAGCCGCCATGCGCCGCACCGGCGGCCCGGGCAGCTACCTCACCCACCCCCACCGCCGCTACGCCCTCAACCCCGAGACGGTGGATGTCGACCTGTGGCGCATGCGGGCCGCGATCCGTGACGCCAACCAGGCCACCGACCCGCAGCAACGGGTCGCCGCGCTGCGCCGCGCGGTTGACCTCTACCGCGGCCACCTCGCCGAGGGCGCCGACTACGAGTGGATCGAGCCGTACCGCGAAGCGGTCCGCCAAGAGGCCCTCGACGCGTACCTGGCGCTCGCCGATGCCCTCGCCAGCAACCCGGCCGAGCAGCTCACCGTCCTGGACGCGGCGATCCGCCACAACCCGTACACCGAGCAGCTGTACCAACAGGCCATGCGCGCCCGGGCCGCGCTCGGGCAGGCCGACCCGATCCGCGCCCTACGGCGCGCGCTGACCCGCGCCCTCGGCGACATCGACGCCGAACCCAGCGACGACACCATCACCCTCGCCGACGACCTCGTGGCCCAGACACAACGGCCCCGACACCGCCCACAGATGCAGGCCACGCCCGACGACGGAGCCGCGGCATGACCACCACAACGCTGCCCGGTCCCACCGGCACCGACCACCCGACCATGCTCAGCCGTACCGAAGCCGCCCGGCTGAGGCGGCTGCGGTGGGCGGTCCGCGCCGGGCTCACCCTCGGCGTCGCCGCGTCGATCGCCGCGAACGTCCTGCACGCCCGACCCAACCTGATCAGTCAGGTCATCGCCGCCTGGCCGCCGTTGGCGCTGCTGCTCACCGTGGAGCTGATCTCCCGGGTACCCAGCCACCGCAGGTCCCTGGCGATCCTGCGACTGCTGGCGACCGCCGTCATCGCCGGCATCGCCGCCTGGGTCAGCTACTGGCACATGGCCGGCGTCGCCGCCCGCTACGGCGAAACCGCCGCCGGCGCCTCCTATCTACTGCCGATCTCCGTCGACGGCCTGGTGGTGGTCGCCAGCATCAGCCTGGTCGAGATCGCCGGACACATCCGCGGCACCGCCACCGCTCCACAACTTGCCGCGCCCGCCGACCACGACCAGCCGACCGCGGCAACGCCGACGTCCGGCTTAACCCCCGCCACCCAGCATCAGGCCACCATCCTCACTGAACCGCTGCCTGTCGCCGAACCGTCCGCCGCGTCGCCACCCGCTGTCGCCGCCCCCGTACCCGCGCAACCCGCTTCCCCCATTTCTGGGGCACGCGGTGCCCGCGTACGCCCCGCCGCACGGCCCGCCGACGCGCCAGAGCCACCCAGCGACCATCGCCGCAGCGAGCCCGCGAAGCGCGACCTGCCTGACGACCATCGCGACCAGCAGCGGGAACACGACGTCAGGGACTCACCCGCAGCGGCGCCGGCCGGCGCCCGCGACGGGCACGCCGCGACACGCTCCGACACGTCGGCGGCAGTCGCCTACTGGTACCGGCGCGACCCGTCGATGCATCCGGCCGAGATCGCCGCGAAGATCGGCCGGTCCGAACGCACTGTCCGACGGTACTGGCCACCCTCCACGCGGCGCACACCCCACGGGCACCACGCGAGCCGCCGCGCCGACCCGCTGCGCGCCTCATGAAGCCGCTGCTCGCCTCCGCAGCCCGCTCCGAGGCGATGAGGGGACCGGAGAAGAGCGAATCGCAGGAACACCACCAGTGGGCCCGACAGCGCACGCCCCAACTCGCGGGCATGGACCACCCCAACGCCGCATCTCCGGGCCCCGGCGACGATCCGACCGGCCGGCCTTTCATCGATGGACCGGGCAGAGCGACGGCGCCTGTCTCCATTATGGTCAAACCCATGGGGAGGACGGACGGTAAGTGCACGGCCACATCTTGCGCCGAGGGAAGGAAGCGCCGGCGGAGCGCCGCACGCCGCGCCGTACGGTACGGCGTGTCGCTGGCGTTGACGCTGACCCTCGCTGCTGGTTGCGGGACACCACCGCCCCCAGGCGGCCATCGCCGGTCACCCTCACCGGCGCAGAGCAACGACGACTGGGCCATCATCCAGCAGAAGCTCATCGCACAAGGCCAAGCGCTCCTTGCGGGAGACGAAGCCGGTTGGATGGCGCCGGTCGACCCGGGCAACGCAGCCCTTGTCGAGCACTACCGGAACCTGTTCCGCATTCTGCGGGCCCTGCAGGTCACCCGCTGGGACCCGGAATTCACCATGAGCATTCCGCCGATCCTCGCCCACGGACAAGCCCCCAACGTCCACATCGACATGTGGTACTGCTTCGCAAACGCCACCTGCCCCGCCCCGACGAAGGAAACCCGCTACCTGCACGGACCAACCCCCAGGTTCCGCATGGTGGTGGACTTCGGACTGCGCGTGAGCAGCGGCGGATACCTGATCACCGCCGTCAAACAGCCCAAGGGCGACCACCACGCCGGTCGTCCCCTGCCCTGGGAGTCCGCGGATCTGACGGTCGCCACCGGGGACCGGGTCATCGTCGCCGCCGCCCCCGGCCAACAGGAGCGCCTGCCGGTGGCGGTGGCCGCAGCCGAGCGGGCGGCGGCCGCAACGGACCGCTACAGCACCCTGTTGGGCGCGCCGCGCCCGCCGCGTTACATCGTCTACCTCGCGGGTGACCGTGAGTGGAGGACCTGGAACGGCGGCAGCCCCGGTGCGAACTACGCCGGCTACGCCTACTCCGCGAGCAGTCACCAGTACGAAGTCGTGGTCAGAACCAGCGCCCGCAACGACCTGACCGCGCTGCTGCGCCACGAGTTCGGTCACGTCGTCACTTCGCATGGCACCACGCGTGCCGGCGCCGAGATCTACGACGTCAACCAGTGGCTCACTGAAGGCATCGCCGAGTACATCGAGGCAGGTGGCAGGCCGGCAACCGCCGGGCCCACCATCGCCGCAGCCCGCCAGTACCTGCGCGCAAGCCCGAGGATGCGCACCCTCGGCCTGGAACCGCTGCCCCGCAACGCCACCGCCACCCAGGTCGCCGCCTTCTACGGCATCAGCCACTTGGCCGTTGACTGCATGGCTCGACGCTTCGGCGAGCGGAACCTGTTCGCGTTCTTCGCCACCGTCGTTCGGGAAAGCCAAGGCCCCTTCCCGGCCTCCGAGCGGGCCTACGGACAGGACTGGGAAGACGTCCAACGTGCCTGCATCACCGACATCTACCGAGCCGTAGGGCTGTAACCGGTATGCATCCGACGCAGCCCGTGGCTGGACCGGGTGACCAGGACGCCGCCTACCCCGGCTGGTGTGAGAGACCCTCGTGGCGCCGAAACCCCATGGCCCGTTCCCGCACGGGCCTGGCACGCTGCTGGGCATGCCCGAGCCCATCCCGCCGCCGCGCACCCTAGTTGAGCTACGCGCGCTCGCCGCTGGAGGCGCTCGGGTCAAGTACTTGTTTTTCTGGGGACATCAACCCCAGCCGGACGGCAGTATCGGCCCCGGCTGCCTGAGCCAGTGGTGGCCGTCCCCGTTCGTCGTCGACGGAATCCGGTACGCCACTGCTGAGCACTACATGATGGTCGGCAAGGCCCGCCTGTTCGGTGACGACGCGACGGCCGAACAGATGCTCGCGGCATCGCACCCGGGCGCGGTCAAGGCTCTGGGTCGCCAGGTGAAGGGTTTCTATCAGGCCGTGTGGGACGCGCACCGCTTCGAGCTGGTCGTCGCCGGGAACGTGGCCAAGTTCATCCAGCACGATGATCTGGCGACCTACCTGGCCGGCACGAGCAGCAGGGTGCTGGTCGAGGCCAGCCCGGTGGACCGCGTCTGGGGTATCGGCCTGGCCGCCACCGACCCCCGCGCGCACGACCCGAGCCCGTGGCAGGGTCTGAACCTGCTCGGCTTCGCGTTGATGCACGCCCGCACGCAGTTCGCCGGCAGATGATCCTCAAGATCCGCGCATACCACGGGCGGCTCGGCGCCAGGCATTACCGTGTCGTCCGTCCTGCCAGTCCGATTCGAGGGGCGGTGCTGTCCGACACCAACCCGTGGTTCACCCTCGAGCTCAACGCCGCCGCGGCGTTCACCATTGCCGGCCTGTGGATGCTGGCAGCCCGATCCCGGCACACGCTGATCCACGTACCCCTGCGGGGCACCACACAACCGGATCCTTCACGCGCGACCGTGACCGCCGACGAGGTTGACCTGGTCTTGAGCCATGTCGACCTGCAGTTCGCACCGCACCGCTGGAAGCAGGTGCGCCACCGGCTGGGCCGCGGCGCACCGCATACCGTCTCCTGGAATCCGAACGACGTGCCGACCTGGGACGAAGTCCACGAGATGAACCGCCGGACCCGTCAGCGAGAGTGTCGGGACAGGTTCCACCAACGCCTGCACAGCCAGACCCTCTTCATGGCCGGCACCACGCCGGCCTTCCGGCGCACCGCCCGGTACCTGCTCGACATGGCCCTGCGGCGACCCGATCCCAACCATCCCGGCTCCTATCACTCCGCGACCCTGCACCCCGCGGACGGGCACTTCGCGACCGGCTGCCAAGGCCTGCACCTCATCAGGTGGCAGTAGACGAGTGGCACCATCCGAGCAGGTGTTCGACCACGCGGCGGCGGCGCCGCTAGCCCCGATCTGATCAGCGAATCGGCGAGTTCCTCTGATGAGGGATGACCAGGAAGTCGGTGACGTAGCTGGTCACTTCACCGCTGGCGGCATAACCGATGAAGGTTGGGTATAAGCCGTCGCCCCAACCGGAGCTAACCGTGATCACGTTCGCTCCGCTGGGCTCGTCGGTGATGGCATCAATGGCGGCGGGTGCAGGTGCCGCCTGTGCCGGGATGTAGACCTCATCGAGTTGGTCGAACTCCCAGCGGGCGAGGCCGCGCACCGCCACCATGTCGGCCAGCGTGCCGACACCCGCGTCGACGGGATAGCCGAAGAACGCGTCCGTTTCCAGTTCGGTGGGTTCCTGTCCGTCGGTCAGCGCCAGTTCCCAGCGCACGGTGGGCTGATCAGTGATGACGAGTTGAAGAGCAGCGGTGCGATCCTGCGGCTCGCTCCCGCTTTGGTTGACCGTCGCGATCCATGCGCGCAGCTGATAGCGACCTGGCGCAACGGGGACGGTGAAGGGCGCCGCTGAATCCGCGTCCACCAACGGATCGCAGGCGACAACCTGACCGGTTGGCAACGCCACCACGCCAACGCAACGAGCCTCGACGACGTACTCAGTGCCGTCGCAGATGGTCCGAGCGTGGTCGGCCAACATCGTGGTCAGGTCGGGCAGATACGGCATTCACCCCTCCAGCGCTATCCGCACACAGGCAGGTAGGAACTGATCAGCGATCATGGTGCCAGTCCACTGGAGCCTTCGCTCCGACGTTACGGCATGGGACCTGGGCGACGGGCTCAGGCGCGCCGAGCGTGCCTGCGGCGGCGGGTCGGGACGGGCCGACAGAACGTGCGGCGCGGTGCGGGGTGCGGCTCGCCTAGCTCGTCGGCCAACCAAGCGCAGAGGTCGTTGATGAGGTCGGCGGGCCAGCGGGGCGGCGTCGTGTTGTCTTGTTCGTGGGCGCTCATAGGGCCTGAGATTACGTGCCTGGGCTTCTTGGAAACGGGTCTGCGGTGACACCCGACATGACCCCGAGGCACAGTGGCTCGCCGAGGCGGTGGGGTAGGGAATGACGCGCGGTTACGGATAGACGGGCTTGCGGGCGGAAGCTGGTGGCGCACGAGGCCCTATCTGGCCTTACCGGTTACTACCCGCGACGAGGGCCTGCGCGGTGCGATGACGGGCATGTAAACCCAGAAGAGCCCCTGACCAGTGCGGGCGCCAGTCCGGGGGCGCTTCGTTGGTCTGGCGCTAGTAGGCCAAGCCAGCCTTAGCGCAGGCGGTAGTCAGGTCGAATGAGGCGGCAATCGCGTGGGCCTCCATTGCAGCCTCGTCATCAGCGCCCTTGGCCGCCTCGGCGAGCTTGACGCGCTCATCCAGCATGGCGCCGGCCAGGCGGATTCCCTCCACGGTGGACTCCTGCGCCTCGTTGGCGACTACAGCCAGCGTGTCGAGGCTGTCCCCGCTGGCGCCCTGGGCTTCGGTGTTCTTCTGGCAGGCTCGTTGGGCGTATCCGTCGACGCCGGGCGCTCCGCTGGGCGAGGGGGCGGCGCTGGTGGGAGGCGGTGCCGCGCTGGTCGGTGCGGTGCTCGGTTCACTACCGCTGGAGCATCCGGCGACGGCCAGCAACACGACGGCGGGCAGGAGGAGGGTGCGGATCATCGGCGCACCGTACCGGCGGGGCCGAGGCCGATGTGTCGGTGGGCCGGCACGTGTGGCGCGGTACACGGCGGGGCGATCGAACAGGCACCAGGGTGCGACCAGCGATATGCATTGCGGTGCATGAGCCACGCCGGCTCGGCGCCGGCGAGCGTGTAGCGCGTCCCGGCAACGAGGGCGCGGCGCTCCTCGGGCGTGCGGGTGCGGTTGCGCGCTACGTCGTAGACGGCCCGGCGTAGCTCCCAGGCCAGACCGTCGCGGCCGTACCACGCGTACGCCTCGCGGAGACGGGCGGCCAGGCGGCCGACCCCGTGAGGGTCGTCGGTCGGGTAGAGCGCGGGCCAGAGCGGGACGGCGCGGAGACCGACTGCGCGGGGCGACCGGCAGCGCGACCGGGCCAGCGGTGACCGGCGGGCTAGTCGTTGACCAGCGGGTGCCGAAAGCCGTCCAGCGGGCCGGTGACGGGACGGTCGTGCTGGGCCGTATTCAGGATCTCCGCCCAGGCGTCGACCATGGGGCGGCCCTCCGCGGCGAAGCGCCGGAGGATGTTCTCCACGATCTCGCGCACGATCCCGGCCTCTTCGCTGAGGCCCGGCCGGGGAAGCCAGCCAATCGACTCCCAGTCCTTCCGGGTGAGGTGGCCGACAACCTCGCCAGCGCAGCGGATCGTGAAAATCTCGCCCTCGCCTCGGTAGTCGTGCGACGAGTAGGTGGCCGGGGCGTAGGACAGGGACGCGGGCGACGGACGCCAAGGCATGAGGGCCTCCTCGGGTAGCGGGGTAGCGGGGTAGCGGGGTAGACGGGCTTGGCGGGGCCGGCGGCCGTGGTGGACGCCGGCCCCGCTGGGCAGGTTAGGCGGCGGCCACGGCCGTCGCGGTGGTCATCTTCCCGTGGAGGGCCGACATGTAGCGACGGGCCGTCCGGGGCGCTCGGCCGATCGCCTCGGCCACGGCCTCCGGCCGTGGCCGAACTAGGGTGAACACGTCGAGTCCTCGTAGCGGCGATGAGATCGCTGACGCGCTCGAGTCACGGGTGGAGGCCTCGCGGCGGTGTCGTGTGGGGGTGGGGTGGCTGCGGCGGGTCGACCTCGACGAACCCGAAAAGGCGCTCGATGAGTTGCAGTGCCTGGGTGCGGTATCGGTCGGCGAAGCCGCGGCAGATGGCCGGTTCGACCTCGGGGTCCTTGTAGTGCGGGAGTGTGTCATGGCAGATGATGAACGACTCCCGCGATCGGGCTTCGGCGACGAGGTCGCGCAACCGTCCGGGCGCCAGGTGCATTCGGTTGCCGGGGGCGAAGATGCAGGTGTCGCACTGCCGCGACAGCAGCCGCGACTTGCCGAGGTCGGGGTCGCCGACGCCAAGGGCGTGATGGGACACCTTGGCGTCGGGCGCGGGATCCATGAATGCTCCTCCTGTTGACGTTGGGGCGGCGCGGCGGCGGTCACGGTTTGCCTCACGGGCAGTGCAGGTTGGCGTATTTGGCCCGTCCGGTCGGGAGTGAGCGGCGGCGTCGTTGGTGGCGGATCAGCTACGGCAGTACGTCGGTGACGCCAGCGGGTATCGGACGGAGGTGCACCATCCGCGGCTGGTCCTTTCGCCGTATATGGGCGGTGTGTGGCCGCCACCCCGGCCAGTGATGTGGGGATGTCGGTGTCGGGTCCGCCGGGGCGGCGGCCGGGTGCAGTCACGCTCGACTTTCCGGATAGATCAAGTCGCCGCCACTACGGCCCGTCAGGGGCCGGTCGTGACCACCTGCGAGTTGTCTCGGCCGCTTGGTGTCATCGCAGGTCGGTGGGTTCGTCAGCGGCGGTGTCCAGGTCGCCGGGGGTGGCGTCGTCGCGGGTGGCGGCGTCCCAGTCGATGTTGCTGTCGTGGCCGCTGGCGGTGAGGGCGGTGTCGATGAGGTCTTCGGCGGTGTCGAAGGCGTCCTCGTGGCTGGTGGCGGTGACCTCTACCTTCACGGGGAGGGTGAGGCGGACGTGCCAGCGGCGGGGGAGTCCGGGCAGGTCGACGTTGTGCAGGATGCGGTCGGCGGCGTCCGGGTCGATGTCGTGTTCGGCGGCGGCGTCGCGCAGCGCCTGCCACATCTGCCGGCGCAGGCGGGTAACGGAGGTCGTTTCGGTCGAGGGCGGGGCGGGTGGGGTGGGGTGCTGCTCGCGCAGGTAGGCGTGGAGTTGGGTGGTGGTGTGGGTGAGCCATCCCAGTGGGGCGGGCTGGCCGGGGTGGAAGGCGTCCCAGGCCTGGCGCAGGACGGACTCCAGGGTGGGCGGCTGCTGGGCCGCGTCGGGGGTGGTCATGCTGGTGCTCCTCGCTCCGGGCTACAGGGTGGGGTCGGGCTCGTCGTTGAGGGCGGTGGGTGGGATGCCGTGGCGCAGGGCGTGGTCGATGAGGCGGGCGAGCCGGTAGTCGGGGTCGGCTGCCAGGGCGCGGTCAAGAGCGACGGCGGCGAGGGCGCCTTGGCCCTGCCGCCAGGCGGTGAAGGCGAGCAGGCTGGCGGGGGCGGCGGCGAGGTGGGGGTCGGCGCGGCGGGTGAGGTCGGTCCACAGGGAGAGGTGCCAGGCTTCGGTGCCGGTGGCCTCTGATGCGAGGTCGCGGACGGCGATGTCGATCAACAGGACGGTCAGCCAGGCCGCCTCATCGTCGGTGAGCACGTTGCCGGCCCCGTAGGTGGCGACCGCCTCGTTCACGGCCTGTTGTCCGGCGCGGATGACACCGGCCCGCCCGGCGGCGGTGAGGACGGTCAGCCGTCGTTGCTGTGCCCGGCGGGTGGCGGCGGTCATGGCGGCCGAGCTGGTGGGGGCGACGCTGGCGACGAGAGCTGCCCGGTCGGGCAGTGCGGTCTGTCCGGCCACGATGGCGTGCAGGGCGGTGGGGTTGTGGTGCGGGTCGAAGGGCGTCCCGTCGGGTGGGCAGCAGCGCGGGTCCTGGCACCGGTAGGAGTGGTAGCGGCCGTCGGTGACGCGCAGCGCGTCGAGGACGGTGATGCCGGCCGCTTCGACGTGGGGGGTGAGGGCGTCGATGACCGGGGTGACGGCCGTGGCGGGTCCGTAACCGATGAGGATCGCGGTGGTGGCGTCGACGTTGCGCAGCAGGGCGAGGTGCTGCCGGGCGGCGACGTGCACCCAGTCGGTGACGGTCGCGGGCTCGGGGAGGTCGGCGCGGCCGGCAACGGTGACTCGTTTGCCGGTGAGGCCGACGGTGACGAGGCTGTCGGCGGGGTGGAAGCCGAGCAGGTAGGGCACGGCGGCGAGCAGGTCGCTGATCGACGTCAGCGGCAGCCGCGACGGGTGGTCGTGGTGCATGGGGCAACTCCTTTGGTGACGGGCTCCGCGGCCGTCGTTTGGCTGCGGAAGTGGTTGGCTGATGAGGGGGCAGCCCCGCCGCCGGGCAGCTCGCGGCCGGTTCCGGGCCCTCGGCAGGTGGTTGGCGGGCGGGGGAGACGTGGTCGGCGCCGAGGCCGAGGCAGGTGCCGGTGGCGCGGCCTTGGTAGGCGGCGGCCGGCAGGTGGCGGCATGTAAGCCGCTGCTGGTAGTCGGGTGGGAACCCGGGCACGGCCGTGCGGCCGTGCCCGGGCGGCGCGGGGTGACCGGGCACGGCCTGGTTCGGCGGTGCAAGGAAGGGGAGCCGCCGTCAGCAAAGGCGCTCCACCTGTGGCGGGACCGAATGGCGGCGCGGCGGCCCGGTTGCGGGGGCAGGCCGGTGGTGGCGGGCTTGCCGATGCTGGATGTGGTCAGGCCCGCTGGAGGGCGGTGATAGCTGCGTCAGCGATGGCGTCGACGGCCTGCACCGGGTCGTCGACCAGCAGAGTGGTGGTGTGGGTGAAGGTGTGCCCGTCCAGGTCGGCGGGGCGCAGCCACAGCACCGGGCAACCGGTGTGGTGCAGGGTGGTGATCAGCCGTTGGGCGGCGTCGGTGTTGGGTAGCTGGCCGTCGGAGACGACGGCCACCATCCGCAGCGCCCCACGGTGGCGCAGATTGAGGAGGGTGTCGGCGAGTTTCACCGCGTCGATGAATCCGCTGGTGCCGCCGGCGGCTGTCATCTCGAGCACGTGGGCCGGTCGGTGGCGCGGTGGCACAAGCAGAGTGGCGGTACCACTGAAGGCGATCGTGGTGGTGATGGCGTCCCGGTGGCGGGCGGCGTGGGCGAGGATCCACCCGGCCGACGACATCGCCGTCGCGTAGGGGCGCATGGAGCCGGAGGTATCGACGAGCACGGCCAGGTGCAGGGTCGGCTTGGGCGGTGGCAGGGTGGTGCGCCGCTGCCACGGGGCTGCGGTGGGGATTGCGCCGGCGTCGGCTTGGGCGCGGGCGGTGATGGCGTGGCGGGTGCGCAGCCGCCCCGGTGGCACCGGGCTGGGCCGGGTGTCGGTCTCGACAGTGTGGGTGCGGGCTTGCCGTAGTCGGGCGGCGAGGGTGCGGGCGGCGGCGCGTTCCGGGTCGGTGGGGTCGCGGCGGGTCCACGTCGCGGGCGCCCCGTGTCGGGCCGCCAGGTGGTGGGCGGTGTATTCGGCCGGTGTCATGCCGGCGGTGTGGGCGAGGTAGTCGGTGAGCGCTGCCGCGAGCTGGCCGGGGAACATCCCCACGTCCGGTGTCGGGACGGTGGGCTGTTGGTGGGGGTTGATGCCGAGGAGGTGGCACCACCGCCACGCCAGCTCGATCATCTGCTCGGCGTCGCTGTCGTCGACAGTGTGGGCCTGCCGCCACACCTCGCGCAGCTGCCGCAGCCGCTGACGGCCCAGGACGGTGGTGACGGCGGCCCGGATCGCTCTGGTGTCTTTGGCCGTCAGGATGCGGGCGTCGACGCGGGCGAGCAGCAGCGCGGCGAGGGTGCCGGCGTGCCACGGGTCGTCCACCGGGGCGTCGCCGGGGTCGAGGAGGGTGGTGACGGTGTGCCGCAGCCACCGCCGGTCGGCGCGACGGCGGCTGCGCTGCCGGTTCTCGATGCGGGACTCCTCCAACAGCTCGGCGACGGCGGCCACAATCGGCGGGGTGCCGGGTGGGGTGCGCCATCGGCTGTGCGCGGCGTGCGCGGCTTCGTGCACGAGCAGCCCGTAAGCGGTCGGCACGAGTCGTTTGTGGCCGGCGCGGCGGGGGTTGGCGACGTTCGGGGTGCCGATGTAGGTGGCGTCGACCTCGATGCGGCCGGCGTCGGGGTAGCAGCAGGCGGGTGCGCCGCCGCCGGCGCCGGGGGCGACGGTGACGGTCAGGTCGGTGCGGCCGGTCAGGGTGGGGACGTGTCGGGTCCACGCGTCGCTCCACACCTGCCAGTCCGGATCCCCGGCCGTAGGCGTTGCCGGGCCGGGCTGCAGATGCTGGGAGGGATGCGGCATGAGGGTGTTCTCCTTGTCAGCGTTGCTTGCCGAGGGTCAGCGCGGTGATGTCGGTGCCGAAGTGCTGCCGCAGCGCGGCGAGGACGTGTTCGCGGTCGTCCTCGGGGGCGCGGCCGGCCATGTTGGCCACGGCGGCGGGCAGGCCGAGGGTTTTGCGGACGCGGGCGAAGCCGAGTAGCTCCCGCAGCTGCGGCGCCCACCCGATGCGCCCGGCGGCGAGGTCGGCGTTCAGCGCGATCGCGGCCTTTACGGCGGGGGTGGGGACGCCGAGGTGGCGGGCGAGGTCCCAGTCGGTGGTGACCTCGATGTGCACGTCGAACCGCGAGGCGAGGGCTTCGGTGAGGATGGCGCCGTGCACGCCGGGGTTGTGGCCGGCGATGACGTAGAACCCGTCGACCGCCTCCACGCGTTCGTTGCGGTAACCGGGGATGGTGATCACTCGGCGTCCGTCCATCGCCGGATATAGGACGGCGAGGACCTTCGGGGGGATGAGGGTGGCGTCGTCCACGAGCAGCGCCCGTCCCTCGCGCATCGCGACCACGAGGGGCCCGTACACGTATTCGAACCCGCCGTCGGGGAGGGGGATGAAGGTGCCGAGGAAGTCCTCGACGACGGTGTCGCCGGTGCCGGCGACGGTGAGCAGGTCCGGGAACGCGGCCTCGACCAGGGCGGTCTTGCCGGTGCCCGGCGGCCCGTACAACAGCACGGGGATACGCTTGTCGCGTAGCCGGCGCAGCACGTCCACATCGGTGGCTCCCGCGAGCTTGCGCGGGAAGTACAGGTCACCGTTCGGGCGGGTGACCGGCTGCCGTCGACCTGCCCCGCGACGTCCTTGGCGGGGTGTATGCGGGGCAGGCGGCGGCATCGCCCCGGCGGCGTCGATCCCGGCCTGGGTGATCTGGAACCGGTGCGGGCCGGTGTGGTGGGTGGCGTACCCGGCGGCGGCCATCTTCTTCAGCGCCTCGAACACCGCGCCGGTCGACCGCGCCGACAGCGCCTTGGTGACCGCACCGACGGTGAGGACCTGATCGGGGTGAGCGGCGAGATGGGCGGCGACCTGCCGGTAGAGGTAGCCGCGCCGACGATCGTCGACGGAGCCGTCCGGTGTCGGGCTGGGGGGCGGGGCTGCAGGGTCCATGCGGGATCCTCCTGTCATGTAGGGGGCCCGCGCACCCGTCTCCGGGTGCGCGGGCAATGCGGTTTCCGCGCGGCGGAGACGGCGGTGGCGGGCGCGGCCCGTGGCAGGGTCGGCCCAGCAACCTCCGTGAGGTGCTTGCAGGGCAGCCGCAGACGAGGGCTGCCCGATCGGGTGTCGCCGCCACCGGCGGTGGCGACGACAAGGAACGCAGCCAGCCCCGAATCGATCAAGTCGATCCGGGCTGGGGGTTAGCGGCGGCGGAGGGTGACCTCGCCGTAAGGTCGGCGGGAGACGGTCACGGTCAGGCCGAAGACGCTGCCGTCGGACAGCTCCAGCCACACCCCGCGGTCGAGGGTCAGCACCCCGGCGTCCCGGTAGGCGCGGGCGGAGGCGATGGTCACCGGGGTGCCGTCGGCGTGGGTGAGCTGCGGCAGGTCGGCGTCGTCGCAGAGTTGGTCCAGGTCGCCGCTGGTGAGCAGGTGTGTCACGAGGGCCTGCAGGATCTCCTCGTGGGCGTATTCGCCGAACTCATCGGCGCAGGTGTCGAACATGCTGATGCTCCTTGTTGGTGATTGGGTCGCGGTGATGTCGCCCGTTCGGACGGGTGCCAGCGGCTGCCGTAGTGGCGAGCGCTCTGTTCGCGGCTGGCCAGCCGCTGGCTCGTGGTGTTCGTCGCGGTGGAACTGGCTGGCGGAAGGGTCGGATGGGGTGATGCGGTGTCGGGGTGAAGGGGTGGAAGGGCCGCCGGCGCACCGCGAAGCAGACCCGGGCGCTGCCGACGTGGGAGCTCGACGAGGGTGTGCCCCTCGTGCGGCCGGAGCGTGGTGATGTGCTCGTGTCGGCGTCGATCGGACCTGCCGGTGAGCTGGTAGCGCTGTGGTCGGCGCGCAAGGACGAGGCGGCGCTGCGGTCGGTCACCACGCAACCGGGTTGGGCGACCTTCCCTGACCCGACGGCCGCCCGACCCGTGGCCGCCCGCGTGAGCAGGCAGACGGGCGACACGGTCGACGTCACGCCGCTGGCCGGGTTGACGCTGGCCCACCCGTCGGTCCAGCCCTTGCCCCAGGGCCGGGTGCTGGTGGTCGGGGCCCGGTGCCGGTGGCGGGCCGACGGCCCGGACCGCAACGCCGCGGTTTACGACAGCGCCGGGCGCATCGAGGCCCGGGCGACGCTCGGCGACGGCATCGAACACATCTTCACCACCACCTCAGGCGAGGTGTGGGTGGGGTACTTCGATGAGGGCGTCTACGGCAACTACGGCTGGGGCGACACCAACGCCGCCGCACCAATCGGCAGCAGCGGATTGATGCGCTTCTCACCCCAGCTGAAGCCGGAGTGGCGATTCCCGTCCCACGTGGACAACGAGTGGGATGCCATCAGCGACTGCTACGCCCTCAACGTCACCGACGGCGCGGTGTGGACCTGCTACTACACCGACTTCCCCATCGCGCAGATCCGCGATGGCGCGGTCACCGGCTGGCGCAACCAGGTCGACGGGGCGAGGGCGGTGGCGGTCAGCGGCACCCGGATCGGCTTGCTCGGCGGGTACGGACCGCAGCATGACCGCCTCATCGTCGGTGACCTGACGGGCCCGGCGATGCGCGTCGTCGGCGAGTACCGGCTCGTGCTGCCCGGCGGGGCTCCGCTGCCGGCTCAGGTCACGGCGGTCGGCCGCGGAGCCGTCTTGCACGTGATCACCGCCAACTCCTGGTACCGGCTATCCCTGTGATCACGTCCGCTCAGGCGGGAAAGCGGGGTCAGGCAGTCGGCTGTGGCGGCGGGTCGGGGATACGGCCGGCGATGCGATCACAGTCGTACGGGTGCACCGCCGTCCACGTCCAGGACCGGCCCATCACCACGTACCGGCCGTCCGCGTCCGGCGCCACGCGGTCGATCGCGACCGGGTCGTCGTGCACACGGGTCTCGTCAGCGACGATCACGTCGCCGTCGAACCACAGCCGAGCCAACGCTTGATCCACCAGGCGGTCCAACCGCTCACCAGCAATACCCTGGGCGACAAGCTGACGGCGGTAACGGTCGCGGGCGGCCTGCTGCTCGGCGACGATCGCCTCCGCCACCTGCCGGGTGCAAGTGAACACCGCCCACCCCTTCCAGGTGTCCACCAGCGTGCCCGCGAACCCGACCGGAATGCGCAGATCCCCGTCCCCGTTCGGCGTCCACGCCCACTCCCCCGCGAACACCCCGGGCCCGCCCAGGCCCACCCGATCCGGGCGCAGATAGCTCATGTCCCGGTCATCGCCGTCGGGGTGCAGGATCATGCGGCACTGCCGGGCCACCTCGGCTTCGGCAGCGCCGTCGAACCCGTCACACCACGCCCACCGCGCCTCATCTAACTGGCGGACGGTCAGCTCCTCCCACGCCGGAGCATCCGGTGGGGCGTGCTCGGCGTACCGGTCGGCGTCATGCTCGAGGGCGTACCGGTCGGCGACGGGAAGCCCGTCGAGCATCGCCGGGTCACCGTTGTCAATCCCTGCCAGGATCTCGCGCGGCCGCTCACGGACGTCGCCGGGCGCCCGGCCGCCGAGGACATCCTGCGCCCACCACTCGGCCGCGGACCGCCCCGCCGCCGCGCCACCGGTGCCCAGCGCGTCGAGCACCCGCTCCCAACCGGCCTCGCCTATCGGGGTGGGGATGCGGCGGGCGCGGTCACCGTCATCGAGGAGCAACGAGAGGCGGGACCCGCTGTCCCAGTCCACGTCCAGCACCCGCAGGTGCGGGTTATAGCGGCGCACGGTGCCCTCGTCACCGGGCCGCAGCCGGCTGTGCGGGTCGCCGGTGTGTTCCAGCGCGACACGGTCGCCGCGCTGGTAGGTCACCGTCGTCCCCGGGTCGTGTGAGGGAGTGGTGTGTTCTCGGGCGGGCCTTTCGGCTGCCAGTGCTTGTTGGTGGTCACGGTGAAGTCCTTCCGTTGTTCAGCGATGTGGGCGCCACGCAAGGAGCGAGGTTTGCCCCGCAAGACCGGCCAGAGAGGCGAGCGGTGACCGGTCAGCACGCGTGGTCGTGGCTGGCGTCGCGGCTTCGTGTGGCGCATCCCGAGGCCGACGCGGGGCAGCAAAACGGCGCGTACGGCGGATGGGCGCTCCGCCCCGCCGGTAGATGACTGGGCTTTGGTCAGCCGCGTTGGCGGGAAGGCCAGCCGACAGCGGGCTTATAGCCTGGCCACAGCCGTGTGCTCCGAAGCGGGCAGTGACCAGAACTACCTGCGCGGGTCCAGACCGTCGACAGCGACCGGCGAGTGGGCTTCGCCCGCATCTTCCCGGGCCCTCTACTCGGCAGGGCTGGCCACACTTTCACCTCGAGGTCACCCGGACCAGGCCAGCATCACCGACGGCGAAGCCGTCGCGGCTTGCAGGTCGCCCGCGAATATGCCTGTGATGCGGTGTACGGCCAGCCGGGCGGCGAAACCAGTGGCCGCGCCAAGATAGTCTCGGCGCGCACTGGGGGAGCCAATGCCGTTCGCGTAGGAACCCGGGCCGACGCGGCGGCCAGGACAGGATTCTGTTCCAGATGCGGCGCCCAGGGCGCTCCATGAAGTCCCGGTGAGTCTTGGGGACGCGCTGATCAGAGGTCGAGGCTGGTGGATCATCAGATCCGGGTCAACGTGCGGCGTTGGAAAGGCTCATCCACCGAGAAGGTTGCGACGCAGCATCGCCTCGTGATCAGCCTCGGCCTGGTCCTCAATCGTCACCTGCACGGGCTCGGCAGGTGGCGGCGCCTCGAGCGCATTCAGTCTCAGACCATAGCCGCACCCGGAGACGGCCTTGATGATCAACGGTGGTGCCGGCGGCGCGGGCCAAGCGATGAAGTGAAACCGTTCGCTGGACTGGTCGACGACCTGGTCGTAGTCGCGGTCGCGACCGCTGGCATACATGCGCAGCCGGTAGTGACCGGGACCGTGCCCGCTGAGCACCGGTAGCGGCGTTGGAGAATGTTCCTCGAGCTGCGCGACGATCAGGCGCCCTTGAGGGCAATAGAGGCTGACCTCGGCGATGTCGTCCCAGGACGCCGCATCCCCCCACTGCTCGCCGGTCTCCAGACCTGGCCGGTCATCGGCGGCGCGTGCCGTGACCGTGACGTAGCCGCGGTCGATACCGGCGGCCACCAGCACGGCGGACTCCATCACCCCGCCCAGTCCCGTGCTGTAGTCCATCGTCTCGAAGGGGGTGTCCGCGTCGAAGTCGGCCACGATGAACCCGTGGTCCTGGACGTAGACGCGTGCCGGTTGCGTCATGTGCACCATCTTGCCCTATCGCTAAGCGACCAGCGGTCCAACGGTCGCGGGGCGCCAGGTCGCCCTGACGCCCCGCAACGTTGGTGCGGTGGTCCTGGCCTCAGCTGACGATCCCGACGCGGAACGGGTCGGTGTGCAGGACGCGATAGTCGTAGTAGAAGGTGGACATGATGCCGCCCTGAGCGTTGTTGTCACCCGCCGCGATCATGCAGGCGCTCGCCCCGGACGAGCCTGTGACGTTCGTCGGCGCATTGATTTGGCAGCCGGAGAACGTGCGCCGCGTGCCGCCGAACGCCAATCCCTGGAGCGTTGAGGCAAGCGGGTACTCGTCGCAGCTCATGTTCTGGATGCTTGGTGCGTCCCCGCAGGCCCTGCTGCGGTTGAGGTTTGTCGAGGCCGTGTCGACATTGCGGTTCAACGGGTTAGTGATTGTGGCGCCCGGAAGCCCGGAGGCTTGCGCCCGAGAGACGTGCGAGGCGAGGCTGGGGTTGCGGCTCTGGCTGTAGTCCACCCTGGCGGGGTACCACGGCACAACGCAGCCCACCCGGGCCGGCCGAGCCCCATTGGCGCCGACAGCGTTGTCGCACATGATCTCCGCCATTTCCGACGACGCGGTCGCCTGCGGGTACCCGACCGGCTGGAAGCGCAGGTTCCACCTGGTCGTGCAGTCACCGACCGCGCCGACCGCCGTCGCGGTGGTCCGGGCGCCGGCCTCGCCGACGCGGCTGGTGTTGTTGGCTGGCGCCAGGGACTGCACCGGGAACGAGGACGCGCCGTTGATCACGCAGTCACCGCTGACCGACAGCGTCCCGGTCACCGTGGAGTTGCGGGCGTCGCCCCACCCGCGGTACGGCGACAGGCCGATCTGGTGGATCCAGTTGGGCAGGCTGACCGAGCCGTAGGTGTAGTCGTAGACATCCATCAGCAGCTCACCGGTGATCCGCACCGTGCCGTTCACCGTCTGCTGCGTCGTCAAGATCAAGCCGGTGATCTTGCACGCCTCCGTGCGGGTGCCCGCCACCGGAGTGCCGTCGCTGCTGGCACACCATGATGGGAACGGGATCGGAGCCAGCACCGTCCGGGCCGTCTGGCGGCTCGGCGGCGCGGGCGCGACACACACTGATCGCGTCGCCGACGTCTCGACACAGGTCTTCGCCCCGGTCGTTCGCGGCTGCGCGGGGGTGACTCCGGGACGGGCGATCGGCATGCTGGTGGGCTTGGCGAGGACGTCCGGCGACGTGACGGCGCCCACCGCGCCGACGCCGCCAGGATCCGCCGCAGCAGCCGACGCCGCAGGTGTCGCGACGACGGAGGTCCCGGCGACGAGAACGGCGACCGCCAGAACTTTCAGGATTTTGGGCAGGCGCATGCAGTGCTCCCCTCGTGATCGCAGGTAACAGCGATGAGCGCGGCCATCGAAACACGTGCTCGCGCTGCGTATCAACCCATGTCACTGTCCGTTGCAATCGTGTTCATTGGCTCCGCCGGCCGGCAGCCTTCGCCACCAGGGCAAACGCCTTGGCCGCCGTGACGCACGGGGCAAGGGGGCGACGACCGCATAGTGGAACGACGGCGAGGGTCGTCAACGCAGCGCGAGGGATCAGCTGGCGATCCGCCGGACGGCCGCCAGGTGCGGCAACCACGCGGACAGGCGGCTGATCTTGACGACGTCGCCGGTGTGGGGCGCCTGCACGATCAGACCGTGACCCAGGTAGAGGCCGACGTGCCCGGGCCGGGCGGTGGTGCCGCGGCCGCCGGGGATGAACAACAGGTCTCCCGGAAGGAGATCGGTGTGGTCACCGACGGGTAGACCAGCGTGGACCTGATCGCGGGTGGTGCGCGGCAGGGTGATGCCGGCGGCCCGGTAGGCCTGCTGCACCAGTGAGGAGCAGTCGCACTGGCGGGCCGGAATCCCCGACTGGGGCGCGGTGCAGTCCCCACCGAAGGTGTAGGGGCTGCCGAGCTGCGCCAACGCCCAGCCGATCGCCGTCACGACCGGGCCCGGGGTGCCCGGCGGCAGGGTGAACCCGGCAGGAAGGGGAACCTGCTCGCCGCCGAGCTGCCCGTCACCGCCAACGGCCAGGCACAGCGGGTTGCTCATCGCCTGCTCCAGGTCTGCGGCGACCGGGCCGGCCGGGGTGCCGCCGGTCAGCACCCGGACCAGGGCGATCGCGTCGTCCTCCCACTTCGCGTACGCGCCCGGGTAGGCGGAGCGCTGCACCGCCTGCGCGGCGTCGGTCAACGCCATGGCCTGCCACCCGTCAACGGCCAGCAGCGCCTGATAGAACCTTGCCGCCGCGTAGCGGGGGTTGCGCAGTTGGGCGGGCGTGCCCCAGCCCTGCGACGGGCGTTGCTGGAACAACCCGACCGAGTCGCGATCCCCGCCCGGCAGGTTCCGCAGCGTGGACTCCTGCATGGCGGTGGCCAGCGCGATCACCCACCCGCGCGGCGGAACCTGCAAGTCCGTGCCGACGGCGACGATCACGGCGGCGTTGGCCGCCTGGTCGCGGTCCCACCCGGCCGCCCTGCCCGGAGGTGGGGATGCGGTGATGGCAGGAAGCAGGGGCTGCCCGTCCGGGCCGGCCGCGGGGTAGCAGGCGGCCGAGGCGGTGCCGCCTCCGGTGAACAGTGCCCCGATGCCGCCCGCGCACAGCACCAGCACGGCCATCACGCCGGCGGCGACAGCGGCCAAGGTGCGGGCGCTCACCGCGATGCCCCTGGCACCAAGGCCTGTGCGCCGGATGCGGGGTCGGCGGCGGCGGTGTGGTCGCGGGCGGCGCGCGGGCTGCCCGCGGGCGGGCTGACGCACTGGTCGAGCCGGTAGCAGGCCACGGGTTGCCCGTCGTCGCTGTGTACGGCGACCGTGCCGGCGGCCGGTCCGATCAGGTAGATCCACTGGACGTCAAGGTGCCCGGCCTGGCACAGCGGGAACACGGTGACCGGCTCCGCCGGGCCGCTGCCGGGCAGGGGCATGCCCACGCCGGGAACCGGGTGCTGCTGGTCAAGGTCGGACGCGGTGGTGGTGATGGTCGGGTCGAGGTACTCCCAGTCGCAGGCAAGGATCGCCGCCGCCAGCGCCCGGGTGTCACAGCCGGCGTGGCGGGCCCAGATGCCGGCGAGGGCGGGCACGACCAGACTCGGGTGGCCGTCGACGACGACGAACCGGGCGCGCACCAGGTGTGGGTTCTCCGGGTCGGTGATACCGACGAGGCAGTGGGTGTCCACGTGGTCTCCTTCATGGGCGCAGTGGGGTTGCGGGGGGCTGGTGTGCGTGCTGGCCGGAGGCCCGGGTGTTCACGGCGCGCGGTGGCGCAGCGACCGGGGGCCTTGGGCGCCCGGGGCTCAGGTGGCGTGGCCGGGATGCGGCGGCTGAAATGCGGCAGGGCCTGCGGCGGTAAGCCGATCCGGCTCGTGGTCGACAAAGGGGTGGACCGCGGCTCCAGCCGGGTGGTCGTCACTGCTGGCTCTGGGACGGTGTGGGCGGCCAGGGAGCGGACTTGGCGCGCCAGCCGAAGACCGGGTCGCTGGTTTCCACGGATCCGCAGCGAGTGCACCGGGTGTAGGCGTCGGTGCCGTAGCCGGCCATGGACGGCATCTCGTCGCAGACCACCTGGTCGACCGCCCCGCACACCCGACACCGGATGGATGCCCCGTCCGGCCCGCAGGTGGTGAAGATCGGCTCGTCGTGGTCCTCGCCGTTGCGGGACTCGTGGCCAGTCACGCCGCGCCTCCATCGGCGACGCGGGCGGTGGCCGCGAGGAGAGCGGACAGGCCCGGGTAGGTGGCCGGGGCGCCGTGCGGGTCGGGAGTGTCTTCGACGGCCAGCAGCGGGTGGTCCTCGCCGCACAGCCGGGTGAGCTGGTAGAGGCGGTCGTCGGTGTCGACGGCGTCGATACGGCGGACCTGCTGCGGCTGCCCGGTGGGGGTGTCGGTGTAGCAGGTGGCCCAGGCCAGCAGCCGCGCGTCGGGCGTGGTCCGCCGAATCAATCCGAGGATCGTGTGGAGAGCGGTCCGGTAGGGCGAGTTGGGTTGGTGGAGCTCGCTGGTGAGGCGGTGCAGCAGGACGGGGATCCCGGCGGGGTCGGTGAGCAGGTCTTCGCGGTGCAGCGGGAACTCGACGCTGCGCATCTCAGGAACGGGGTCGCCGGTCGGCTGGGGTCGGTCGTGGACGAGCAGCAGCGTCACCGGAGTGCCCCAACCGAGGGCGTCGGCCTCGGCGTCGGCTACCAGGAGGCAACCGGTGAGGGTGTGGACAGCGGTGAAGGACAACACGGGGCTCTCCCTTGTCAGGGGGTGGAAAGGGAAGGACCCCGCAGCCGGTGGCTGCGGGGTCCCTGCGGGCATCCGAAGTGGGTCAGTGGTAGTGGCGGTCGCGGCTGCGTCGGCCCGGTGGTGGCGCTAGGGGGTGGTGGCCGTGCACGCCGGTGCCGGCGCGTTTGGCGTGGTACATCGCGGCGTCGGCCTCCGCGAGGAGTTGCCGGGGGCTGGCGTGTGGGTCGTGGGTGTGGGTGTAGCCGACCGACGCGGCCACCGTGACCTCGCCGTTGACCACCCGGATCGGGGCGGCGGTGAGGACCCGCGACGCGGCGTGCGCCGCGGCGGCGACCTCGTCGGGGTCGCCGCGCACGAGCAGGGCGAACTCGTCCCCGGACAGCCGCGCGGCGATCTCCACCGGCGTCCGTAGCGCGGCGAGGAGCCGGCCGACGTGGTCGAGCAGGTCGTTACCGGCGTCGTGGCCGAGGGTGTCGTTGACCGTCTTGAACCGGTCGAGGTCGAGCAGCACCACCCCGACCGGCGCGTTGTCGGCGAGAGCGGCGCGCAGGCGGGTGAGGAACATCCGCCGGTTGGGCAGACCGGTGACATCGTCGTGGGTGGCCTGGTAGCGGGCCACGCGGACGGCCTGTTGCTGCTGCCAGAGGAGGGTGCCGGCGAGGGCGAGGCCGGCGAGGATCCCGCCGACGGCGATAGCGATCGTGTGCACGGTGGGAGACACTCGGAACGCTCCTTGTCTAAGAAGGAGCACCGGGGGCGGGCGGGAAGCGGCCAAACTGAACGCCCGCCCCTGGGCTGCCGGACAGCGGCTACTGGTTGCCGCGGCGGGTAGGGGAGACCTGGAAGGTCGCGGGCCGCTCGACGGTTTGCACCGCCAGGCCGTCGGCGACCAGCTTCGTGGCCGCGTTGGCGACCGCTCCGGCGCTGGCCTTGGCCGCGCCCGTGCCGGCGTTGGCGGCGTCGATGAGCTTGCACAGCTCACCGGTCTTGTAAGCCCGGTCGGGATGGGCCTCGAGGATGTCCAGGATCGCCCCACGCAGCGACCCCTTACCGCGGCGTGCCGTGTCCGGCCGGTCCTCGTGGGTGCTGACTTCCGTCTGCGTGCCGGGTTGCTCGTCGGGCGTCGGCCCCGCCAGCGTCTCTTGTGAATCGTCGAGGGCGGGTGGCGCGGCGCTCCGGGCGGTGGATGCGGCGGTGTCGACGGCGGTGTGGTCTGCGGCTTGATCGGTGGCGGACGCGATCGGCGGCTCGCTGGGCGTGGCCGGGATGCCGCTCCGGGGCCGCTCGTCGGTGACGTCCCGGTCACCGGCCTCGGCGGCGCCTTCCTGGGCGGCCGACGGTTGCTGCCCGTCGCCGGTGGGTGCGGTGGCGGTCGCGGTGCGGCCGGTGTCCGTCAGCCGCCACACCGCCCGGCCGTCGTCGGCGTGGAACCGCTCGACCTGACCGGTCTGCTCCCAGGCGCGCAGCTTCGCCGTGGTGGTGGAGTAGCCGAGCCCGGCGTGCTCGGCCACCTCCCCGGCGGTGGCCTCAGCGAGCGCGCCAAGCGCGGCGAGGACCTTGAACATGCTGTGCGCCGGCACAGCCTCGGTTGCATTCGTCATGGGCATACGTCCGTTCCTTGAGTGAGGGCAGCACTGATCCACGCTCCACACGCGGTGGTGATCAAGTGCCGTGACCGGATCTCGGGACAAGGAAGCGCGTGCCCGGCCAGCCGCAGGGCGTCAATCGGTGGCAGTCGGGCACGCATCATGGCCAGCGGCCTAACGTGGCGGCCTTCCGCGACGCGACCGGCGGTCGAGGAGGCGGAGGCGATACCGTCGAGCTGACGGGGTGCTGCGGCGGCGAAACGGGCCTACAGTTACCGGCGACGCGTGCCGTGAACGCCTACCGCATCGGACATGCGAACCACGGCTGCGAGGCCAGGGACGATCCTGCTGTGGCGAAGTACGACCCACTCACCGGGTTTCTTCAGCGTCAAGCGGCGGACACGGACACCGTTCGGATGAGCTTCCGGCGGCTTGAGGAGATCCTCGGCCGATCGCTGCCGCCGAGCGCGCGCTACGACCGCACCTGGTGGGGCAACACCGTCAACCGGACCCGGGTGCAGGCGCACGCCTGGTTAACCGCGGGCTGGACAGTGAAAATGATCGACCTCGGAGAGGAGCTAGTGATGTTCGCCCGGGGACGGCCATAGGCTCTCGTCTCGTGGCTCGTCGGTGTGCGGTTCAGGTGGCGGCCAGCTGCCAGGGCCAGGTGTAGGCGCCCAGCGGGTAGCGGCCCTCCGGGTCGGGGTGCACCCGGTCGGTCTCCCGGTACGTGACGTGCTCGCCGTCGTCGTGCTCGTCGAACACGACCAGGACGTCGCCGGTCAGCCGCAGGTGCGGGTACTCGCCGGGCATCGGATCCGTGCTCCGGTCCGGGTTGGCGTGCACCGCGTCGAGGTCAGCGATCATCTGCTCGACGGTGGCGCGGTCGAACCGAGGCAACTGGTAGCCGGCGTCGCTGGTGTAGCCGTCGGCGACCAGCGCCGGGTAGACGCGACCAGCCACGGCACGGGACGTGACCATGGCCAGCGCCCACCCGCCGTCGGGCGGGATGAGCTGGTCGCGGTGCTGGACGACCCGCACCCGGTCGGGTCCGATGAGGTGCCCGTCGGCCGGGTCGATGTCGACCGTAACCCAGTGCCGCCCGGTGTGCCGGGCACCGCGCAGCATGCTGATCACCGGGCCCAAAGCCTGACCGGCCCGCAGCGGCAGGAATGCCTGAAAGTAGTCGGGTCGGCCGGCGACGCCGTGCCGATCGGTGGTGATGTGCCGCCAGGTGCCCGCCTCGGCGGCGTGTACGTCGCCGGACTTGCTGTACCAACCGGGCAGGCCGTTGGAGACGAGGACGTCGCGCCTGCTGGTGCCCGTCCAGATCAAACCAGGCGCCAGGGGCGCGAGCCCGCGCGCCTGCGCGCCCGTGATGCGGTGCGCCGGGCACGCCATGGCGTGCTCCGCGAGGGGCAGCACGTCGTCGAGCCGGAACCACAGTCGATAGGACATGGAGAGACCTCCAAGGTTCGATGGTGGGAAGAGGGAAAAGCGGCCGTTTCGCTGGCCGAGATATTCAGAGGGCGCCCCCGCCCGGGGCCGCCGGCCGCGCTGACTGCCGCAGCCGGCGGGCAGGGCTGGCCGCGTGTGGCGGCCTCGCTTTCGTAGACCGACGGGATGCCGCCGGCAGGTGGTGGGGAGTCGCAACTGCGAGCGGTTCGCGTCGAACCGGAGCCGTGCTGCTTACACGGCTCGTGGCGAGCCGGCCCGACCTCGCCGGGGCCGGGTTGCAGGCCCGCACCCGCCGAGGTGAGAACGCGGGCTGGGCGGTGAGACGGTGGTGGAGTTGGTCAGGCTGTTGCTGATGCGAGGGGTGGCGGTTGCGCCCGGCCGCCCCAGCTTCTGGTCGTCTCAGAGGGCGACGGCCAGTAGCCGCTGGTGGGGCTCGACGGTGTCGAGGTAGCGGATGGCCTGCTCGAGGTAGGTCACCCGGTGGCAGAGAGCGTCGCTGGCCGGGGCGAGCTTGTGCCCGTCAGGCAGCAGCAGCGCGTCACCGCACACCGCGGTGGCGGCGCTGTAGTGCTGGTAGGCCACCGGGCCTGCCTGGAACATCTCCAACTCTTCCGTCGGCAGCCGGTGGGCGCCGTAGCTGACGACGTTGTGCATCCGCATCGCATTGACGCGCGGCTGGTGGTGGAAATCCGCCTCCGCCCGCTCGCGCGGATACCGAGCGGGGTCGGCCAGGTGACGGGCGTGGATCACCGCCCAGGGATGGGCCGGGCGGGTGCCGTGCACGACCCGCCGCCACACCTCGAACCGGATGCTGGCACCGACGCCGGCAGCGTGGCGCATACCGGCCAGGTCGAGCAGCTTGACCGGTCCGCCGGCGCAGTAGGCCGGTCGGCCGGTCCGCAGTCCGAACAGTTGGGCGCGCTGCCACCGCCATAGGGCGGGGCTGGCCCAGAACCTGGGCTGCAGGGTGCCGGACACCCCGAAGTGCCGATCCAACCGGGCGTCGACCAGAGCCTGCGATGACAGCCCGTCGGGCAGACAGACGATCATGATGCGGACCGTCGCGGTCGGCGTCACCACCGTGCCGGTAGCTACCGTGCTGGCGGTGGCCCCGCCCGGCGCGGCGGGCTTGCTGCCCCTGCCGGGCGTTACAGCCCTGACGCGCTTGCCGTAGCGGGTCAGCGGCGTGCTTGCCGCAGGTGTAGCAGTCATACAGATTGCCTCCTTGGTGTGAGCGCGTCGTAGGCGCGCGGACGTGACCGGCCCACCGGGTGCATGGGGCGGTTGCGGGTGAACAGGGGGAGAGGTCCGTGCGAGGTGGTGCGGTGCGACCATCGGGGTCGCCGCGCGGCGCGGAAGCCGACCGGCTTGACGGGCGGGTGGGCGAAGCGCACCGCAGGGGGCGCGGCGGTGGTTCCCGAGGTGGGACCGGACCAGGTGAAGCGAAAGAGAAGGTAGTGCCGAAGACGGTAGCGGCCCGATCTGTCAGTCCCACCACGGTCATGATCGTCAGAAGTGCCGGTGAGCTGCGTCGTCAGACCTCGAACCGACCACTGTGAGCCGTTGGTCGAGAGCCTGTGAGATCCGGCCGGTCCCACAAATGATCGTCCGCCGTGACAGACGGCGCTCGGACCTGCCCGCGAAGCGACGTGCTACGGGCCGAGGTTGGTAGGGCCGTCGTCGGGAAAGCGGTGGGGGTTGGTCGCCGGATTGTCCGGGCCATGGTCCGAGGGCAGCTCGTGCAACCACCGCCGCAAGTCCGGGTCGGAGGTAATGGTCCAGGCGGGCCCGGCGGGATGCTCGCCGTGAACTCCGGTAGCCACCGGCATGGCAGTGGGCACACCGGCCAGAGCAGAGAGCAGGTGGCGCTCGCGGCGGCGGCCGGGCACGCGTAGCAGCACCGGATACCTGGGCCCGTAGGCGGCGAGGGCCTCGTAGCCGCGGAGCTTACGCAGCACCGTACCCAGGGGTTCGGTGCCGTTGTCGTGTTCCAGAAAGAATCCGACCTGCCGGCCGCCCGCTGCCCAGACGCCGTGCCCGTCAGGGCGGATGCCGGAGCGGGCGAACACGGCGGTCGCGTGTTGCTCGGACCACCACCGCGCCAGCTTCGCGTTGTCGTTGCCGCGGGCATAGGCGATCAGGTCGATGAACAGTTGGTTCGTGCCGAGCAGGTGCGCGAGTTTGCGGCTGCCGATGATGCGTTCGGTGCGCTCGATGCTGGAGCGGGGTGCGGGGATGTCGGGCCGGTTCGGGTCGTTGAACGCGGTCGGATGCACGACCATGCCGAGAGGGCCGAGGGTGTAGAGGTACTGGCCGCTGCCGGTGGTGACGTCGACGAACCGGCTGACCGCCTCCAGCTGGTGCAGGATGGCCAGTCGCAGCCGGGCGGATCGGCGGGACGGGAACAGGGCATCAGCGATCTGGTCGGCTGACAGCACGTAGTGCTCGGCCAACCAGGACAGCAGGTCGTGGTCGCGACCGGTCAGGCGACGCAGGCGGTCGAGTCGATCGAGCCGAGCTGACGACGAGCGGCGAGCAGGCGAGGGTGAGGGGTGTCGAGCGGTGGGCACGAGCGAAGCTCCCATGACGAGTAAGTGAGGAATCCCTCCCACCAGGAGGGGTTTCTGAGATCGGCGCGACGATGACCGACCGCGGTCAGCGGCGATGAGCAGCACTGACAGGCCCGGACGGCGGATCTGTCAGCGCGCCAGGGTGATCAGTGGTGAAAGGGATAGTGAAGCCTCTAGGGAAGGGGTGACGGAGGGCCGTGGACGAGCCGGTGCAGACATGTTGTCGACGCGCGAATCAACATGCCAACCGGTAGACCGGACGTGCCGGAGGTTTGAGGCTGCATCGCCTCGGGTTCTGTGGAGAACTCAGCTGTTGACTCCAACCGCCTCATGGGGCTGGGGTTGGGCCGTAGAACGTTGATTCGTGTTCGGTCGGCGGAATGTGCCCGTTGGCTGAGTGCAGGCGCTGGTTGTTGTACCAGTCGATTCACTCCGCGGTGGCCAGTTCGACTCGGGCGAGGCTGGGCCACTGTGGTGCCGATCTTTCTGCCCACGACGCCGGTCAGGCCGGCGTTGGACCACACGGGGCCGCTCTGGGCGTTCTGCACGCAGGGGCGGCATAGCCACTGCGCGTCGATGCGCCGGTGCAGGGCGACAGTCCGGAGCGCGTCGGTGACAGACACCGCTCTGCCCTCAGCCTCCGTCTCGCAAGCGGTGCGTCCGTCCGCTGGTCTAGGGTCCCTCGGGTGGTCATGAGCGCGCAGGACGTTGTGGGCGTCATCGAGTCAGACCCGGGAGCAATGAGAGTCCTCCGGGCTGCGGCCGACCTTGGATTACCGGA
Source organism: Micromonospora sp. WMMC415 (assembly GCF_009707425.1). Classification (GTDB taxonomy): domain Bacteria; phylum Actinomycetota; class Actinomycetes; order Mycobacteriales; family Micromonosporaceae; genus Micromonospora. Next base: position 5,357,974 of record NZ_CP046104.1, on the reverse strand, counting down.
CTGGTGGATCGGTGCCGGCTTCGTACGCAACCGCGTCTGGGACGCGATCAGCAACCTCCCGGTCTCGCCGGAACGCGACGTGGATGTCGCCTACTTCGACCCGGAAAAGCTGGACCCACGCGAGGACGCACGCGCCGAAGTTCAAGCCATAGGGGCCCTGCCTAAGGTGCCGTGGGAGATTCGTAATCAAGCACGGATGCATCTGCGCAATGGCGATGAGCCCTACACGTCGGCCCTGGACGCGATATCGCGCTGGCCCGAAACGGCAACGTGCGTCGCGGTTACTCTGCGGGGTGACTCTGTTCGCCTGGTGTCCTGCCATGGGCTGGCTGACCTTGTGGGATTGGTTGTCCGCCCCTCTCCAGCCTTCAACAACGCAGCGGGCCGCGCGAAGGTACAGCGCCGCGTGGAGGTCAAGGGATGGCTCGACCGATGGGCCGGACTGCGGCTGGAGATTTAGCGCTCACGCCACGCGACGGAAGATCACCCCGACAGGACGTCCTCTTCTCGGTGGAATGATAGTGCTGCAGCGGCCGAACGCTTGGGTGATCGAGGACCGCGAACCTCCGCGATGGCTACGCCATGATCAGCATTACGCCACGGTGGCTCGATCATTGCCGTGTAGGTAAGACCTGGCGGGCTGAGACCCGGTCAGCGGTGCACGAAACTGGCGCGTGCCGTGGCACGCGGACTGATCGGCGTCACGGGTAGCGGGAGGTGTGGCGGAACAGGCCGAGCCGGTTCAACCCGACCAGCGCCAGCACGAGGCCTGCCAGGAGCACCAGCCACTGCTCTACCAGCGGATAGAGCCGCACCATCCATCCCTGCGTCAGATACACCGGGTCGGTGCAAGACACCTGCGCGGTGCCCGCGAACCACGGATCCACCTGCCGACCGTTGACGTGCGGTCCGCGGTTCGGCCAGGACGGCACGTTCAACGTCCGGGCCTCGCCGTCGTCCGGGGTGATGGTGCACTGGTGCTCGCCACCGCGTACGGCGCTGGTCAGGTAAGCGGGGGCGTCCCCGTTCCAGGTGTGTCCGGCGTCGACGTCACCGGACCGGGCGTAGCCCATGAGACCGAGACACAGCGCGGCGATCACGCACCCGACCGACACCAGCACCCGGCCGAGCCACTTGTCCGCTTGCTTCGACAGCGTCCTCACCGCCACCAATCCTCCTGCCGCTCACCCTCATCCTCCGCTCGTGGCCGGTAACCGACGCCGGTGGCGGTGTCCCGGTCGAGGTCACCTGTCGGCAGCTCGTCGTGGTCGAGGGCCGAGGCGGACGCGGCGAGGGCGTCGAGGTCGAGCCGTTCGGCGTCGGCCCGGGCGCGGCTGAAGAACTCCCGGTAGTCGGCCACGGCGAGCAGATCCCGTGGGGTGACGCTGCCGGACCGCAGCTGCTGGGCGATTTCGCGGCCGATCGGGTCGGGGCCGGACATCATCGCCTCGTAGACCAGCTGCCGCCGGCGGGACTCGTCACGCAGGACCTCCCCGTACGGGGTGCGGTCCACTGCGGCGAGGATGTCCTCCGGACGGGCGGGCGGAACCTGGTTCACATTGAACATCCTTCCCGACGCCCGGTCACTCGGGCAGCCCGACCGGCGCCGGGGCGAGCACGGGCAGCTCACCTGGCCCCGCAGCCATCCCGAAGTCGCCGACGGCTGAGGTGAAGGCACTGGTGAGTGAATCAGCTCGGCCCACCAGGTCCAGCGCCTCCTTCAGGATGTCCCACATCTTGTAGCCCTCATAGAGCGCCGCTGCGCCGAAAACCACGCCGCCGATGACGGTCTCCGAGGTGGCCGCGGCCGTGCTGGCGGCCGCGACGAAGATCATGGCCGCGTCGACCAGGTCGGACAGCAGGGAGCCGAGCACCTTACCCATCTCGAACATCGCCTCGGCCGTCTTGCGGTACTCGGCCGCCAGCGCGATTAGCGGCCCGGCCGCGACGTCGATTTTGCGCGCGGAGCCCACGACGTGGGCCTGGAACGCGGTGCCCGCCTTGCCCTGCCAGTACTGGTCGGCACCGAGGGCGGCCCAGCGCAGGTTGTCGGCCATGCCGCCCAGAGCCGCCGCGAGGCTGTCGAACACGTCGGCGCACCCGCGCACCCCGGTCCAGTCACCCGCAAGCGGCTTGATCAAAGACTCGTACGGGTCGTAGGCGCGGTCACAGATACCCAGTTTCGCGCCGAGCCAGGTGGCGCCCCAGATCGCGTCCCGGGTTAGCGATGTGGGACTGGCCATGTCCCACAACTGCGGCTCGAACTGGAACGCATCATCCTTGTTGTAATCCGGCACCGCCCGCAGACTGACCTGCGGCTCGACCGGATCCGCGAACACCGCTGAGGGACCGGCCGCCCGATAGAGGCTCGCGTACTGCGAGCGGTCGAGGTGACCGCCTCCCCGAAAGGTGCGGTCCAACTGCTCCGCCGCCGCCTCGTCCGTGCGCTCGTAGTAGTCAAGGGCCTGGCGCAGCGACGACCCGGTGTCCGCGGCGGTGTACTTGGCGATGTCCTCGACAAAGTCACGGACAGCCAACATGGCCTGCTCGTGCTTGCCGGTGAGCTTGTTGATGAACCCTGGTCCGTACTCCAGGGCGGTGTTCGTGTCGAGGTAGGTCAATCCGGCCCGCGCGTCGTCGCCGAGCCGGTCAAACACCGCCGGTAGGCCGCGCAGCGCGGCCACATCGACGTCGAAACTCATGGCGCTGCCCCCGTTTACGCCGACCGGCGCCGTCCGGCCGGTCATGGCACCGCACATCCTCCTACAGTGGACGCCGTTCGTGGGGGCAGCTGCGGCCCGACGATCGGAGAACCCGGTCAGACCGTTTGCTCGGCGACGAGATGCCCATCGACGTACGCCCGGCACCGCTGCGGCCGGAAGCCGGCGAAGAGCAGCTTGCGCTCCTTCTCGATGAGCACGTTGTGCCGCTCGTCGACGCCTACGGTGAACTGGTACCGCTTGACCAAGTCCACCGACATGACCCGCAGCTCCCGATGCACCGGTTCACCGTCGACCATGATCGACAATCCGCCCCAGAACTTGTCGAAAGAAAACGTCACCTGGTGCCGCTCGTGGACACCGACGTCGAAGCTGAACTTCACCGGACGAGACCCCCGCACCTTGCCGCCGTGAAAAAGCCGACCCACCCCGACGGGGTCGAGATGAGTGCCACACTCGTGGTGTCCGCGGAGTCGCGGCCGGCCACGATGTTGGGAAGATTGATCGCGACTTCGACCCAGTTGCCACCGTTGCCGCTGCTGCGAGTGCTCCTGCGCCAGACGGCGCCGGTCAGGTCAGTCATGTCGAATCTCCGCGATGACGCTCTAGATCACGTTCACCGATTGTGCCTCACGAGAGCCAGCCACTCCAGGCGCGAACAGGTCCTCCCAGCTGCCGTCGCCGAGGCAGGGCGTCTTGGGTGAAGGCACGAGCAGGCGTAGGGTGTCCAGTCCGCTGCCTGCGATGCGTGCCTCGCGCTGCACCTGCTCGGCTGCCAGGCGCGGTTTGGCCACCGGCGGAGCCCAGGGACGGGCGTCGGGTAGGAAGGCGGGCCGGCGTGCGTCGCCGGCAGCAGGCCCAGACTGCCACCGCCGGGCAGGCGGCGGCTGCCTAAGCAGGGCTGAACACTAAACAGCTCCGGTGGCATCCGGCACGGCGGGCCAGATCTGGACGAGCCACTCCTCGGTGCCGCGGTGGTCGACAGACTTGCTGGCGAGGGCGGCGGCTAGCTCGCCGTCAGCGCGCCCGCTGGCGAGTCGGGTACCTCCCCCGCGTCGGAGTGGCAGCTGGTTGTCGGCGATAACCTGCAAGCACAGCGCCTAGCTCGGCAATTGCGGATGATCTTGTGGTGGAGTGTGCCAGGAACCCACAGGCTTCGCTGTCCCAGGAGATCCTTCCGTATAAAGACATCGCTGGTGGTTAGCCAGGCCCGCGACGCCGGTCGTTGGGTCGGGACGAGAATGTCTCGACGAGTGAGTCGATGGCGCTGGTGTCCTGAGAGGGCACGGTTCGGGCCGCGGCCTGTCGGATCGCGGTCGCCTCCCCGACGATGGGTTTGGGTGGGCGGGTGCGCAGAGTGAATGCCGGTGTCTGTCGGCCGTGCACGACGAGGCGGGCGGCGGCGGTGTAGGCGTCGAGGTGGGCGAGGTCGTGCTCGTCGAGCTCGGGCAGGGTGTGCCGGGCGAGGACACGGGCGTCCTCCGGCGCCACACTGAAGTAGATCTTGTTGCGGGCGTTCGCGGAGGCGGCGGCGAGCAGGTCCTTGGGGAACTGGGCGAGGTCCTGGTGCGCGAGGACCATGGACAGTCGGTACTTGCGGGCTTCGGCGAGCATCGTGTCCAGCGAATTGGCGAGGGTCAGGAAGTTCTGCGCTTCGTCGATGATCAGCGTGGCGTCGCGGCGTCTGTCCGGGGCGAGGGCGGCGCGGGCGGTGGCGGCCTGCCACACCTGCGCCAGGATCAGGGAGCCGAGCAGCTTGCTGGTGTCCTCACCCAATTGCCCTTTCGGGATACGCACCAGGAGAGCCCCGCCGTCGAGGACTCGGCGCATGTCGAAGCTCGACCGGGGGTGGCGCATGGTGCGCTTGACGAAGTCCCGCAGTAGGAACGCCCGCAGCCGGGCGAGGACGGGCCCGATGACCTGCGAGCGTAGGGCGGGGTTGAGGTCGTCGTACCACTGCCAGAACCCGGACAGGCCGGCTGGGTCGTCGAGGCCGACGGTCATCGCCGAGCGGAACTGCGCGCTGTTGAGCAGGGGTGGGATGTGCTGCAGGGTGACGTTGGCGTGCCGCAGCAAGGTGAGGCAGGCGACGCGCATGACGTCGTCCATGCGGGGCCCCCAGGCTTTGGCGAAGATGTTGCCGAAGATCGATACGAGGTTGTCCACGACGAGGTCGGGGTCGTCGCCGGCGAGGGGGTTGATGGTCGGCGGGTTCGGTTGGTCCGGGTCGAAGATGACGAGGCGGTCGGCGACGGTGGCGGGTAGCCGGTCGAGGATGTCGAGGACCATGTCGCCGTGCGGGTCGATGACCACGGTGCCCCGGCCGGCGGTGATGTCGTCGACGGCCATGTTGACCAGCAGGGTCGTCTTGCCGGAGCCGGTGGATCCGACCACGTGCAGGTGATACCGGGCGTCCGGCACCGCGAGGGCCACCGCGTGCCCACCGACCGTGGCGTCGCCGAGGACCTTCACACCCCGCCCGCCGGTGGGAACCGCGACGGGCGCCGGCACGGACTTGGCCCGGGCCCGGTCCAGGCCGGGCACCGCCAGGTCGCGCGGCAGCGCCGCCAACACCGCGAGTTCGGGGGTGGAGGCGAGGAAGCCTGGCCCGAGCCGCCGTGCGGCGACCACCGCCACCGGGGCGGCCATCCGGGCCCGGTGGGCGAGGCGGTTACGGCCGGCGTAGACGGCGAACGAGGAGGCGACCGCGTCCGCGAGCCCACGCAGCCGGGGATACGGGTCGCTGCGGTGGCGGCGGGTGTCCTTGGCGACCGCGTAGCGGATCCCGATCATCCACAGCGGATGCGCGGTCTTGTCGAGAACCGCCCGCACGTCGCGCTCCACCCCCGGATCCCGCCGACCGGCGCCCTGGACGCTGCTGCGGCTTGTCGTCGACGCGCCGGGTAGGAACACGTCGATCAGCCACCGCAGCGGCGCGGCGGGGTTGAACGTCGGCACGGCGGTCTTGCCCTCACGTAGCCGGCCGGCCGCCCGGCGCGCGGAGGCGGCGTGCCGTGCGGTGGCGGGGCGGGCGAGAACCTGCACGCACGCGTACTCGTCGGCGCGCAGCCCGGAGCAGGCGGACATCAGCGCCCGCAGCGGGTCGGCGTCGTGGTCCGTGCGGATCGGCAGCCACTGCGCCGCCGCCGGCAGCAGCTGCCCGCCGACCGCGGCCGTGACACCGAGCGGGATCGGCGGCTGGGCTTCGGTGGTGGTGCAGGTGGCGCCCGGCCAGGCGGCTCGAACGGCGGCCTCGACCGCACCCGGCGGCACGGTCCCGGGCACCCAGATGCCGATGAGCAGCCGCCGCCCGCTCCAGGTGTACTGCCACCCGACGTGCGGGCTGCCGAACAGCAGCCTGCGGCGACGGGACGGGGTAAGCGTGCCGTGCAGGTTGGCCCACAGCGCCGCAGCGCCGTGCGCGTCGACCTCAGGCGGCGGCGCGATGGTGACGAGCCGGGCGCCGTCGGCGTGGCGGCGGTGCCGCCACCCGTCGAGCAGGTTCCGCCCCGCCACGGCGGCCGTCAGCAGCGCGGCGGCGACGCCGAGCAGCCATGGCCGATCGGCCGCCCACTCGGCGGCCTGCAGAACCCACCGCGCTGGCGCGCCGGGCGGAGTTATGACGTCGGGCGGACTGGGTGCCGGCGATGCGAACAGTGGGATCGGTGGTGTCACAGCTCGTCCTCTCCGTCATCGAGGTCGGCCAGCTCCGACGGTGTCGTCGTGCACAGCTGGTGCTCTGCGGGAGAGGCGATGGCCTCGAAGCTGGTCCGGTTGGTGCCGCAGATCAGCAGCCCGGTGCCGACCCGGGCCGCGAGGAGCAGGCGGCGTTCGCCGGCGGTGAGGCCGAACGCGTCGCCGACCGTGTCGATGGCCTGGGGGGCCTGCTTGAGCAGCACCTGGGTGGCGGCGTTGGCGACCACCGCGTGACCGAGGTCGGTGCCGAGGACGTCGGCGACGTCCTGGGTGATGACGGTCAGACCGGCGTGGCGTTTACGGGCGGCCTTGGCCATCCGGGCGAGGAACCGGGCCCCCTCGCCGTCGCGCATCAGCAGCCACGCCTCGTCGACCACGACGAGCCGCCGCGCCACCGGCCGGCCGGAGGTGTCGACCTGCCGCCAGATCGCGTCCAGGGCGAGGAGAGTGCCGACGGTGCGCAGCTCGTCTGGCAGGTGCCGCAGCGACCACACCACCAGGTGGCTGTCGGGGCGGGTGGTGGTGGGCGCGTCGAACAGGTCCGAGAACGAGCCCCCAACCCAAGGCGTGAGGCGGGCGGCCAGCTCTGCCGCGGCCGGGTCGGTGTCGGCGCGCAGGCAATCGGCGAGGTCACGCAGGAGCGGGGCGGGCCGGTGGTGGGTGGCCGGATCCGCGGTGATGCCCGCGGCCCGGTAGGTGGCCAGGATCGCCCGGTCCAGGGCGGCCCGCTGCGCCGGTGGCGGCTGCTGGCCCACCAGCACGGAGATGAGGGTGTGCAGAAACAGCCCACGGCGGGTGAGCACGTCGGGACGGGAATCGCCTGTCGGCAGGTCGAACGGGTTGACCTTCACCCCGGCGGCGCCGAGGCGGACCACGGCCCCGCCGACCGCGTCGGCCAGCCGCCCGTACTCGTCCTCCGGGTCAACGACCGCGACCTGCACGCCTTGGTAGAGGGTGCGCAGGATCTCCACCTTCACGAAGTACGACTTGCCCGCGCCGGAACGCGCTAGCACGACGGAGTTGTGGTTCTCCTGCGCCCACCGATCCCACCACACAATTCCCCGGGAGTCCGGGTTCACCCCGTAGAGCACCCCACCCTCGGCGGGCGGGTCGCCGGGCAGCGGCGCGGGCAGATCCGCGGAGGCGAGAGGAAACGCCGCGGCGAGGGCGGCGGTGTCCATGGTGCGACGCCTCCGCAGCGCGTCCGAGGCGAGGGGCAGGGTGGTGGTCCACCCAGCGAGGTGCCGCCAGGTGGCGGGCTGCACCTCCAGCAGCGTGGACGCGGCGGCGGCTCTCACCTGCGCGCATGCCTCCAGCAGCTCGGTCTCGGTGCGGGCGTGCACGGTCAGGTAGAGGCCGACGCGGAACAGCTTCGCCGCGCCGCGGGCGAGCCGCGCGGCGAGGTCCGCGGCGTCGTCGGCCGCCGCATCCACCACCGGGTCGGGCAGCTTGCCGCGCTCGGCGTCGGCCCGGCGCGACGATTCGAAGCGGGCACGCTGGTTGCGCAGCCGGGCAGCGGCGACCGGCGCGGGCAGCGGATCGATGTGCAGAGCGAGGTCGAGGCGACCGGGCCAGGACAGCAGCGGTTCGAGCCAGGCCGGGCCGACCTCGGCCGGGTAGCCGGTCACCACCAGGGTGGCGGCGTAGCCGTCGCCCACACGCAGGAACCGGGAGGTGACGTCCACGGACGCCGGGGCGACGGTGGCCGCCAGCCGTTGGCGCCGGCGGTCATGGTCGGCAGGCCCGCCACGGTGGCGCAGCTTCATGTCTGTGGGCTCCTTCGGGGCGATCGGGTCGCGGTGATGACGGTGTCGGGGGCGGCGAGCCCGCCGGGGCGGGGCGGCCGGTAGGGGTCGGCAGCGCCAGCGAGCGCGGCGGTGACGGCCGCCGCGTCCAGGACGCGAGCGGTGACGCCGAGACCGGACAAGGCGCGGACACTGTCGTCGGAGCGCCGCCGGGCGGCGTGCTCGCGCTCACCCGGGCCGGTACGGGTGACGATGAGGACCTGCCGGCGCAACGGGTCCCGGCGCTGGGCGAGGTCGTCGAGGAACCGGGCGTGGTCGCCGGCCGCGTCCGCCAGGGCGGGGTGCGGCAACCGCTCCGTGGTGCGGGCGAGGGTGCGGGCGGCGGAGTGCAGGTCCACCGGCTGCGCCGACACCACGATCTGCGTCGGCGTCGACAGGGAGTTCAGCCACCGGCCGAACGTGTCGACCAAGGCGGCCTGCTCGTCCGGGGTGCGCAGCGCGAGGTTGACGGTCGTCGCGGCGACCATCGCCGCCCACGTCCCGCCCAAGCGGATCTCCCCGCCGTCGTCGATGGCGTCGGCGGGCAGCGTTAACGGCGCCGGCAGCGGCATTGTCGATGCCGGGGCCTGCACCCAGGTCGGCGTTCTCGTGGTGCTGTCGGTTGTCGACAGCGCCTTCGGGGACGTGCTGTGCCGGACCGCGGCGAGCAGCCACACGTCCAGCGGCAGTCCGTCGCGTCGGCCAACGGCGACGCCGAACACGAGGCCGCCGGCCACGACGGCGGCGCCGGCGAGCACCGGCACCGGAACAACACCGCGCGCCGCCCGCCAGGCACCGTAGAAGGCGAGGGCGGCGACGGCGAGAATCGCCAACTGCCGGAACGTCAGCCCGTAGGCGACCTTGTCCGGGGCATCGACGTCGGCGGGCATCCGCACCCGCCCCGCCTCGCTCTGATCGGTATGGGCGGTCATCGAGCCACCGCCCGCAGCCCGCGGCCAATGCCGGGAACCGACCGGGTGACCTGCTGCACCAGGATGACCCGCACGGCCGCGCCGAGCATGGTTCCCCCGCGACCGCCGGTTCCGGTCGTGACGTAGCGGCGCATCAGGGACGGCACCCGCAGCGTCGTCCAGAGCATGACCATGACGACGAACAGGTTGATCAGCCCGCCGGGTTCGACCGGCAGGCCGAGCACCGGCAGCAGGTGCCGCGAATCGGTGAGCATCCACTGCCCCGCGTAGAGGGTGAAGCCCTGCACCACCGGCACCGCCAGCACCCCGAGGTAGGAGCGCCACCACAAGCGGGCGACCGGGTCGGTCTGCGGCAGCGCGTGACACGCCAGGGCAAGCGGGGCGGCGGCGGTCAGGACGAGAACGACAGCGAAGCGGACGATCACGCTGAACGCCGTGGCAGCGAGCAGGACGGCGATGATCGCCACGCAGATCACGAACAGCAGCAGCGAGGCCTTGTCCTGCCCGCCGGTGACGTGGGTCCTGATCGCGCTGAGAGCGCCGTCGCTGTCCCCATCGGGTGTGGTGAGCGCGGCGGTCAGCGCGTTGGCCAGGTCGATGAGCGTGCCGCACCACAGCTGCGAGAAGTGCGCGGCGACGAACCCGACGATCAGCCGGGGGAGGAGGTCCTTGACGTTGTAGCGGAAGGCCTCGCTGCCACCGGCGGTCATGGTGAGCACCCCGGCGGCGACGAACGCCAGGACGAAGACGGTGTCCACGACGAGCACCGAACGGCCGGTCAGCGCCTGCACCTGCGGCAGACCGGTGACGTTCGGAGTGACCAACAGCGCGCTGCTGATCACCCCGAACAGCGCGTCCAGGCACCCGAGGATCGCCGCCGCCAGCCAGTCCAGAATCTGGTCCAGAAGCCAACCCATGATCAGCCCCCGACGATTCCCCGCACGACCTGCAACAGCACCGGGGCGAGAACCGCCAGACCGTAGCCGACCAGAGCGTTGCGCAGCGCAGCCTTGGCCCGCTCGACCTGCGTCGGGTCACCCCCGGCGGTCGCCCAGTAAACACCGGCCAGGACGAGGAACAGGGTGGCCAGGGCGGCGAGGATGCCCATCAGCCAGGTCTGCAGATTGTTGATGACGACCGGCAGCGAGTTCGCCGCCAGCACCGGCACGCCGGAATCGGCGTGCGCGGCGGCCGGCATGGACAGGACCAGGGCCACCGCGGCGAGCACCGTGGTGGCGCGGACGGTGCGCCGGGAGCGGTTGACGGCACCCATGGGTGCCATGTGGTTGCGGAACATGAGACTGTTCACCTCCCGCCCCGACCTCGATGAGGAGCAGGGCGTCGAACGGGCCGTCGGACAAAGGGGGGCCGCCGCCGGACACACCATGGGTGCCGAGTCGCGGGAAATCCTCGGGAGGAGCCCATCCTCCCGTTCAGGTCGGCGGTTCGATGAGGTGTCAGCGCATCGACATGGCGCGGCACCCGAGGCTCCCGGCTCGCACCGCTCGAGCCCGGCGGCGGGCGGAAGATCACCCATCACGGTCGGCTCGTGGCCGCCTCAGGAGACTTCCGCACCCTCAAACCGGTCCCTGTGAGCGCTGGCGAACACCCCGGGCGTCTCACACCGACCTGACAGGCCACCGACCGGACCACCCCCGGATCTGGCAGGCGGCTCACAGGCCCTGCAATCCGGCCCAGCCACGACCCCTGCCGCAGCGGTCCATGCGCCCTGGCAGGACGGGACCGTTCAGGCCGTGGGCGCCCCGAAGGCCCCCACACATTGCCCAGCCAGCGGGCGCGCGATCAGGGGAGTCACAGTGGGCCGGTTGAGGCCATCCACGGCACAGCGAGGTGTCGGGTCTAAGGACGTGCGTGACAGATCTGCCTCGGGACGTGGGTGACACGTCCGGCTAGACGATTTTCTGATGATCAGTCCCACCAGAGGGCAACCGCGAGCCGGTGCCGGGCGGCGTGCCTGTAGAAGTCGCGGACCGCAACGAGGTGGTGATGCAGGTATGCCCGCGGATGTGCGTCGAACGCTGGCATACCGAGGGCCGCCAATGCGGCCGCGGCATCCAGCGGCACGGCGGCCAGTGCCCCCTCCGGGTCCACCGTGCGCAGCACCCTCGCGACGTCAGCGACGGCGTCAGGTTCGAGCGCCGTGACCGAATGCTCCACCCGGTAAGCCGGATTGATCTCCGCATCGCCGGCGAACGCACGTCGCAGAGCGGTAAGGCCCGCAGAGGCGACCTGGCCGAGTTCGCAGGCTCGCAGCATGGGGCCGGGGGACCAGTCGAGGTCCAGGTGGTCGGACGGAGGGAGCAGCTCGAACGAGCAGAGCTTGTCCAGCTCCTCAATCGATCTGCGGCACGCGGCAAGCCGGTCTGCAGACAGTCTTGCCAGTTGCTGCGTTACGGCCATGGGAGGAGTGTCTCAGGGCCGATTCCCCCAGGTGCGGCATGGCATTTTGGATCAGGCGGCCGCAGCCGCTGACGTCGCGTTCCCGCGGCAGGTGCCGGCGCGGCCGGCACGGGTCCGGTCCCGGTGCTTGGCGATGGCGGCCAAATCTGCGGCGGCCTGCGCGGACGCGACGCCGGTGAGCAGCCCGCTGGCCAGCGCACGAGCAAGGCGCTCGTCGATGCGTCGGACCCGCATCCGCAGGGCGTCGACCCTGACACCCATGGCGGCCGCGATCGGCTCGATCGCCCGCCGCCCCAGCCGCAGGTCGATGTAGGGCTGCTCGTCGCAGGCGTCCAGCAGCCCCAAGCGGACCGCCCTCCGCACCAGCAGGTCGGGGTGCCCGTAGGGAACGGTGGGCGTCCGGGGCCCGATGACGTGCTCGACATCCTCGACGGGCACGCTGTCGCCGGCACGCCGGCGCAGCTCGTACCCGGCCCGCCACGCCGCCATACACAGCGACGCGTACGGCGCCGGCTTCGACAGGTCCACCCGGTCCCGCAACGCCGTCAGGAAGCCGGTGAGGATCTCCGCGTCGACGTCGTAGGCCTCACCGGACCAACCGACCCGTAACCGTCCGGCGCAGCGGCGCAGCGCCGGCAACGCCATCCCGGCCGCGACGACAACCCACGCCGGGCCATCCAGCCGCGCCCGCAGGACCAACTCCCGCCACACCCTGTCACGCCCCCGGTAAGCGCGCGGGTGCGCCAGCAGCCACTCCCGCAGCTCCGGCAGGGCCATGACACCTCCGGGCAGACCGCTGTCACCGCCGAGTTTGTCCAGGTCGAGTCTCACCGGGTCGGGGTCGCATATCAGTGCCGCGAAGGCAACCTCGACGGCATCCAGCGGCGAGTCCGGCCAATCGGTGTCGGACACGGCCATGTCCACTCTCCATTTCAGCCGAGAACGTCGATGACACATCGGTGCGTGTCACGCCCGACGTGGCGGCACCGATTGCGCCACGCCCGTCTCACAGAACTCTGGCGGAGCAGTCAGGTCCCCAGCGCACGTGACGGCCTTGGACTCTGACAGCGCCAGGTAAGACCGGCCGCTCCCACGGCGCGCCACCGCCGGAGGGCATCGAGATGTGACAGCGACATCGCCGACACGTCGACCGGTGGCAAAGACGCGAGGCGCCCATGGCAGCGACCGGTGCCGGATGACCGAGACGGCCGCGACACACGCCATGTCACCGCCGCTGCCCTGACGTGACGGCGCCGGACAGCACCGGCCACCGAGCCGCCGGATCTGTCAGAGGTCTGTCAGATCCGGGGGTGTTCGCCAGAGCTCACAGAGTCCGGTTTGAGGGTGTCAGCGCATCACGGCGCGGCGCGGAGCCGGACACCACATGAGCGAGCACCCGCCGCACCACCACGACCCTGTCCGCCCCGTCGACCCGGCACCATCGCAGATCGATCCAACCCTGACCGACCTCGTTCCGGGCGAGCCGCCGGTGCCGATCACCGTGTGGCGCACCGCCCGCACCGACACCGACACCGGCCAGGCGATCGGCGCCCGCCTGGCCTACCGCCTCATCGCCGCTTACAGTCGCCCCGGCGACACCGTCGTCGACTGCACCGACGAGCACGTCCTCGCCGCCGCCTGTGCCACCGGCCGGCGGTGGCATCACCCCGGCTGGTTCACCGAACCCCCGAGCCTCATCATCGGCCCCGCCACCCGCCCGGACCACACCGACCGCCAGGACAGCGATGGTGACGGCGACGTGCCCGACGTGGCAGCGTGGTTCGGCGACGACCTCACCGACCCGCCGCACCCCGACGACCACGACACGCCACAGGACGCCCGGCTAGTCGTCGCCTCGTGGCCGCTTGACGTGCAGGAGGCCACCAACCGGGTGCGGCTGGCCGGCCTGCTGACCGCCTGCACCCGGCTGCTACGCCCCGGCGGCTGCCTCGTGCTCGTCGTCGCCGTCCCCACCGGGACGATCACCAGGCCGCAGGACTTCAGCCCTCTGGCCGCCGCCGCGGCCAACGCCGGACTGGGCTACCTGCAGCACATCGTCGCGGTCACCGCCGACACCGACGCCGACACCTTCGTCTACCACGTCACCGACGAGGAACTCCTCGCCCTCACCGAGCAGCCGTGGGCGCTCACGCACCACCGGATCCACGCCGACTTGCTGGTGTTCAGCCCGCCACCCCGCGCACGGTCACGGCGCCGCCCCGAGGAAGGTGAGCGCCGTGGCTGACCACCACGCCGACCCACAAGACCAGCCAACCGCATCGGCAACCCGCAGCCGCCACCGCAACGCCGACAGACACCCTCCCGTACCGGAGAGGCCGGAGCACCTGTCGGTGTGGGCGACCGCCCAACAGACCGGGCCGGTGCAGCGCCGCGGCCGCTACCTGCCCGAGTCGGTCAAGCACCCCGCCCGCATGCTCCCGGCGATCGCCGCGCACGCCGTGGACGCCTACACCCAACCGGGCGACCTCGTCCTCGATCCGATGTGCGGAATCGGCACCACCCTGATCGAGGCGATCCACGCCGGCCGCGACGCCATCGGCGTGGAGTACGAGCCGCGCTGGTCGAACATCGCCGACGCCAACATCACCCACGCCCACCGGCACGGCGCCACCGGACGGGCCTCCGTCGTGCGCGGGGACGCCACCCGACTGTATTCGCTGCTGCCCGCCGCCCTCGCCGGGCAGGTCGCCCTGGTCGTCACCTCACCCCCATACGGGCCGACGGTGCACGGCCTGGTCCGCCCCGGAGCCGACGGCGTCGCCAAGTTCGACAACACCTACGGCGCCGACCGCGGCAACCTCGCCTACCGAGACCTCACCGGACTTACCGACGGCTTCGCGCATATTCTGCGCGGCTGCGCGACCCTGCTGCGCCCCGGCGGCACCGTCGTGGTCACCGCGCGGCCGTGGCGCAAGAACGGCCAGTTGGTCGACCTACCGTCAGCGGTCATCGCCGCCGGCACGCGCGCCGGTCTCGTCCCGACCGAGCGGTGCGTCGCCCTCCTCGCTGCAGTTCGCCACGGGCGCCTGATCGCCCGGCCGTCGTTCTTCCAACTCCAGGCCGTGCGCAAGGCCCGCACCGGCGGCACACCCATGCACCTGATCACGCACGAGGACGTGCTGATCTTCCGCGCCCCGGACACGACCGGCCATCCCGCGGGTTCGGTCGAGGGCCGGAAGCGCGACGCCAACATCCGTCGGCGGGTTGGCCGCGACGCGGGGCAGGGGGAGTGAATGCCGCCGCCCTGGCCGGGCTCCGGATCGGGTCCCTGTGCACCGGATACGGCGGCCTCGACCTGGCCGTCGAGCTGGTGCTCGGCGGCGATCTCGCCTGGTACGCCGAGGTCGACCGACACGCTCGCACCGTGCTCACCCACCGCTGGCCCGGCGTGCCCAACCTGGGCGACATCCGCACCGTCGACTGGACCACAGTCGAACCAGTCGAGGTGCTCACCGCCGGCTTCCCCTGCCAGGACATCTCCAACGCCGGAAAACGCGCCGGCATCACCGGCCCCCATTCCAGCCTCTGGCGACACATCACCCAAGCCCTTTGCATTCTTCGACCCCCACTCGTGTTCGTGGAGAACGTGGCCGCCCTCCGCCGCCGCGGACTCGACGTCGTCCACGCCGACCTGGCCGCGCTCGGGTACGACACGAGCTGGCTATGCATACGCGCCTCCGACATCGGCGCCCCGCACCGGCGCGACCGACTGTTCCTGCTCGCCACCCACAACAGGGGAGCCGGTGCCGACGCTGCCCACGCTCGCCCGTGACGGCAAGGGCCCCGGCCACCAGCACGGCCTGCCCGACTTCATCGAACCCGCCGGCACCCGCCACCACCTTCTGCCGACACCCCGCGCCACCGACACCGGCACCCCGGGTCGCCGACCCGGCAACGGTTTCCGGCCGCCGCTGTCCCACGTCCTCCTGCCGACACCGAGGGCGAGCGACGGGCAGAAAGGCTGCCCCGGACAACGCGGCTCCCACGGAGACCTCACCCTGCCGTCAGCCGCCGTCCGCCTCCCGCAGCGTCGCCTGCCTACACCTCGGGCCTCCGACGCCCGCGGCCCCGGCCGCCACGGCGACGGCGGCACCGACCTGCGCACCACCATCACCGACCTGACCACCAGCCTCGGCCGCGTCGACGAGACCCGGTGGGGGATCTACGCCGCCGCCGTCGCCCGCTGGGAACGGCTGACCGGACGGCCCGTCCCCTCACCCACCCAACCCGGCCAGCACGGCAAACCGGTGCTCGCGCCGCCGTTCGTGGAATGGCTCATGGGCCTACCCGAACACTGGGTCACCGAGCCGGCGCTCGGCCTGCCCCGCACCGCCGCGCTGCGGGTCCTCGGCAACGGCGTCGTGCCCGCCCAAGCGGCGACCGCCCTGCGCCTCCTGCTCCGCCACCACCACTAGCCGCACCGCCCCACGGCGGCTCGTCGCGGGCGGCCGTCACCCGCCGCCCGCGACGAGCCACCACACCTGCGCCCAAGGCGCGCGGGAACCGACAACATCCGGGAGCCCACCTATGCCTGCCAACCCGCCCCGAGGCCGACGTCGACCGCCGCCGACCGCCCCGACGCCAACCCACCACGAAGACCAGGACCCGCACCTCTACACCCCCGCCGAGGCTGCCGCGCGACTGCGCGTCTCGGAGTCCTGGCTGCGCCGCCGCGCCGGCCGCCGGCAGATCCCCTGCACCTTCCTCGGCAAACACCTGCGCTTCTCCGACGCCGACCTCGCCGCCATCATCGCCGCCGCCGCACAACCGCCCACCGGACGGCGCACCACCCGACGCCACCGACGCCCGCCCTCCGGCGACTTGAACCAGCCCGAAAGTCGAGCGTCAATCACCGCCGCACCCGACAACCGAACGGAGACATGACCATGGCCTGGGTGGAAAAACGCGGCACCCGCCACCGCGTGCGCCTGCGCATGCCCGACGGCACCGTCACCACCGACTCCATCCACGACATCCGCGCCGACGCCGTCATCCGCGCCAAAGAAATCGACGTCGAGGTCGCCCGCGACACCTTCATCGACCCCCGCGGCGGACGCATCCCCCTCACCGACTGGGTACCCATCTGGGAATCCACCCACCAAGCCGCGCCAGCCACCTGGTCGGCCTACCGCAGCCACCTCCGGCTGCACATCCTGCCCGCCCTCGGCCCGCTACCCCTGGTCGACATCCGCCGCCAACACGTCAAAGCCCTCGCTGTCACCCTCGGCAAACGCCTCGCACCCCGCTCCGTCGCCGACGTGATCATGGTGCTGTCGATGATCCTGCAAGAAGCCATTGAAGACCGCCGCATCCCCTTCAACCCCTGCCGAGGAATCCGCATCCCCAAAGGCATCCGCCCCGAACGACCCCAC